>NZ_JBMPOW010000016.1:0-176509 GCF_049340205.1 Undibacterium sp. Ji49W | reverse complement strand
CCATCGATGCTGGTGCACTGACAGCGCAATCTGCACTGGACGTGACACTGGGCCGTGGCGCCAACTTCCTGAGCCTGGGTGCAGGTGCTGACCGCGTGGTATTGCTGGGTAACTATGTTGCCGGTACGTACAACGTGACAGAAAACGGCGTGAACCTCAATACACAATCCACAGCAACAGCAGTGGCCCGTGTAGTGACAGACACCATCAACCTGGGTAACGGTAACGATACACTGGTTACTTACGGTGCGATCAACCTGGCGGGTGCACAACTGTCCGGTGTTGAAAACATCACAGCAAACTCTGCTGTTGTTATCACTGCCAGCCAATATGCTGCTCTGGTAGCTGCCCGTGCTGCATTGAACCTGACAGGTCCGGTATTGACCTTCAGCGGTGCAGGCCCACATCAACTGACGATTGTGGATGATATCGCGGGTGCGAATAATATTGATCTGTCGTTTATTTCCATCACTGGCGGTACGCTGGTGTATGACGTGACTTCGTCTTCGAATGCAACGGGTGGCGGTGTTAATAATAGTACGACTTCCAATGCGATTATTGTTTCCGGTGGTGCATCTGCAATTGCTGGAACCATAGGCACCAGCCCATCGAATGGCGGTGGTCAGGCAGCCAATGGTACTGCGTTGACTGCCGGCGGGACATTCAATGGCACAGCTGGCCTGAATGAAAATTTCACCGGCAATGTCGCGTCGCTGGTCGGTACTACCGTCAATGGTAACAATGGCGACTCTGACACCATCACCATCTCTGGTGGTGGTACGGTGAATATTGGTAGTGGTAATACCATCACCAATATCAAGACACTGACGATGGATGGTACCGCTTCCAATGTTGTTTTCTTCTCAGTAGCGAATTCTGGCATTACCACCATCAATGGCAGCTCAGGCAATGATTATGTTGATCTGGCGAATAGTGGCAACTCCATGCTGGCTGGCAATGTCAATCTGGGGGCGGGCAGCAATACCCTGGTCATGGAGGGCAAAACCTATACCGGCACCTTTGTGGCTGGTTCTGGCACATCTGATACCTTGTACCTGTTCAATGGCAGCAATATCAGCGCGGCCAATGTCAGTGGTTTTGAATCCGTCAATATCAATAATAACGCGTCTGTAACCATGACAGCGGCACAGTTTGCTGGCTTTACCACCTTCACTGCCGCAGGGACAGAAACTGTCAACATTACGACTACCGGCAGTATTACTGGCAATAGCAATGTAGAAAATTATGTACTGGCAAATGGCGGCAACACCTTCACCGCAGCAAGCGGTCTGGTTTCTGTAACGGGTGGCACGGGTAATGACACCATTACTGCGAGCTCAGCCATCATCGCTGCTGCCGCAACCATCAATGGTGGTGCAGGTACGGATACCCTCAATGTCGGTGCTGTGACAGCGGCCCTCGACCTGTCTGCCAAAGTCAGTGGTGTAGAGGTCATTAACGTCACTGGTGGTACGACGCCAACCTGGACAGTGACAAATGAAAATGGCGCAGGCGTAACGCTGAACTACACCAAGTCTGCTGCTAACGACATCAACAACATCACCCTCGGCTCAGGTGGCCAGACCCTCAATATCCTGGGCACGGGCACAGGGCGCACGACCATCACTGGCGGTTCTGGTGCGGATATCATTAATTTGTCTACCACTGCAACTGGTGCGGATGTCATCGCGCTTGGCTCAAACATCGCTGCCATTGATACGATCAATAATTTCAAGGCGGCAGGCGCAGACATTTTTGCTACCGGTGTTTTGCCAACTTCATTGTTTAATCTGACTATTGCCAATGCCGACAGCAGCAGTCTGGCCGCAGCCATTGCTACAGCAGCAACTGCAGCGGGTGCGAGCCTGGCAAATACAGGCCAGGCTTATACCGTCACCGTGAACAGCGGTACCGCAGCGGGAATTTATGCATTCCAGAATACTGGCGGCAGTGTAGGTACAGTTGATACTGGCGATTTCATCGTCAAACTGGGTGGTACAACGGGTACTATTTTTGCCAATGATTTTGGTATTGCCAATGCGGTTGCTGTGACCGCCGGCAGCACCTTGAATGGCACAGCAGGCGCCAACGACATCTTCATGTCTACCATCCCTGGCCTTAATGGTACAACCATTGCTGGTAATGCTGCAGACACTGACGTGTTGACACTGACTACGGCTGGCACAGTCACCATCAACAATGGCTCGACCGGTGGCACGCTCAGTAACCTCAAGGTTCTTAACCTGGCCAATGGTACCAATACCATCACCTACAATACGTCTGCGGGCTTCACCACCATCAATGGCGGCTCTGGCGATGATACCTTCATCCCCAATACAGCCTTGCTGCCTATTGTTGTGAATGGCGGCCTGGGCACCGACACCATCGTGCTGTCAGCCGCCTATGCAGCTGTCGCCTCCGGCTCAGGTACTTTTGCTGGCAATGTCACCGGCTTTGAGAAATTGCGCCTCGCCAGTGTCACCAATCAGACCATAGACTTGCAGACCCTGGGTAACTATAGCGACGTCACCTTCTCTGGCGCAAACGGACTGACATTGAGCAACCTGCCCAGCAATGGCAACATCACGCTGAATGGCACGGGCACGGCCTTTACTATCTCCAACGCGGCCTTTGCTGGCGGCGTCAATGATATCGTCAATTTGACGCTGACTGACGGCAGCACTTCTGCTGTTGCCTTTGCCACCACCGGCATTACTGCATCCGGTGTTGAGACCTTCAACATCACCACCGTTGATACCCAGGGCACACCGACAGGTCTTTTCAATGACACGCTGACCATACTCGGTAACTCGGTCAAAAACATCAATATCAGCGGCAATGCCGGTCTGACCATGCCAGCCACCAGTACCTCGCTGATTAATGTCGATGCCAGCGGCATTACCCTGGGCGGATTTACCTGGACAGCCAATGCCCTGACAGGTACGGCGACTGTCAAAGGTAGCGCCACCGGTACTAATACCGTCAACATGAACTCTGCGACGGCTGGTGTTAATTACACTGGTGGTACAGGTAACGACAATATCACGATCAACGGCACGGTTTCCAGTACAGCGGCATTAGGCAACGGCAATAATAGCCTGGCCCTGAATGGCGTGACCATCCTTGGCACTTATACTGCTGGTAATACTGGTACAGACAGCCTGGCATTCTTCTCGTCTATACCAGATATCAGTAATGCCACTGTCACCGGCTTTGAAAACCTGACCGTGACCAATAATGCCAACATCACCATGACTGCAGCGCAGATGGCGCAATTTACCGGTACCGTCAATGCATCAGGAGTCGAAACCATCAACCTGACGACGGCTGGTACGGTTACAGCCTTTAGTACCGTTGAAAAGTACAACCTCGCCAACGGCACCAACAACTTCACATCAGCCAACGTGGCTGTCAGCGTCATTGGTGGTACCGGTACGGATGTCTTCAATTTCACGGCCAACCAGATCGCCAACTTCCTGACCACCATTGATGGCGGCAATGGTATTGACGTTCTCAATGTTGGCACCACCAGCGTCCAGAACCTGGACTTCAGCACCAAGATCGCCAACGTCGAAATCATTAGCGTGGCGGGCAGTACAGGTACAACCAGCATCACCAACCAGGATGGTGCGGGCGTGACATTGAACTATACGAAGAGCACGGGCGACAACACCATTATCATGGGTACTGGCGGCCAGACCCTGAACCTGCTGGGTTCCAGCTCTTCTTCGACAACCATTACAGGTGGTACGGGTGTGGATACCATCAACCTGCAGTTCTCAGGTGCCGGTTCTGAAACACTGATAGAAAGTGGTGCCAATATGTCGAACAGGACACAGGTCGACATCGTGGGCAATTTCAACTCTACAGGTACTGATTACTTCAAGACGGGTGTCAATGCGGTGAGTGTGGGTTCCTACATCATCGGTAATGCCGATACGGGCAATTACCTGACCACGATTGCTGCAGGCCTTGCTGTCGTTTTTACCCAGACAAACCAGGCTTACCTGATCACGATACAAACAGGTACAGCAGCGGGTACTTATCTGGTCCAGAACACCGGTACAGATGTCACCCATTTTGATGATACTGACTTCTTTGTACAATTGACGGGTACGATTGGTACGATCAGTATTGGCAATCTGATTGCGTAAGAGGGCATTGTTACCGGGTAGCCAGGGCGCATTGCCAGTCCCATTGCTGCTGGCCTTGTTTATCCGGTTATATCCGGTCAAGCGTATCTGATGATACGAACAGAATAGCCTTGGAAAGAGTGTGTTTGGAAAAAAGAACGGCCCGGTCAGATTGTTAACCGGGCCGTTTTTCTTTATGGAGAAAGATGGGCCTGCTTCGCGTTTTGCTTTAGCCATCAGAGCGCGGAAATGGGCCTGAGCAATGCAGCAGGTAAGCGAATGGACTGCAATCCATGCAGGGGACGTATCTGCTCAGAAAATGATGATGACTAAACTAAAGAGTATCTGTTGAAGCAGAGGGGGGGGGAGGGCTTTTGCGAGCTTGCTGTGCGGTTGCTAGCTGAATTGACCCTGTCAGTTTGATCCACCTTCCACTTCCTGGTGAAGGCTGCCACCCGGTCATAGGGCCCTTCAAATCCCAGTTTTTTCAGATCCAGATGAAGCTGTTTTCACGGCACATGTAGGGGTAACGGACGATTGATTCTTGTTCCGCGCTGTCGGTCCAATTGGTCAAATCCAGCGCTGCTGCATTGAGTTTGCTAAACTTAAAATAAAGACGGTTTGCTTGGATTAGCAGTACGCATGAAATCGACGAATGCACGCAGCTTCCCGGGCATGTGCTCGCGATGAGGATAGTAGAGATGAAAAGCGTCGTCCAGTGCCCAGTGTTGCTTCAGTATTTGCCGCAGCTTGCCGTCTGCTAGCTCTTGCTTCGCAAAATCCTTTAATATGAAAGCGATGCCGTGGCCTTGTATTGCAGCATCTACCACGGATCGCATTTCGTCAAAAATAAAGCGCCCTTGAACATCGATTTGAACCATCTGGCCGCGATCTTCGAACTTCCAGTCATATAATCTTCCCCCAACGCAATAGCGCTGGCGTATGCAGTTGTGCTTAAGCAGTTCAGCCATCGTTTGCGGTTCACTGCGCTCGCGGAAGTAATCCGGTGCCGCTACCACAATTCTTTTTTGAACTGCTCCCAGCTGCACGGAAATCATGTCATTTTGCAGTTTCCTCCCCATGCGTATGCCGATATCAAAACCGGTGTTGACGATATCGCGCAGTTGATTATCGAGTGATATTTCGACATTAATCAGCGGGAAATATTCCAGGAACGACTGTATGTGCGGCTTGATCAAGATACGGTAGGCAACGTAGGATGAACTGACGCGCAACATACCCGAAGGTTGATCGGTCGCGAGCAATGCTTGTGACAAGGAGTTTTTGATCAAGGCAAGTGCCGGTGCCAATGCCGTGTTCAATGACGCGCCAGCCTCGGTCAGACTGACACTGCGTGTGGTGCGATTGAACAACCGCACGTTAAGTTGAGCTTCGACGTTTTTGATCGTGCGTGACACCGCCGTTGGCGTGACGCCTATTTCTGCGGCGGCGCGAGCGAAGTTCAAATGTCTGGCCGCGGCCTCAAAGGTCAGCAGACCTGGGAGATGCAGAGGAGGCGTAGAGATTGCGCCTTCCAAACCTTCCACGCGGCTTGAAGGTTCAATTATGACTTTTTTGTTCATACTGTATCTCCACCTATGACTATTTACGTCATTATCGCCGATCTGCATACTGACCACATCTAACAAATCAATCCGGCTATGCAAGCTATTTTTCGAGAAAAGAACCATGAGCAGAATCTTTGAACCCCTGACATTGCGCAGTGTCACCCTGCGCAACCGCTACGCCCTCAGCCCTATGTGCCAGTACACGGCGAAAGATGGTTACGTCAGCGATTACCACGCCATCCACTACGGACGTTTCGCTCTTGGCGGCTTTGGCCTATTAATGGTCGAGGCGACGGCCGTCTCGCCTGAAGGACGGATCACACATGGCGACCTGGGCCTGTGGGATGACGCCCATATACCGGGCCTCGCACGCATTACCGAGTTTGCCAAAGCCTATGGCGCGACCCCGGGTATCCAGATTGGCCATGCAGGACCCAAAGCCAGCATACAGAGAGCCTTTGAAGGTAACGGTCCACTGAACGAGGTTGACGCGGCACGCGGTGAACACGCGTGGCAGGTAGTGTCACCAAGCGCGCGCCCGGTCGCTGACGGCTGGCTGGTGCCCACAGCTCTTGATGCCCAAGGTATCGCCGAGGTACGTGCGGACTTTGTCGCTGCGGCACGCCGCGCCTTGCAAGCGGGCTTCGATGTGCTCGAACTGCACTATGCGCATGGCTTCCTGCTCAACGCGTTTCTGTCACCGCTGACCAACGATCGCAACGATGAATACGGCGGCAGCTTCGAGAACCGCATCCGGCTGCCGCTCGAGATCGCCCGCGAGGTGCGTGAGGTCTGGCCGCAGAACAAGCCGCTGTTCGTGCGCTTGTCTGCGGTCGATGGCAGTAGCAGCGGCTGGACCATCGCCGACAGCGTTGCTTTTGCCGCGGCCCTGAAGGCGGTCGGCGTCGACGTCATCGATTGCTCGTCCGGTGGCTTCGGCGTCTTCGAATACCCCAATGGCTATGGCTTTCAAGTGCCGTTCGCTGCGCAGATCCGTCGTGAAGCAAACATTGGCACCATGGCAGTAGGAATCATCGTCGATCCGCGGCAGGCCGAATCTGTCATCGCGTCCGGCCAGGCCGACCTGGTCGCGCTTGGGCATGCGGCGCTGCGCGATCCGCACTTTCCATTGCATGCACAGCAGACTCTTGGAGCAGTCAACCCTGACGCAGCCTATGCCAACTGGCATGTGCAGGCCGGCTGGTGGCTTGACCACCGCGCAAGTAAGCTTGCCCAGCTCGGAGCATGGACCCCGGCGGCGGATACCGCCGCATGTAGCCACCAGGCTTGAACCCCGTGCCGGTCAAAGCGACCGGCTTTTACAACGACTCGAATGACCAATCAGGAGTAAAAAATGAGCAAACCTACCTACGTGCAGGACTATCAAGCTATCGTTGTGGTACTGAACAAGTACATCGATGGCTGCAAACAGGCTAAAAGTAGCGTCATGAAACCAGCTTTCAGTGAGCAGGCAACGATGTTTAGTGTCAATGGCGACAGCAATCTGACTGGCGGCCCGATCCAGGGACTGTTCGACGGCATCGACAGCGCGTTCCACCCGTCGCCTGAGGCGCAGAGTGTGGTCGTTAAAGTCGATATCGTAGGCACCGCCGCCAGTGCTCGTATCGACTCTAACGATGTCTCGGGTTTTTCCTTCAGCGATTTCTTCCACCTGCTGAAGGTCGAAGGTAAATGGACGATAGTCAGCAAGATCTTCCATACCCACGTAGCGCCTTGATCTTAAGTCTGTATTGTCCAGTCCGGATTGAACACGCGCGGCAGATCACGCCTCTGGCCAGGTCTGCCGCCTCCATCAGCAATTGCAACACTTATCAAGAGTGACTAAATGAAAATGACCTTTTTCAAGACCTTGTTGTTCGCGGCAATCATTTCTGGCTTCGGCGCGGCTGCTCAAGCCGCAGACTTGCAGGGTGGCCAACAGGCTGCCAGTAGCAAGACCATTCGCAAACCTACTTACGTTAAAGATTATCAAGCCATCGTCCAAGTGCTGAACATGTACATCGATGGCTGCAAACAGGCCAAAAGCAGCATCATGAAGCCAGCCTTCAGCGAAAAGGCCACCATTTTCAGCGTCGACGCCAAGGGCAAGCTGACTGGCGGCCCGATTCAAGAGCTGTTTGATGGCATCGACAACCCGCCATTTCGCCCATCACCCGAAGCTCAGAGCGTGATCGTCAAAGTGGACATCGTGGGCACCGCCGCCAGTGCGCGCATCGACTCCAACGACGTCTCGGGCTTTTCCTTCAGCGATTTCTTCCAGCTTCTGAAGGTCGAAGGTAAATGGACGATAGTCAGCAAAATTTATCATACTCACGTCACACCCTGATCTCAACACTGAAGCCGCTGGAACCTCGCGCTCGAATTGCAGCGGCCAAATTGAAACACTTCCTGGCCATCTGGTCATACAAAAATCGCAAGCAACAACCTAGCTTAAAACGGATTCACTTGGATCTGACAGAGCAGGGATTTAATGGGTCGTATGACCAAGCAGCGGGCTTCGCCAGGAAATGGAAGGTGGATCAAACTTATAGGGTCAATTTAGCTAGAAAATGAACAGTGGGGCTACTCAGAAAATGATTATGACTAAACTAAAGAGTATCTGTTGAAGCAGAGGGGGTTTTGCGAGCTTGCTTTTGAATGCTGACTGGAAGAGAGGGGAGGCTTGTACAATTTTTGGGGGCCGGAGATGTACATTAACCGGTAAATTTGTAGCAGCCGCCATATCTGAATTGCCTGTTTGATTTTACGCCGCGTACATAAAAAACAAAGCTTTGAATTCTGACAGACTGGCTGTGCCATGGAGCATGGCGGAAAAAGAACGAAAAAAGGGCGGAAAAAAAAGAGTTACTGGCCTGGGCAAGTAACTCTTTCCTAAATTTGGCTCCCCGACCTGGACTCGAACCAGGGACCTGCGGATTAACAGTCCGTCGCTCTACCAACTGAGCTATCAGGGAATAGAAGATTTGATCATCTTCGTTAAACTTTTTGCAGTGATTTTTTATTAAGTTCACTACTTACTTCAAATTCTGTGGCTCCCCGACCTGGACTCGAACCAGGGACCTGCGGATTAACAGTCCGTCGCTCTACCAACTGAGCTATCAGGGAACAGAGACAAAGATTATATGCTTCGGACCCGTGTTTGTCAACACTCTGGCCAAATCGAATTACAAAACCCGAGTAATCGCTGCTATGACATTGTCTATATTTTTGCTGTTGAGGGCAGCAACGCAGATGCGTCCGGTATCAACGGCGTAGATGGAGTTCTTATCGCGCAGCTGGCCAACCTGTTCTTTTGTCAGGCCAGAATACGAGAACATGCCGCGTTGCTGGATGACAAAGTCAAAGTTGTGGCCCGGTGCCTTGTCCTTGAGCTTGCTGACGAAGGCAGTGCGCATTTCGCGTATGCGTACACGCATGCCTGCCAGTTCCTCTTCCCACAACTGACGCAGTTCTGGTGTAGCCAGCACTGTTGCCACGACCTGGCCACCATGGGTAGGCGGGTTGGAGTAGTTGGTACGGATCACGCGTTTTAATTGTGACATGATGCGTGCAGCTTCTTCGGCGCTGGATGCGGCAATGCTCAGGGCGCCTACACGTTCGCCATACAGCGAAAAAGACTTGGAGAAGGAATTGGATACGAACAGTGCACCACCAGCCTCTGCAAAGCGGCGTACGACCTTGCCATCGGCTTCGATGCCGTCACCAAAGCCTTGATAAGCCATATCGAGGAAAGGAACCAGATTGCGTGTGCTGACAACTTCAATCACTTGTGTCCATTGATCATCAGTCAGGTCGGCACCGGTAGGGTTGTGGCAGCAGGCGTGCAACAGGACGATAGAGCCTTCAGGCATGGATTTCAATGCATCCAGCATGCCGGCGAAATTGACGCCACGGGTGTTTGCGTCGTAATACGGGTAAGAATTGACCTTGAAACCAGCCGATTCAAACAGGGCACGGTGGTTTTCCCAGCTTGGATCGCTGATCCAGACTTCAGAAGTCGGGCTGAAACGTTGCAGGAAGTCAGCGCCTAGCTTCAGGGCACCTGTGCCGCCTATGGCTTGTGCGGTAATCGCCCGTTTTTCCTTGACGACGTCGCTGTCAGCACCAAATACCAGTTCCTGCACTGCCTTGTCATAGGCAGCCAGGCCTTCGATAGGCAGGTAAGTGCGTGGAGAGAATTTTTCCATCAAAATAGCTTCCGCTTTTTTGACGCATTCCAGCAATGGCACTTTGCCATTGTCGTCATAATATACACCTACGCCCAGGTTGACCTTGGCGGCGTTCTGGTCAGCATTGAAGGCTTCGGTGATGCCCAGGATAGGGTCGCGGGGGGCCATTTCTATGGCAGAAAACAGGGGGGAAGAAGCAGGAGCGGTCATCGTGATAATATTGAAAGAGTTGTCGTTGCCGACAGTAAAGGTTGGAATCAGGCAGATTGCATAGTACAGCCACCTATTTTAGCAAAGGTAATAGCATCATGGCGGTAGCACCAGTCAATTCAGTCGCTTTGTCAGAACAGCTGGACGAAGCAAAATTTATCAGTTTTCCAGATTCACCCTATCAGCTGTACCAAATGTTTCAGCCAGCCGGGGATCAGCCAGCGGCGATTGCGCAACTGGTAGAGGGAATCAGTGACGGTTTGTTTTTTCAGACACTGCTGGGGGTGACGGGGTCGGGTAAGACCTATACGATGGCGAATGTCATCGCCAGAACCGGCAGGCCGGCGATTATTTTTGCACCTAATAAAACCCTGGCGGCACAGTTGTACAGTGAGTTCAGGGAATTCTTTCCACGCAATGCGGTAGAGTATTTTGTCAGTTATTACGATTACTATCAACCAGAAGCGTATGTTCCGCAGCGCGACTTGTTTATTGAGAAAGATTCTGCCATCAATGAACATATAGAACAGATGCGTCTGTCCTGTACCAAATCGCTGATGGAAAGACGTGATGTAATCATCGTGGCAACTGTGTCGGCCATCTATGGTATCGGTAACCCCAGCGAATACCACAAGATGATTCTGACCCTGCGCGCCAAGGACAAGGTCAGCCAGCGCGATGTCATCGCCCGCCTGATACAAATGCAGTACAAGCGCAATGAAGTCGATTTTGGGCGCGGTACTTTCCGTGTGCGTGGTGATACGATCGACATTTTCCCGGCAGAACATGCCGAAATGGCCGTGCGCGTGGAAATGTTCGATGATGAAATCGAAAACCTGCAATTGTTTGACCCGCTTACCGGGCGCATCAAGCAAAAGATACCTCGTTTCACGGTCTACCCTAGCTCGCATTATGTGACCCCGCGCGAAACCGTCTTGCGTGCCATTGACACCATCAAGGAAGAATTGCGTGAGCGCCTGGATTTCTTCCGGCGTGAAAACAAACTCATAGAAGAGCAGCGCATAGAACAGCGTACCCGTTTTGACCTGGAAATGATGGCCGAGATCGGCTTTACCAAGGGTATTGAAAATTATTCGCGCCATCTGAGCGGTGCCAAGGCCGGTGAGCCACCACCAACCCTGGTGGATTACCTGCCGGCAGATGCTTTGATGTTCCTGGATGAGTCACATGTACTGACAGGCCAGTTGAACGGCATGTACAACGGCGACAGGGCGCGCAAGACCAATCTGGTGGATTATGGCTTCCGCCTGCCGTCGGCGCTGGATAACCGTCCGCTGAAGTTTGCCGAATTCGAAAGCAAATTGCGCCAGACCGTATTTGTCTCGGCCACGCCGGGTGATTATGAAGACAAGCATTCTGATCAGACAGTAGAGCAGGTGGTCAGGCCTACCGGCCTGGTGGACCCGGAAATTGAAGTACGTCCGGCCCTGACCCAAGTCGATGACCTGATGAACCAGATTATCGAACGTGTAAAAAAAGAGGAACGTGTACTGGTCACGACCCTGACCAAACGCATGTCAGAACAGTTGACCGAATTTCTGGGGGAAAACGGTATCAAGGTGCGTTACCTGCATAGCGATATTGATACGGTTGAACGGGTAGAGATTATCCGTGATCTGCGTCTGGGTACGTTTGATGTGCTGGTCGGTATCAACCTGTTGCGCGAGGGGCTGGATATTCCTGAAGTGTCTCTGGTGGCGATACTGGATGCGGACAAGGAAGGCTTCCTGCGTTCTGAACGCAGCCTGATCCAGACCATAGGCCGCGCAGCGCGTAATTTGCACGGCAAGGCTATCCTGTATGCCGACAAGATGACAGATTCCATGCGACGCGCCATAGGTGAAACTGAACGCCGTCGCAACAAGCAGCTAGCCTTCAACCTGGCCAATAATATTACCCCGGTTGGCATACGCAAGCAGATCAAGGACATCATCGACGGCGTCTACAATCCGCAAGAAGCGCGGGAAGAACTGGCTGTGGCGCAAGAGCAGGCGCGTTATGAAGTCATGAGTGAGAAACAGATCAGCCGCGAAATCAAGCGCCTGGAAAAACTCATGCTGGATCATGCGAAGAATCTGGAATTTGAAAAAGCCGCGCAGGTAAGGGATCAGCTTGCCCATGTCAAACAGCAGTTGTTTGGGGCAGGTGGGCATGACTCACTTGAATCTGTTAGCGTTAAATAAATGATGACTATGAATGCTCTTACCCTGGACACACTTGCAAGCTTCCCGCAGCAGTTGGAAGCACATTATTCACTTATCCCGCAAGGTTTCCAGCATTGGGCACCTGCATCCTGGGATGGTGTGCCCAGCGAGCCGTTTACCGCCATTGAACAAGTCTGTCATATCAGGGATATTGAGATAGAAGGCTATCACCTGCGTTTTGAACGTACGCTGAATGAACACCATCCCTTGCTGGCATCCATCGATAGCGAACCCCTGGCCAAAGAACGTGATTATGCCGGCCAGGACGTGACGGAAGTATTTGTTTCATTCCGGGCTGCCAGACTAAAAACAATGGGCATCATCCGTGATTTGCATGATGCGCAGTTGAACCGTACTGCCGAATTTGAAGGCTATGGGCCGTTGACCTTGCGCAGCCTGATTCATTATTTATGCAGCCATGATCAGCAGCACCTGGCGGGATTGCAATGGTTGCTTGGCAAGATAGAGGCGTCGCGGAGCCGGTAAGCAGAACTCAGTTTATCAATAGGACTGAGTTCCAATATCATTTACCCGAAATTCATTTACCCGAAATACAGACCTGATTCCGCCCGCCTTGCTTGGCCAGATACAGCATTGCATCTGCCCGCAGGAACATTTCATTCTCGGTCTTGCAGGCGGGGAAGTCAGCGACACCACCACTGAAGCTGAAGTTTTTATGTTCACGGGGTTTGACTTCAAAAGCAATTTTGCCAAAGGCCTCGCGCATGGCATCCAGCTTTTGCTTGCCCTGTTCCAGCGTACTGTCCCAGAACACAACGACAAATTCTTCGCCACCAAAGCGGCTTAACAGGTCGCGCTCGCCCAGTTGTGCCGACAGAACCAAAGACAGGCGTTTAATGACGATGTCGCCAAAATAATGGCCCCAGGTGTCATTGATGGTTTTGAATTTGTCGATATCGATGATGCCATAGGCCATAGGTTTGTCTTCCCGGGTGGCGCGGCGTATCCATTCCTGGGCTTTCTTTTGCAGGCCCACCTTGTTCAGCAGGCCGGTGGCACGGTCACGGCTGATCAGGTCTTTGCTGGCGCGGATTTTATTGATGCGGTTCAGTAACTGACGGGTCAGGACATCGGCATCATTGGGTGTCAGGATTTCATCGAAACCGCTGTCCAGGGCACGGCGGGCGAGGGCAGGGTTCAGGCTGTTTTGAAGCAGGATGATTTCGCGGCCAGGATCAAATTCTATGTTTTTCTTCAGCACGCGCACCAGTGCTTCGGTCTGCAGGTACTGGGCTTCTTCTATGAGCACCACATCCGGTTGTACTTCCTTGACGCGCACATGCAGTGAACGACCATCCTGATAGTGCAATAGCTCTATCTGGTTGGCGGCCAGTAAATCGACATCCAGCATGGGCTTGTCGCCAAGATAGACAACGGTATTCGATTCACCGCGCTTATTCTGGGCAAAAATATTGAACAGTTTGTCGACCAGCACATCGTTGGTGATCGGCTTTTCTGCATAGGCCTGGCAGTTGCTGTCGACCAGTTTTTGTTGCAGCAGAAAGCGTTCACCCTGGCGTACCGTTTGCAGATAGATGTAATTTTTGTCGGCAGGCAGGCGTTGCAGCAAATCACTCAGGAACATGGTTTGCCGGCGGTTATGCTGCATGTCGTCCTGCATGTTGTAAAGCACATCGAGGTCAATCACAAACAGATTATTACTCTCGGAACTTTGCACTGCCATGACGAAATCACTCATCTGGTCAAAAAACAGGATGTCGAAATCGTATTTGTGCGCGCCCAGTAATAATTCGTTTTTATTGTCCTTGATGAAAAAGGTCTGTGTGAGCAGCATTACCTGATTCTTATACAATAATCCCGCTTCCGCCATTTTGTCTCCATACGAGTGGTGCTGTGCTGAACTTCATTTTGAGGCGCTTGCTCTTAATACATCATGAATTTTATACGAGTTCTTGCCATCTCCTGTAGATAGCCAGAACAATTATGTCAGATAAGACAATTATGTAACGTTATCTGCGCATTCGCAGCTTAATTCATCCTTAAGTGTGTCTGAAGCAACAAATTGATCCACTGCAAAACCGTTCTGGCTTTGCTTGCTGGTAAAGAGGCAGATTGCCCTGATGTTGAACGGCAATATTTTTGTCCAATGTAGTAACCAGTCATTACCACCTTGCGCAGAATTTGCTCAACAATCAGTTTCCATTTATACATAAATCAGGAGACATCATGGCTGCCAAAAAAATTCTTATGCTGGTGGGTGATTTTGTGGAAGATTACGAGGCCATGGTGCCTTTTCAAAGCCTGCTGGCCGTTGGGCATGCGGTACACGCGGTGTGCCCGGATAAAAAGCCGGGGGATTATGTTGCCACTGCCATTCATGATTTTGAAGGCCAGCAGACTTATACAGAAAAGCCAGGCCACCGCTTCACCATTACGCATGACTTTGCCAGTGTCCAGGCGCAAGAGTACGATGCCCTGCTGATACCGGGTGGGCGTGCACCTGAATACCTGCGCCTGAATCCGCAAGTGATCGCCATCGTCCAGCATTTTGCGCAGGCAAACAAACCCATTGCAGCGGTATGTCACGGCGCGCAGATTCTGGCCGCCGCCAAAGTGCTGGAAGGTATCAAGTGTTCAGCCTACCCGGCGTGCCAGCCAGAAGTTGAAGCAGCCGGCGGTCATTACGCCAATATTGCCGTGACTGATGCCGTGACTGACAAGAATTTTGTCACTGCACCAGCCTGGCCAGCACACCCTGCATGGATAGGGCAGTTCCTGCAATTGCTGGGCACGGAAATCAAATTGTAAATCAGGCATTGACGTATAATCATCAGATAGACCTACTTGATGTTATGCGGGAGGGATGATGTGTGAAATCTTTGTAAAAGCCGATCCGGCCCTGTACGAATCCAAGGCACGTTCGATACGCTTGCATGGTGTCGTTACTTCGATACGGCTTGAAAAACTGTTCTGGCAAGTCTTGCAGGAAATCGCGGAGCGCGATGGCATGAATATCAATCAACTCATTACCAAGCTGTATGATGAGTTGATGGCTTATCGCGGGCAGATCGACAATTTTTCATCTTTCCTGCGGGTTTGCTGCCTGCGCTACACGTCACTGATGCTGGATGGCGAGATTGTCAATGACAAGCACCTGCCGCTGGCCGGTTTGCGCAATAGTAAGAACGGCAGCAGCGGTTTCCTGATTTAGGGCGCTTATTTGGGTGTTGATTTAGGTGTTGATTTAGGTGTTGATTTAGGTGTTGATTTAGGTGTTGATTCATGGCGTGTTGATTTTGGGTTTCACCAATAAAAAATGCCGGGCTTTTTATCAAGCCCGGCATTTTTTATTGGTGCATTAACGAGATTTATCCAGCCGCAACACGTTTGGCAATATGCGCCAGGGCTTCTTCTACCTGATCGATGAGGATCAGGCAGAGGTCGCCAGCTTCCAGTCTATCCATGGCCAGATCAATGGCGATGAATTCACCGGTGATTTCATCAACGCGTGAGGTTTTGCTGGCATTGCCCAGGCCTTCACGCAAGAGGGCGATGACTTCACCATCGGCACGGCCGCGCTGACATTGATCCTGGTACAGAACCACATCATCGAATGACTCACCGAGGATTTCGGTCTGTTGCCGGATGTCCTGGTCACGGCGGTCACCGGCACCGCTGATGACGACAGAACGACGCTTGGCGGGCATGGTTTCTACCGCACGTACCAGGGCCAGAATCGCGTCCGGATTATGGCCATAATCGGCAATCAGGGTCGCACCGCGGAAATTGAATACATTAAAACGACCCGGTGCATTGTCGGCTTCATTCGCAAATGTTTTCAGGCCGGCGCGTATGCTGTCCCAACTGATATTGATGGCCCAGGCGGCGGCCACCGATGCCATCACGTTTTCCACCTGGAAGCCTATGCTGCCATTGCGGGTGATGGGAATATCGGACAGGGGAATGTTGTGGCGCATTTTGCCTTCTGCCGCCACCAGGTGGCCGTTTTCAACATACACGGCACGCCTGCCCTGAGCACGATGGGCAGACATCACGGGATGCTGGTGATCGGCCGCAAAGAAGATAACGGGAGACGGGCAGTTGGATGCCATGTTGGCGACAATCGGGTCCGCCGCATTCAACACCGCATAACCATTGTCAGCCACGTTTTGCACGATGACGCGCTTCAGCACAGCCAGATCTTCGACAGTAGTGATGTAGTTCAGGCCCAGATGGTCGCCAGAACCGATATTGGTGACCACCGCCACCTGACAACGGTCATACGCCAGACCTTCGCGCAGGACACCGCCACGGGCGGTTTCAAAGACGGCAGCATCAACATCAGGATGCGACAATACATTGCGGGCGCTGCGCGGGCCGCTGCAATCACCACTGTCTATCTGGCGGCCTGCCACGTAGACGCCATCGGTATTCGTCATGCCGGTGCGCAAACCGCTGGCGGTCAGCAGGTGGGCGATCAGGCGTACGGTGGTGGTTTTGCCGTTGGTGCCGGTGACTGCAATAATCGGAATGCGTCCGTCATCATTGTCATCAAACATGGAGGCAATAATGGCTTCGCCAACCTGGCGGCCCTTGCCAAAGGAGGGGGACAGATGCATGCGCAGGCCAGGTGCGGCATTGACTTCGACGATGCCGCCATTTTGCAATTCTATGGGTTTCAATACGCTGTCGCAGACCAGATCAACACCGCAAATATCAAGGCCAACCATGTGTGCCGCGGCCACGGCACGTGCAGCAACTTCGGGATGCACATCATCGGTGACATCGGTAGCGGCGCCACCTGTCGACAGGTTGGCATTGTTGCGCAAGACAACGCGCTGGCCTTTGGGTGGGATGGAATCGGCCTCAAAGCCTTGTTTAGCCAGGCTGGCAAGGGCAATATCATCGAAACGGATTTTGGTCAGGGAAGTGGAATGGCCACTGCCGCGACGTGGGTCTTTGTTGACCTGATCCACCAGTTCCCGGACGGTTTTCTTGCCATCCCCCACCACTTGTGGCGGGTCACGGCGGGCGGCGGCAACCAGCTTGTTGCCGACCACCAGCAGGCGGAAATCGTTGCCGGGCAAAAAGCGTTCAACCAGGATGTCATCACGGAATTCGCTGGCGGCATGAAAACCGGCATCCAGTTGTTCACGGGTGGTGACGTTGACGGTTACACCTTTGCCCTGATTACCATCCTTGGGTTTGACGACTACTGGCAGGCCAATTTCCAAAGCTGCTGCCCAGGCATCATCGGGGTCGGATACCGAACGCCCCAGCGGCACGGGTACACCGGCTGCATGCAGCAATTTCTTGGTCAGTTCCTTGTCCTGGGCAATGGCTTCGGCAATCGCGCTGGTGCCATCCATTTCGGCGGCCTGTATCTTGCGCTGGCGGCTGCCCCAGCCAAAGGCAACAAGGCTGCCATCGGTCAGTCGACGATACGGTATGTTGCGGGCCACGGCGGCATTCACGATGGAGCCGGTTGATGGGCCCAGACGCACATCTTCATCCAGTTCACGCAACTGGTCCAGCGCAGCGGTCAGGTCAAAGGCTTCGTGCTTCAGTGCGGCCTGTATGAGTTTGTCTGCCAGTTCGACTGCCAGGCGGCCTACTGCTTCTTCGCTGTATTCAACCACTACCTGAAATACGCCTGCTTCCAGCGTTTGCGTGGTACGGCTGAATGTGACAGGGCAACCGGCTTCTGCCTGTAGGCCAAGGGCGGTCAGTTCAAATACATGGGCCATGGGGATGGCGTCATCATGACCAGTCGGCTGCAAGATGCTCAATTCAGGGAACAAGGCACGCAAACGGTCTTCAAATCCGTTCAGGCCAGCAATTGACAGCTCTTCCTGGGTGCAGGTAACAATCGCTTCTACGGCCGTGTGGTGGCTCCAGAGATTGGGACCGCGCAGGGCACGGATGCGTGATACTTCCATAAAACTTAGTCCTGTTGAAAAAGGCTTTAAATGACAGTGCGCTGCATTTCTGCATGCCGGCTTTTTATAAGCCGGAGGTCACAGCGTCAGAGGAATAGCAAATAAGCAGCAAATTCTAAAAAATTACGTAAATAATTATTTGTGTCAGTGTTGCGTCAGTGTTGTGTCAGTGTTTTTAATGCCCATCAGGTGCGGCATTCACTGACACGTCACTCAGTACAATCAGACACTCAGTAAGCAGATTTCTGATTGGAGTCAAACGTCCTCAGTCCTGCACCTATCAATTCTGGCGTGATGTTCAAAGCCCAGGCGGCGGCAACTGCTGCCAGTACGCTGTCCAGTTGCGCTACCTTGGCGGGTTTCAAAGAGCTTAACGGCAGCAGTGCAGATTCGTTTTCACCACTAGCCAGGACGATGTGTTGATCACGCAAAAATACCACGCGCTCATTCAGCGCACGATGGTTGACGATGGCTTCCAGTTCCGGGTCCAGGCCATAATAAATCACCTTGCCGTCACATAGTTCTGCCAGATCCACCACTGCCGGGTCAGCCGCATTCAATACCGCGACACCATCTGGAAGAATAACGTCAACCTGAGTGCGGATGATCTTGCGCATCTGGTCGGGGCTGTCTATGTAGTGGGCTGCCAGATCGGCATAACCTTCGAGGTCGGTGACGACACCAACGGCGCATTTGTCATAGGCAAGACCATCCGTCAGTATGGTTTTGGCATTGGTTTCAAACACGGCGGCTTGCACCGAGCGGTTGATCAGCAAACGTTGGCCAGCTTCCCAGTTGGCGCAGTTGCCGTCGGTGACCAGGCGCTTGTTCAGGTACAGGCCCTGGGCGCAGGCAACACCGGTTTCCTTGCCGCTGATATGGATTAGTGCACCGATCAGGCGGGCGATCAGGCTGCAGCCTTTGGTACCGGCGACACCGACAATGCTGATGCGACCAGTTTCATCCGGGGCAAACAAATGATTGATGATGGCCTTGCCAACCGGGCGGCCTTCGCCATTCGCCGGTTTGATGTGGGCCAGCAGGCCGGGGCTGGCATTGACTTCGATAATCGCTGCACCTTGCTCTGACATGGGGCGCGAGATATCTTCCGCAACCAGATCAACGCCGGCAATATCCAGGCCGATGATGCGGGCTGCGAGTGTCGCTGCGTAGGCAATATCGGGATGTATCTGGTCGGTGACATCAAGTGCGACATTACCGTTGGGCTGTATCAGGACTTTTTGTCCGGCCAGCGGGATGGAATTGGCATCCATGCCCTGACGTTTTAATTCCAGTATGATTTCTGCACCAGCAGCAGGGTCCAGCGCATTCAGCGGACAATCTTCGGTAGTGCCACGGCGCGGGTCAGTGTTGATCTGGCTGTCGACCAGGGCAGTGATATTCGATGTACCATCGCCAGTCACCCACAGCGATTCACCTTTGCCAACGGCGACCACCTGGTTGCCAACGACCAGCACGCGATGTTCATCACCAGTGACAAAACGTTCGACGATGACGCTCTTGCTTTCACCCTTGCGGGCTGCCAGTTCATAGGCAGCAAACACGTCTTCCTTGCTCATCAGGTTTAATGAAACACCACGGCCATGGTTGCCGTCATAGGGTTTGATGACGACCGGCAGGCCAATATCCTGTGCTTCTTCCCATGCTTCTTCGGCACTGCGTACCAGTGAACCTTCAGGCACCGGCACGCCGCAGGATTGCAGCAGGGTCTTGGTCAGGTCCTTGTCGCTGGCGATGCTTTCGGCAATTGCACCTGTACGATCTGTTTCTGCTGTCCATATGCGGCGCTGGGCAGCACCATGGCCCAGTTGCACCAGGTTGCCGTCGGTCAGGCGTATGGATGGAATGCGGCGTTCAGTCGCTGCATCAACGATGCTGGCAGTACTCGGGCCCAGGCAACGGTCATCGACCAGTTCACGCAACTCGCTTACTTTGGTTTGTACATCAAAGGGCCGGTCTTCTATCGCAGCCATCAGCAGATCACGTCCTGTTTCCAGTGCGGCACGGCCAACCTGTTCTTCACGGGTGCGGAATGCCATTTTGTAGACACCGGCCACATTGGTAGAACGGGTCTGGCCAAAACCGGTACGCATGCCTGCCAGGTTTTGCAATTCCAGCACGACGTGTTCAAGGATATGACCCGACCAGGTGCCTTCACGCAGGCGCTCAAGAAATCCGCCACGCTCACCGACACCGCAGCGATGTTCTATGATGCCTGGCAACCAGGCAGTCAGGCGTTCGTAGAGGCCGGGGATCTTATTCGATGGAAACTCTTCCAGCGCACCAATATCCAGCACTGCTTCTATCACAGGGCGGTAAGTCCAGATATTCGGGCCACGCAAGTGCGTTGCGCTAAGAATGCGGATGTCTTTCTTGTTTGTTGTCATGTATGTAAACTTTTATAAGCCTGGTTATACAGACCAGATCTTGTCATTTTTTGCAGGACTTGCATAAAACTGCCACTATGCCTTGCTGTAACTTGCCACAGCTTGCCGGAACATGTTGTCTGAGTCCAATTTTAGAGCTTTTCTTCGTTTCCCTGAATGAACTGCTTTTCCCTGTAGAAGAAAGTCTTGCCAAAGTCATAATGACGCGTTGTATATCGTAGTGAAAGCGAATTGGAAAGGCACGCTTGCTGATATACTTGCGCGCCAGCGCAAAAGCAGTTCATCCTCTTGATCAGATTGATCTGATTATTTTTCTTTCGATAGAATACCGTAAATTGCTGCTTCCGTGACATGGCTTATGCCTGAAACGGAAACCAAGTTATCCCTTTTGCTAAAAAATATGTCCTGATTTTGTTCAGGACCAGCTCTTGAGCCGGAGTTCGTTTCACGATGACCACAACACAATTCAATCCCGGGCAGCCTGTTCTGTCGCTACCTGCGAGTTGGCAAGCCGAATTGAGCAAGCAGATCGCACAAGGCGAAAACGTTTTAACTACCCTTGAGGTTGACCTCGACAGCAAACTTCGCTTTCGCAAGGGCATGCTTGTCCTGACCGATCGCCGTTTGCTGACAAAATTATCCGGCTCCAATGACTGGCAGTCATGGGAATTTCGCCAAGGCTTGCAATTAAGTCATCATGACCATGCCGGTGTCGGTCATCTGGAATTGACCGATGAGCAGGGTTTGCTGGCCAACTGGCGTTTTACCCTGGGCCAGAACCTGCATGCAATACGCCTGCTGGATCAATTCAGAGAACAGTTGCAAAGCCATATCACGGGTATGCCGGTAGTCCGCGCAGAGCAAAATATCTGCCCTAGCTGCAAGGCCGTGCTGGAACCGGATCAGGAAGAATGCCCGGTCTGCACCAAGGTGATCTATACACCACCATCCACCTGGACGCTGTTGCGTCTTTGGCGCTTCGCTCATCCTTACCGCCTGCAACTGTTCATCGGCTTTACGCTGATGTTGCTGGGTACGGCGGCGCACATGATCCCGCGTTACCTGACCAAGCCGTTAACGGATGAGGTGCTGATTCCTTATCAAAACGGTGCGCATGTTGATCCTAAACTGGTGGTGTTTTACATCGGTGGTTTGCTTGGTTCTGCGGTTATTGCATGGCTGCTGAGCTGGGGCAAGACTTATATCCTGGCACTGGTGTCAGAGCGCATAGGTGCAGATTTGCGTACCGCCACCTATGAACATCTGCTGAAATTGTCGCTGGAATATTTTGGTGGTAAACGCACTGGTGACCTGATGTCACGCATAGGTAGTGAAAGTGACCGCATCTGCGTTTACCTGTCGCTGCACTTGCTTGACTTTGCGACTGACGTGCTGATGTTCATCATGACTGCGGCTTTTCTGTTGCAGATTAATACCAAGCTGGCTCTGGTGACTTTGCTGCCGTTGCCATTTATTGCCTGGATGATCCATCTGGTGCGAGACAAATTGCGTACCGGCTTTGAAAAGATAGACCGGGTATGGGGCGAGGTGACGAATGTCCTGGCCGACACCATTCCGGGTATACGTGTGGTCAAGGCCTTTGCACAGGAGAAGCGTGAAGCAGGTCGTTTCCGTGAAGCCAACAAACATAATCTGGCGGTCAACGACAAGCTTAACAAGGTCTGGTCGCTGTTTTCACCTACCGTGTCGTTTCTGACTGATCTTGGCATTCTGGTGGTCTGGGGTTTTGGTATCTGGCAGATTTCAAAAGGTGATATTACTGTCGGTTCTCTGGTGGCTGCGGTTGCTTTCATCAGCAATTTCTATGGTCGTATCGATTCCATGAGCCGCATCGTTTCTGTTACCCAGAAATCGGCATCGGCAGCCAAGCGTATTTTCGATATTCTTGACCATGTATCCAGCGTGCCAGATCCGCAAAATCCGGTGAAGGTAAAAGAAGTCAAGGGCCAGATAGAATTGCGTGAAGTCGGTTTCCGTTACGGTAACCGGGCGGTGAATCGTGGCATCAATCTGAACATCAGACCGGGTGAAATGATTGGTCTGGTAGGACATAGCGGTTCAGGCAAAAGTACGCTGGTGAATCTGATCTGCCGTTTCTATGATGTGTCCGAAGGCGCGATTTTACTGGATGGCGTCGATATACGCTCGTTTGCCGTATCCGACTACCGTAGCAACATTGGCCTGGTATTGCAGGAACCCTTCCTGTTCTTTGGCACCATCGCCGAAAATATCGCCTACGGCAAGCCAGATGCGACCCGCGACGAAATCATCGCCGCAGCGCGTGCTGCCCATGCCCATGAATTCATACTGCGTTTGCCACAGGGTTATGATTCCATGGTGGGCGAGCGTGGTCAGGGTTTGTCGGGTGGCGAGCGCCAGCGCATTTCCATCGCCCGTGCCCTGTTGATCGACCCGCGTATTTTGATCATGGATGAAGCCACGTCTTCCGTCGATTCACAGACAGAAAAAGAAATCCAGAAAGCGCTGGACAATCTGGTGCAAGGCCGTACCACCATCGCCATCGCCCACCGCTTATCAACACTGCACAAGGCAGACCGTCTGGTCGTACTGGACCGTGGCCAGGTAGTGGAAGTGGGCAGCCATGATGAATTGATGGCGAAAGAAGGGGCTTACTACAATCTGTATCAGGCACAGGCCCGGAATGCCGCAGAAAACGTGGCAGAGCTGGCGGAGGATTGAACACATGAGCACCACAAAATTTGAACTCAGCCGCAATGCGTTTGGCAAACTCATTCTGACCAATGAAGCCGGTGAAGTCTTTGAAGGCGTCAGCCCGGTCAGGGCATTTCCTATCCAGTCACCATTGATCAGCATCTCCATGGTACTGACCGATGGCCGCGAGGTCGCCTGGATAGATCAACTGGATGACTTGTCGGAAGAATCAAGGATGCTGGTACTGGAAGAGCTGGAAGGGCGCGAATTCATGCCCGAAATCAGCCGAATCGACAGCGTCACCAGCTTTGCCTTGCCCTGTACCTGGAAAGTCAGCACCGACAGGGGTGAGACAGAATTTGTCCTGAAAGGCGATGAAGACATCCGTCGTATCGGCAGGGCATCTTTACTGATTACCGATAATCACGGCATACAGTTTTTGATACGCGACATGTTTGAAATAGACAGGCATAGTCGCAAAATTCTGGACCGGTTTCTTTAATGCAGCTTGGCCGCCTGTAACTGATTCCTGCCCAGGGAATCAGTTCTTGCCAGCAAATTCATACCCATACAGGTTGGTGTCTCTGGTTTCACCATCCAGTACCACCACCGCTTCCAGTATAAAACCCAGACTTTGCAGCAATTTATTGGAACTGTGATTCGCGGGTGAGGTGATGGCCGCCAGCTTGGGTAACTGCAAATGGCTGCGCGCATACTCGACAGTTGCCCTGGCGGCTTCCCTGGCATAACCCTGACCCAGATACTGCGGCAGGAAAGCATAGCCGATGTCTATATTTTTCAGAGTCTCGCGTTTCACGAGGCCGCATAGCCCCATGGGCTGCGCATCGTCCTTGCGTTCAACCACATACAGGCTGAAACCATTTTTTGCCTGACTGATCAGCGGGCCATTGATGATGGATTCAGTCGCCGCTTCCAGCGTCCGTATACCCTTGTCGTGAATATTCGCAATGAAGGACGGATCATTGATCAGCGCCAGATAAAAGGCCGCGTCGTCAGTGGTGATGACTCTTAAATTCAATCTTTCGGTGCTGAGTATCTGCATTTTATCTCTGAAAAATAGGCCAATACGCAAGAAGGACAATTCGCACAGTCATCAACAGAGTCCAACGACGTACCTGTCGCTTGCAGACAGGTTGCCTCCAGGAAGAAACGCCCGCTTAGCCCAACGTTGCAATCACCGGTGCATGGTCCGATGGTTGCTCCCACTTGCGTGGTACGCGGTCGATGATGCAGGACGTGCACTGTTTTGCCAGCTCTTCTGATAGCAGTATGTGGTCTATGCGTACACCTTTATTCAGGCGGAAACCCAGTGCGCGATAATCCCACCAGCTGAATGATTTTTCTGCCTGTTCAAACTGCCGGAAGCTATCTGTCAGACCCAGGGCGATCAGGTTTTTCAGAGCAGTTCTTTCCTGCGGTGACACCAGGTTCATGCCTTCCCAGGCGGCAGGGTCATGCACATCGCGGTCTTCCGGGGCGATATTGTAATCACCCAGCACGGCCAGTTTTGGGTGGCGTGTCATTTCATCCCTGACCCAGTTTTCCAGCGCCGCCAGCCATTTCAATTTGTATTGAAACTTGTCGGAATCCAGTGCCTGACCATTTGGTACATAGGCGCAAATGATGCGTATGCCTTCTATGGTGGCAGCAATGATGCGTTGCTGTTCATCTTCAAATTGCGGATTGTTTTTCTGCACATCTGTGATCGGATGCTTCGATACAATTGCCACGCCGTTATAGGTTTTTTGCCCGGTAAAGACCACATGGTAACCAGCTGCTTCTATCTCTGCCTGAGGGAATTTGTCATCCGTCAGTTTGGTTTCCTGTATGCACAGGACATCGACAGGATTGGTTTCCAGCCACTGCAAGACTTGCGGCAGCCTGACCTTCAGGGAGTTAACATTCCACGTAACTAATTTCATGTTTTTATCGATTTGATTGATGTGTTTTTATTACGCATCTGGATTAATGTGGCTGTACGGTCACAGCTTGTCTGTTCGATATTATACGGCGTCTGCTGAAAATGAAGCGGTTCACTGATGCCTGCAACGCCGTACCGCCAGTCAATACGCAAGGTGTAGTTAAAAGTGAATAAATTGCTTAGTTTTTGTTTTCAATTCTTGACTTTTGCGCTGGAGTTTCTCGATGGCATCATACTGGAATGAGACTAAAATCCAGTCTACTGCACTTATTATTCCAATTATGAACAAGTACTCCGCAGTCCTGTTTTTTTGCCTGTCTATCCTGGGTGTGCAACTTGCTGTGGCGGATCCGAATATCATTCGCTACCCGCGCCCCTCGGCCAAGACAGACAGCCATTTCGACTATATCAATGAATTATTGACCGAGGCGCTTTCTTTTTCGGCCAATAAATACCAGTTATTACCCAGCCATGCGCAGATGCAGCAAGGGCGGGCCGTGCATGAAATGAAAAACGGTACGAGGGAAGTCGATCTGCTGTGGAGCATGTCCACCGATGAAAGGGAAAAATCGTTGATTGCGATCAAGATACCCATCGACAAAGGCTTGCTGGGTTGGCGCATTCCTCTGGTGCGGAGCGAACAGAAAAACCTGTTCAAGGATGTAAAAACGCTTCATGACATGCATGCCTATTCGGCTGGGCAGGAACTAGATTGGCCGGACGTCAAAGTCCTGGAAAGCAATGGACTGACAGTGGCGACCGCCAATTCGTATGAGGCATTGTTCAGCATGCTGGAAGCAGGGCGTTTTGATTATTTCCCTCGCTCCATCCTGGAAATCTGGAAGGAACAAGAACTGCATACCGGTAAAAAACTGTCAGTCAGTCCGGATATCGCGCTGCATTATCCTGCGGCCTATTATTTCTTTGTTGCCCCGAACAAACGCCAATTTGCCGATGATTTGAACAATGGCCTGGAAATGATGATCAGGAACGGGCAATTCGAAAAGATTTTCCTGAAATACCATCAAACGTCCATACAGAAAGCCGGTTTGAAACAGAGGACCGTACTGGAATTGCGAAATCCTTTTCTGAATCCGGCCAATATGCCGCTCAGCCGTAGCGAATTATGGTTTAAACCATAATCACTGCTGCGGAACAGGCAAGAAGCAGACAAGCTAATAAAACAAGAAGGCCCCGGTCTGGATATTCCAGACCGGGGCCTTTCAGTTCAGCTTTGCGCTAACTTGGGAGGCTGTATCAGCCTGCGCGGTTGATCAGGAAAGTAGTCAGCAAAGGTACTGGGCGACCAGTGGAGCCTTTGGCTGCGCCAGATTTCCAGGCTGTGCCAGCGATATCCAGATGCGCCCAGGTGTATTTCCTGGTGTAGCGCTCAAGGAAGCAGGCTGCGGTAATGCTGCCACCGGCCGGACCGCCAATATTTGCCATGTCGGCAAAATTGGATTTCAGTTGCTCGTTATACGCTTCTTCGATAGGCATGCGCCATGCGGTGTCGCCAGTTTGCTTGCCTGCTGCCAGCAATTCTGCTGCCAGTTTGTCGTGTGCTTCGTCATGGCGGGTGAACAGGCCGGAATTATGGTGACCCAAAGAAGTCACGCAGGCACCAGTCAGTGTAGCCACGTCAACTACGGCTGCTGGCTTGAAGCGTTCTGCATAAGTCAGGGCGTCGCACAGGATCAGGCGGCCTTCGGCATCCGTATTCAGGATTTCGATGGTTTGGCCAGACATGGAAGTGACGATATCACCAGGGCGGGTTGCACTGCCGGACGGCATGTTTTCGCAAGTCGGGATGACGGCGATGACGTTCAGCTTCAGCT
Organism: Undibacterium sp. Ji49W; assembly: GCF_049340205.1. NCBI lineage: Bacteria > Pseudomonadati > Pseudomonadota > Betaproteobacteria > Burkholderiales > Oxalobacteraceae > Undibacterium > Undibacterium sp. Ji49W. The sequence continues at coordinate 149,383 of NZ_JBMPOW010000016.1, read as the reverse complement.
TCATTTCACCGATGGCACGCATGGTACCCAGTACGGAAGCCGCACCACCCATGTCGTATTTCATTTCATCCATGCCGGCGCCAGCTTTCAGCGAGATACCGCCAGAGTCAAAAGTGATGCCCTTGCCAACCAGAACGACTGGCGCATCCTTGGCTTTGCCACCATTGTGCTTGAGCACGATGAATTTCGGTGGTTCTACCGTGCCATTGGTCACAGACAGGAAACTACCCATTTTCAGGGCCTGGATCTGTTTGCGGTCCAGCACTTCGGCAACCATTTTGTAGTCAGTTGCGATTTTCCGGGCGGTGTTGGCCAGGTGAGTAGGTGTGCAGATATTCGGTGGCAGGTTGCCCAGTTCCTTGGTCAGATCCATGCCGTTCGCGAGGGCTTCGCTTTGCGATAATGCATTTTTGGCAGCAGTTGCTTCTGCGGCAGAGACAGCAAATGCGACTTTCTTGACACCCGCAGTGGATGTGTCTTTCTTGCTTTTCAGTGCATCAGCACGGAAAATGCTTTCGCGGAAGGCCAGAACTGCACTACGGATAGACCAGCCCAGGTCACGGTCCTTGACCGCTGGCAAGGCCAGAACCGCATCATTGGCACCAAGCGCAGCCAGTGTACGGGCGGCAGCCTGCACAGCCTGATTGTAGGCTTTGTCGCTGACAGTGGACGCTTCTTCACCCAGACCTACCAGCAATACGCGTTCGGCAGCCACATCAGCGATGTTACGCAACAACAGGGAAGTACCCGCTTTTCCTGTAATATCACCGGATTTCAGGGCTGCGGCGATGTCGCCAGCCTTGTCCAGGCTTGCTGCAACGGCGGAAAGTTTCTTGTTTTCGAACACACCGACCACGATACAGCCAGTTTTAATTGCTTTATGGGCAGTCGAGGCACTTTTTGCGTCGATTGTTTTTATGCTAAAGTCCACGTATTACTCCTCTTTGTAAGTCTCGTAAAACAGACATTATAATCCTACTCATGATTTTTCAGCGCGCGCTTCGACGTGAATTAAACAGTGCCGCAGGCGCAGTCTTCACTACATTGTTCACCATCACGATCTCCGTGATGCTCATTAAAATCCTTGGACAGGCGGCAGGAGGTAAAGTTGCGTCGTCCGATGTGGTGGCCCTGATCGCCTTCACCGCCCTCATGAACATGCATATTCTGCTGTTGCTGACCGGCTTTATTTCCGTATTGCTGGTAGTGACCCGCAGCTACCAGGATTCGGAAATGGTGGTCTGGTTTGCTTCTGGCCTGAGCCTGACGCAGTGGATAGCGCCGGTGGTACGCTTTGGCGCGCCTCTCATCATCCTGACCGGCTTGCTGAGTTTTATCGTCACCCCCTGGGCCAACCAGCAAAGCGTGGAATTTCGCGAACGCTTTGAAAAACGTTCGGATATAGCCAAGGTGGCTCCCGGCAAGTTTCAGGAATCTGCTTCATCTGACCGGATTTTCTTTGTCGAAGAAGTGGCTGGTGATCTCAGCAAGGTGCAGAATATCTTCATCAATACTTATAAAGATGGTCGCTCCAGCATCGTCGTTGCCAAGGAAGGCATGATAGAAATCGACAAACTGGGCGACAAGTTCCTGGTCATGAGTCAGGGGCGTCGTTACGACGGCGCACCGACCGCGCCTGATTTTCAGATGATGCAGTTTGAAAAATACGGTGTACTGGTATCCAGTCAGAATGCCAGCGTGGCCGGTGACAAATCGGCGAAATCCATGCCATTGGCGGCTTTGCTGGAAAATCTCGACAGTACCAAATTGGGTGAGCTGCTATGGCGTATTTCCCTGCCGGTGATGTGCGCAGTATTGCTGTTGCTGGCTATTCCCCTGGGTTACGTCAATCCTCGTGTCGGACGTTCAGCCAATCTGATCGTGGCTTTGTTGCTGGTGGTGATTTACCTGTCCGTTACTAATATTTTGCAAGCGCTGGTGGTGCAGGAGCGCAGCAGTTTTGCCATGGCGTGGTGGCCACACCATCTGGTTGTCAGTCTGCTTGTTATCGCTTTGTTCTTATGGCGTTTGAAGGTCAATAGTCGCTGGCATCCGCTGGTATTGTGGTCCCGCTGCAAATCGAGTTTCCGTGGCAAAGAGAAGTGTCCAGCATGAAAATTTTACAAAGATATTTTGGCACGGAAATCCTGCGTGCCGTGTTATTCGTCATGCTGGCATTGCTGGCGCTGTTTTCGTTTTTTGATCTTGTTAATGAGTTGCAATCTTCTGTCAACAAGGGTGGGTACCAGCTCAAGCATGCGGTCTTGTATGTCTTGTTGGGATGGCCGGGCTATATCTATGAGTTCATGCCGATTGCGGTTTTGATCGGCACCATTTATGTGCTGGCGCAGTTTGCTTCCAATTCCGAATTTACCATCATGCGCGCATCCAGCATGTCGACCGTGATGGCAGGTAGTATCTTGCTGAAAATAGGCATGCTGTTTGTTGCGCTGACTTTTCTGTTTGGAGAAGTGATTTCCCCGGTATCAAGCAAATTCGCTGAAAAAATCAAGCTCAATGCCATCGGTGAAGCAATGGCACAGGAATTTCGTACCGGTTTGTGGACCAAGGATTTGGTGCGTGAAAACGGCCTTACCGGTGAAGTGGTCGGTTCGCTGTTCCTGAACGTGAAAGAGATACTGCCAAACCGTCATTTGAAAGGCGTACGGATATTTGAATTCGACAAAAATTTTCACCTGTCCCGTGAAGTGACTGCGACCGATGCCGAATACCTGGGCAAGAATACCTGGCGTCTGTTTGATGTGTCCGAAACATCCTTCCCTAAAACGCTGACCAGTGAAGATATCGCCGCAGTGAAAAGCCAGAAGCTTGACAGCCGCGACATTGTGTCCGAAGTCACACCAGATATTTTATCTGTCCTGTTTGCTGACCCTGACCGCATGTCCGCGACCGACCTGGCTGCATTTACCAAGCATCTGGCGGACAATAAACAGGATGGCGAACGCTATGAAATCGCTTTCTGGAAAAAAATCACCTACCCATTTGCGGTACTGGTGATGATGGCACTGGCATTGCCCTTTGCCTACCTGCACGTCAGAAGCGGTGGCGTCAGTTTGAAGATATTCAGCGGCATCATGATAGGCATGGTGTTTTACCTGATCAATTCGCTGTTTTCACATGTGGGTTTGCTTAATACCTGGCCAGCACCTGTGACGGCGTTGGTACCCAGTGTGTTGTTCCTGGTGATAGCCGCCATGGGTTTGCGTTACGTGGAAAGAAATTGATGACTGAAAAACCTGCAATGATCCTGTTCGCCCATGGCGCGCGTGACCCCAGGTGGGCGCAGCCTTTTCAGCGCCTGCAAAAAATGACACAGGAAAGTTTGCCAGATACTACGGTGGCATTGGCGTTTCTGGAGTTCATGCAGCCATCACTGCCAGAACTGGTTGCCAGCCTGGTGACAGAAGGGTGTCAGCAAGTCACGCTGGTGCCGATATTTCTGGGGCAGGGTGGTCATGTGTTGCGTGATTTGCCTATATTGGTGGATGAACTGCGCACCAGCCATCCGGCGCTTGAGGTAAAACTTGTCAGTGCTGCTGGTGAAGATGACAGCGTTTTGTCGGCTATCAGGGACTATTGTATAAAATCTTTGTAAAGCCTCGTTTCTCACACCCTGATCTGAGGCGCGAATGATTCCGATTTTTGGCCATAATACGCAGACCTCAGCGGCACTATCTATGTATAGGGCAAGGGCAGCGCTGAAACTGGTATTGACTTTCCTCTTGTTTGCATCACTCCATCTTGCGGTGCCGGCCAGCCATGCAGCGCAGGTACTGGCTGTAGGTACAGAATTCGCCAACGTATTTGAACGCAATGTCGCTGGTGAATATACCGGGCTAGGGGCAGACATCCTGCGCGCGCTGGCGAAGCAGAATGGTGATGACATCCGGTTTGAAATCTATCCCTGGGCCAGGGCACAGTGGATGGTTGAAAATGAACAGGCACAGATACTGATAGGCCCGTACAGGACGACAGAAAGAGAAGGCAAATTTGCCTTTGCCAAAAGAGCCTTTTATCGTGACCTGATCGTGCTCTACGTTCGCAAGGGATCAGACCTGAGTTGGGATGGCAATTACGCCAGCTTGCACGGCCCCAGGCTGGGTGTCATCAATGGCTGGATATATGGCGCGCAATTTGAAAGCATGCGCTCTGGTATCAAGCCGGTGCTGGCAAATACGCTTACCAACGGTCTGAACATGTTACTGGCAAAAAGGGTGGATTTTCTGGCCACCAATATACGCAATACCGAAGCCGCCATGAAAGCCATGGGCATCAGTAATGAACTGCAGATGATAGAACCGCTTATGGATATCCAGGATGGCTATCTGGCTTACTGCAAGAATGCCAGTTGCGAGCAACTGCGTAGCCGTTACGATGAACTATACGAACAACTAAGAACAGGTGGTGTCCTGCAACTGATGGCGCGCAGGCAGGGCGTCAGATTGCCGCCCTGAAGATTCTTGAGCAGTAGTCAAGATATCAGGGTGTCAGGATGATTTGCGCGCCCGCATCGCTTCACCCATCATGACAAGCACAGGTCCGGTACTGCCGGGCAGTCCATTGGCCAGATCATTCAGGCTCATGGCCTGACTGCATTCATCCGGGCGACTGCAGTTCTCGATGATGATGACGGGTAGATTGCCAGGGAAATTGGCGGTCAGCATGCGTTGCGCAGTCAACATGGCTTCCCTGCCACCCATATACTGCACCAGGGTGTCACATTCGGGTATGCGGGTATCTGCCGTTTCGCCAGGGGCGGTACTTGATGTGAACAGGGCGACACTGCGGGCGATGCCGCGCTTGGTCAGTGGCTGGCGCACGCTGGCCGCCGCCGCCAGGGCGGTGGTAATGCCGGGCACGATTTCATAGTTAACGCCAGCAGATTCCAGTGCCGTCAGTTCTTCGTCGGCACGCCCGAACAGCATGGGGTCACCGCCCTTGAGGCGCACTACCAACTGATATTTAGCGGCAGATTCCAGCATCTGCTGATTGATATGCTCTTGCGCCGCAGAGCGTTGTCCGCTGCGTTTGCCTACCGGGATTTTGACAGCCTGCGGACACAGTTCCAGCATTTCAGATGTGACCAGTGCATCGTACAGCACCACGTCTGCTGCTGCCAGCAGACGGGCACCCCGTACGGTAATCAGATCTGCCGCACCGGGGCCGGCCCCGATCAGATAGACCTTGCCTGTTGCTGTATGCACTGCTGTACTCGTCACTGTATTGATCAACGTATTTACCACTGTATTTACACTTCAGCCAATACGTATCATACCTGCCGCGACGGTCTGATGGGTTACTTCATCAATGAGGATGAAGGCACCGGTGGAGCGCAGGTCCCGATAATCATCGGCAGCCAGTGCCTGGGCAACGTTCAGTGTTACAGTCGCAATATCATTCAGTTTGAGGCTGTCTGCAGAGCGACGTTCCTGGGTATTGATATCCAGCAGCGTGTCAATGGCCGTTACCCTGGCAGCGATTTGTCTGGTGGTATGTTTCAGCCAGTATTTGCGACGGATATCCAGCACATCTTCTGACAGCCAGCACAAATCGGCATTCACGGTTTTCAGCAGGGTCGCCGGACGATCAGCACCCACCAGCATGTCACCGCGTGAAATATCTACATACTCATCCAGCAAGATCGTGACTGACTGACCGACGACAGCAGTATCCAGTGATGTATCCAGTGTCAGAATGTCCTTGACTGTGGCAGTCTGGCCACCAGGCTGCACCAATAATTTGTCGCCCTTGCTGACTTTGCCTGCTTCGATACGCCCCATATAACCACGGAAGTCATTCGCTTCATGGCCATTGTGACGTGCTACCAGTTGTACCGGGAAGCGGAATGGTTCGTCGTGGCAGGCGTCGTATACGCTTAAGGATTCCAGCAGTTCAATCAGGGTTGGTCCCTTGTACCAAGCCAGTTTTTCGCTGGCCGTCACCACATTGTCACCCGCGAGGGCAGACAAGGGAATAGGGCGGATGTTTTTCAAACCCAATTGATCTGCAAATGCCTGATAGGCAGCGATAATGCGGTCATACACGGTCTGGTCATAGTCGATCAGATCCATCTTGTTGACGGCAACAATCACGTGTTCTATTTGCAGCAGATGGGCAATGGTGGAGTGACGTTTGGTTTGCGTCAGTAAATCCACAGTACCATCATCATTCAGCTTGACCTTGGAAACGTCGATCAGAATGATCACCGCATCTGCCGTTGACGCACCGGTCACCATATTGCGCGTGTACTGTTCATGGCCAGGCGTATCGGCAATGATGAACTTGCGTTTTGGTGTGGCGAAATAGCGATAGGCCACGTCGATGGTGATACCTTGTTCGCGTTCAGCTTCAAGGCCATCAGTCAGCAGGGACAGGTCTATGGTGTCGCCGACGGTGCGCTTGTGTTTGGCGCGCGAAATGGCATCCAGCTGGTCAGCAAAAATACCCTTGCTGTCAAACAGCAGGCGACCAATCAAAGTGCTTTTGCCATCATCCACTGAACCCGCCGTGATGAAGCGCAAGAGGCCACGTTCTCTACCAACGGCGGCAGTCAATTGTTCTACGGCGTTCATTAGAAATATCCTTCTTTTTTACGTTTTTCCATCGATGCTTCTGATGTCTGGTCATCCATGCGGGTAGCGCCACGCTCGGTAATCTGGGTGATCGCGGTTTCGGCGATGATGGCTTCTACAGTGGCCGCATCAGACGATACCGGGCAGGTGCAGGAAATATCACCCACCGTGCGGAAGCGCACGATCTGGGTTTCTACCGTTTCACCGGCACGTGGTGGTGTCAGGTCCGTTAATGGTACCAGCAAGCCATTGCGCGGGATTACCTGGCGTTCATGGGCAAAATAAATCTGTGGCAATTCCAGTTTTTCACGGGCGATGTATTGCCATACGTCGAGCTCGGTCCAGTTCGAGATAGGGAAGACGCGCATGTTTTCACCAGCGTGCACGCGGGTGTTATACAGGTCCCACAATTCCGGACGTTGTGCTTTAGGGTTCCATTGGCCAAATTCATCACGGAAAGAGAATATCCTTTCCTTGGCGCGCGCTTTTTCTTCATCGCGACGGGCACCACCTATGCAGGCGTCGAATTTGTGTTCAGCAATTGTTTCCAGCAAGGTCACGGCTTGCGCCGCATTGCGTGAATCCGTTGCCGGGTTGCGCAGACGTACCGTGCCACGGCGTATTGATTCTTCTACCGAACCAACGATCAGGCGTTCACCCAGTTCGGCCACGCGCTTGTCGCGAAAGGCAATGACTTCAGGGAAGTTGTGGCCGGTATCAATATGCACCAGCGGGAAAGGGAACTTACCCGGGCGGAAAGCCTTTTCTGCCAGACGCAGCAAGACGATAGAGTCTTTGCCGCCGGAAAACAGCAGGGCAGGGTTGCTGCATTCGGCCGCGACTTCGCGCATGATATGGATGGCTTCGGATTCCAGCCAATCCAGGTGGCGATTGCTCGCAGCATCAATAAAATGGTTTTCCACGACAGTATTCATGATTTTTCTTCTTCAGACAGCTTGTTTAATTCGGATCAGCTTGCCATCAACGACATGCAGGCCACATTCCTTGGAATCGGGGTTTTCCCACCACCAGCGACCAGCCCTGACATCTTCACCTGGCTGTATCGCGCGGGTGCATGGTTCGCAGCCTATCGATGGATATCCTTTGTCATGCAAAGGATTGTAAGGCACATTGTTGCTCCTGAGATAGTGCCAGACATCATCTTCTGACCAATCTGCCAAAGGATTAAACTTTTGCAGGCCATGGCTTGCATCATCTTCTTGCACGGCCAGTTCGGTACGGGTCGCTGACTGCGCACGGCGCTGGCCGGTGACCCAGGCCTTGTTGCCTGCCAGGGCACGTTTCAGCGGTTCTACCTTGCGTATGCGGCAGCATTCCTTGCGCATTTCCACACTGTCGTAAAAGGCGTTCAGTCCATGCTGGCTGACATAATTTTCCACATCGGCGGCATCCGGCTTGAACAGCTTGATTTCTGTGCCATAGCTTTCTTTGACTTTATCCAGCATGCCCAGCGTTTCTGCATGCAGGCGTCCGGTTTCCAGCGAAAAAATGCTAATGTCCAGCTTATTGCGTAAAATCAGGTCAGTCAACACCATATCTTCGGCTGCCAAGCTGGAAGCAAACACGGCTGGAGCGTAGTCAGCAGCAATCTTGTCCAGTATCGCCTGGGTGGCGGCAAGACGTTCCTGAAAATCACTCATACCGATGCTCCACTGCGTTCAGCACGGCGGAACAAGGGATTTTTTTCATCCCACGAAGTCTGGTATTTCTCAGAAAAATCGGTCAGGCCCTTGATGGCGTCATGGATATTCTTGTCTTCACGAGTGGCAAAAGCATTGAAGCCCACACGCTGCATGTAAAACAACTGGTCACGCAAGACATCGCCGATGGCGCGCAATTCGCCAGTGAAATTGAAGCGTGAGCGCAGGTTATAGGCGATGGAATAACCACGACCATCTGCAAATTTTGGGAAGTCCACAGCCAGCAGGCTAAAGCGGCTGATGTCTTCTTTCAATTCTTTTGCCTGCTCATCGCTGCTGAACCACACGGCAATATCAGTACGGTTCAGCAGGCTTTCGCGTTGCAGCAACCATACTTTCAGCGGGATGATGACTTTGCCTGCGGGTACGCTGACGGCATCCGGAGTTTCATTCTCTGTCAGGCGCAGTACTGTCCAGTCGTCGCTGACGATGGTTTTATCTTTAATAATTTCTCGCATGATGCACTTTCTTAATTTCAGTAGCTGACAGCCGTACCGGCGTCTTCACCATGATGTTCATTGGTACGTATCGGTGTTGCATACACAAATTCCTTGAATGGCGCGATACCCAGGCGCTGGGCCGTATCGATGAAGCGCTCATTCTCGAGGCGATCACGCACATATACCTGAATGATGCGGTCTATCACTTCCGGCATTTGTCCGGCAGCGAAAGACGGGCCAATAATCTTGCCTATGGCCGAGCTATTGCCTTGCGCACCACCGATGGACACCTGATAAAACTCGCTACCGTCTTTGTCCACACCCAGAATGCCGATATTGCCGACATGGTGGTGGCCGCAGGCATTGATACAGCCAGACATATTCAATTCGATGTCGCCGATATCATGCAGATAATCAAGGTCGTTGAAGCGATCCGTGATATCCAGCGCGATAGGAATGGATTTGGCATTCGCCAGCGCACAGAAATCACCGCCAGGGCAGCAGATCATGTCGGTCAGCAAGCCAATATTTGGTGTCGCCAGGCCATGTGCCTTGGCTTCTTGCCAGACGGTGAACAAGTCAGCAACTTTGACATCTGCCAGCACCAGGTTTTGCTCATGCGTGACGCGCAATTCACCAAAACTGTATTGATCAGCCAGATCGGCAATGAAATCCATTTGTTCCGAACTGGCATCGCCCGGCGGTACGCCTGGCTTCTTCAGTGACAGGACCACAGCCGCATAGCCAGCTACCTTATGTGGTTTGACATTGCGTTTGACCCAGTTGGCGAAGGATTTATTGTCTTGCAAATGCTGCTCATAAGTGGCATCTTGCGCAGGCAGGGTTTCATAGTCTGGCGTCGTGAAATAGCTGGCCACGCGTTTCAATTCAGCTTCTGTCAAAGTAGCCGGGCCATCCTTGATGTCTTGCCATTCTTCTTCTACCTGGCGAGCAAATTCTTCAGCACCGATCGCTTTCACCAGTATCTTGATACGTGCCTTGTAGATATTGTCGCGACGACCGTACTGATTATAGATACGCAATATCGCTTCCAGGTAGGTCATGACATGCTTCCACGGCAGGAAATCACGTATCACGCTGCCCAGAATAGGGGTACGACCCATGCCGCCACCAACCATTACCTTGAAGCCGACTTCGCCAGCTTCGTTGTGCACCACGGTCAGGCCAATATCATGCACGGCAATTGCGGCGCGGTCTTCTTTGGCACCATTGATGGCGATCTTGAATTTACGCGGCAGATATGCAAATTCCGGATGGAAGGTAGTCCATTGACGCAGGATTTCTGCATAGGCGCGCGGATCAATCACTTCATCCGCAGCCACACCGGCAAATTCATCAGACGTAATATTGCGCATGCAGTTACCAGAAGTCTGGATGGCATGCATTTCTACCGATGCCAGTTCTTCCAGTATGTCTGGTGTATCTTCCAGGTTGATCCAGTTGTACTGGATATTCTGACGTGTCGTAAAGTGACCATAGCCACGATCATATTTGCGGGCAATGTGGGCAAACTTGCGTACCTGATTCGACGACAGCATGCCATAAGGCACAGCCACCCGTAACATATAGGCGTGGCGCTGCATGTACAGACCGTTTTGCAGACGCAAAATACGGAATTCATCTTCGCTCAATTCATTCGAAAGCCGGCGGCTAACCTGGTCGCGGAATTGTGCAATACGTTCCTTGATGATTTGGTGATCGTGCTGGTCGTAACGATACATCTTTAATTACCCATAAAATGCGTGTGTAAGTACGCGATTGCAAACAGATTCAAAGGACAAGCTTGGCAGCAACCAGAGTCAGAGTGGTTGCCAGCAGGCCACGTAAAAATTTTTCAGGTACGGCACGGGCTGCCAGGGAGCCCAGTGTGATGCCCGGCAGAGAGCCGATCAGCAGGCTGCCCAGCAAGACCCAGTCTATCGAGCCCAGCCACCAGTGTCCAAAGGCGGCAATGGCGGTCAATGGTACGGCATAGGCAATATCAGTGCCGGCGATGTGCGCAGCGGACATGCGCGGATACAGCATGACCAGCAAGGTTGCGCCTATGGCGCCGGCACCGATGGAAGAAATGGTGACCAGTGTTCCTAGCACTGCACCTGAGACAATAGTCGCAATGGCCAGATTTTTGCCTTGTAATTGCTTTTCAGGATGATTATTCAGCCAGTTCAGCATCTTGCCTTTGAACAGCAGGGCAACCACGGTCAGCAGCACGGAAACAGCGATGGAATAGCGTATGAGCTGACCAATTTCCTTGTCCAATGCACCAAAATGCTTGAGGAACAAGGTGGCTACGACCGCCGCAGGCAGGGCACCGTAGCACAACAGACGTACCACATTCCAGTCTACCGTACCACGCAGACGATGGGTAAAGGTGCCGGTGGCCTTGGTGATCGAAGCAAAGGCGAGATCTGTGCCTACGGCGACTGTCGGCGAGACGCCAAACAGCAGGGTCAGCAGGGGCGTCATGAGCGAGCCGCCACCCACGCCGGTCAAGCCGACCAGGGTGCCAACAGCAAATCCCGAAAATATATAGGTTAAAGTCATATCGCCTCGCGCAAAGTAGGTGAATCGTAATGAATTCAGGCTTTATTCCAAACTACTTAGTATTCATTTGCTTATATACGTATTTGATATATATAAAATCGTTGGCCTGATATTGTCTTTAGTTTAATTCATGAGCCAGGAATAAATGATTTAAAAACCAGTTTAAGCAGGAACGCCTGGTCTTTTGATGTGTTTTTTTGCCTGAATGGTATTGAAGTCTGCAATTGGCCCCGACTTACCGCTCGCAGGTATGGGAAGGCAGAAACACCTTCAGGAATTAGCATAGTTGTTGCCATGTGGAAATGCGAGCTAAATAGGACAACATAAGACAACATTTTTAACAATTGTATTTATCGGTGCGCTTAATTTGATATATGGCACAGATGAATGTGCCTGCTACGGGTGGATGACTGCTTGTTCAAAGCGCTTAAGTTATTCAAGCACTACAAGCAATGTCATTGATTTAATGCGCCAAGATGCGGCGTTTGCCCTGCCTTCAGTAAGCCCGGGAATTTTTACGTATAATCTGCATGCCGAATAATTCGGCAGGTTGTACGTCTTCAGGGCGGGGTGCAATTCCCCACCGGCGGTAAAATCACAGGTATAACTGTGAATAAGCCCGCGAGCGCTTGCATCAAAGACAGGTTCAGGAAATAAAGAATCTGTTTGCAAGGTCAGCAGATCTGGTGTGATTCCAGGGCCGACGGTCATAGTCCGGATGAGAGAAGATGCGCCTTATGCAAAGCACCTATGGTTATCACCATGGGCGCTCGCGTCTGGCTATTCGTTTTTTGCTCCCTGAAACGTCTTTTGCACATTTACTTTTGCCGGAGCGTTTCATTATGTTGAATACCATCAATACCACCACTACCCATCCTTCTTCCAGTTCTGCTGAACCGGAAATGCTTTCCCTTAGTCCATTTGAACAACGTCTGCCCAGGGCGCTGGAAGACCTGCGCAACGGTCGCCCAGTGTTACTCATGGATGATTTTGACCGTGAAAACGAGGCGGACCTTATCGTCGCTGCCGAAAAGATCACGCTTGAATCCATGGCCAGGCTGATACGTGATTGCAGCGGCATTGTCTGTTTATGCCTGACTGACGACAAGTTGCAGCAACTCGATCTGCCCCCCATGGTCAGCAATAATGAAAGTCGCTATGGCACCGCTTTTACCGTGTCGATAGAAGCCAGACAGGGTGTGACCACGGGCGTTTCTGCTGCTGACCGCGTCACCACCATACTGACTGCCATCGCGCCGGATGCCAGGCCTGAACATCTGGCCCGGCCTGGCCATGTTTTCCCTTTGCGGGCGGCACCCGGTGGCGTTCTCAGTCGGCGTGGTCATACCGAAGGCTCGGTAGATCTGGCGCAGATGGCTGGCTTGTCTCCGGCTGCCGTCTTGTGCGAATTGATGAATCCCGATGGCAGCATGGCCAAGGGTGAACAGATCATCGAATATGCTGTCACCCATGACATGGTGGTGCTGACAATCGATGAACTGGCACGCTATCGGGAACAAACCGGGGTGTAAAATCAGGGAAACATAAATCGTAGTTCATGTCAGGAGTGACGGTCATGCATAGACGCAGGAAAATGTGGTTGCTGGCCACTTTGTTGACCGTCACGTTGGTGCCTGCCGCGATGCGTGCCGAACCGGCAGCCTGGTATAAATGGCGCAGCAAACTAACTGCGCATGTAGTCTGTTCCCAAAACTCGCCTGGCGAGGGCTGGGAACAGTTAAGCACCGCTTACCGTGATGCACGCTGCGAAAAGCCAAAGAAAGATTGAGGGCTCAGCTTTGCAGTTCATCTGGTAAATTCTTCTGTAGTTCCTCTTGCACATCACTACTTCTTTGCATAAAGTTAATTCATCGGTAAATGGCATGCCTATATCTTTACCATAAGCAAGAATTGACGCCGATTCTTCGTTCAACTCCGCGATTCGCTTCTTCATAAGCCAAGGATAATCAGTCACTCGGGCCGCACGCAAAATGCTATTCAGAATTGCATGTTGCTGGCGAAGAAATTGACTGTCCTACAGCACTTTTCAGACGGCAGCCACATCATGAAACCAGGAAACGAAGGAGTCACCATGTTGAACGAACGTGAGGCAGAGAGCTGCTACCTCGGTCAGTTTATTCCCCTGCAATACCATCACAACATGCTGATGGATTTGAACCGTATGGACAGCTTCAAGGCGGCCATACGACGCCAGGTTTTTGAAGGTGCCAAAGTGCTGGAACTGGGCGGCGGCACTGGCGTACTGTCCTGGTTTGCTGCGCAGACTGCATCCAAGGTCTATTGCGTCGAATTTAACCCGGACATGGTAGATGAAGCACGTCGTTTGCTGGCCATGAACCGCGATGGCGAAAAGGTTGAAGTCATCCATGCTGATGCCTTTGAATACCTGCCGCCAGAACCTGTTGATGTTGTCATCTGCGAGATGATACACGTGGCTATGCTGCGTGAAAAACAGGTGGAAGTCATCGAGAATTTTAAAAAGCGTTATGCGGCCAAATTTGGTGGCCCACTGCCAGTGTTTATTCCAGAAGCGATAGTCATGGCGGTGCAGCCCTTGCAGCAGACCTATGACTTTTCAGGCTATCAGGCACCGATCATTCAATTTCAGCAGGCAGGTGTATTTTCAGCCGATACCGTGGAACTGGCACAGCCGGCCTTGTACAGCATTATCGATTTTAATCAGGACAATGAGCTGCAAATTCGCTGGGAAGGCAATTTCACCATAGAACGCGCCGGCACCGTCAGCGCCTTGCGTTTTGTCACCAAGAACATCCTGGCAGTGTTGATGGAAACCTCATCCACCATAGACTGGCTGAATAATTACATGGCCTTGCCGGTAGCGCAGCCGGTGGCGGTCAAAGAGGGTGATATTCTGCAAGTCAGCTTCCAGTATCGCGCAGGTGGTTCTATTGCATCTTTGCAGAATTCCATGCGTGTAGAAGTTAAATCGACTGCATCGGCACGCGCCCGGCATTTGTCATTGGCGTATGGTTGAGCAGATCGACATGCCCTGATTTCACAGATGTAAAAGAGCCTGCATGTGTTCATTTTTACTTGAACAAAGGCAGGCTCTTTTTTTGAGGATGATCCTGGTGTATGCGTATTTATTCCGGAGAAATATCTTCATTGTCTCCAGGATCTGCCAAAGCCTGTTGTATCAGTTCTTCGTCACTAAGCTCAGGTATTTCATCAAGTTCTTCTGGCGTCGGCTGATCCGCTAACTGCAGTGCGTGTTCACCAAGAAATGCCAGGGGAGCTTGCTCAGCTTCTGGCGCATCTTCCGCATCATGCAGACCTGCGTCGTCATTCGTCTGGTGTTCTACACGGTCATCCAGATCATATTCATTGCTGACGCCTTCACATGCCAGGGCTTGCTGCAATAAATCATCGTCGGATATAGGGGGAAGTTCAGCAAGTTCCTGATCTGCTAATTCCTCGCTATGCGAATTCTGAAAGACAGGCAGAATGGGATTCGTTAGCGCGTCTGATGCTGCGCTTGTTTTGCCGGACTTATCTAAATTTTTTAGATAAGCAGCAAAATCGCCATTGTCTGGAGCATCATTATTCATCATCTTTAGCGTCGTTTGGTAGTCCGGATCAGTGCATCAACAGGTGAGCGCATCAGTTTCATGATTCATGTCCATCATGCATGGGCATGGTATCTGCGCCAGACCTGATCAGGCCCATGTCACGCACGTTTTTCTGTACTGCGACGGCAGCAAACAGGCTCAGCAAAAATGCCATGGCAAAGAAGCCTTTTTCGCTCCAGTTCAGCGTTGCATTCCATAATCCCACGCTCAGCAATAAAATCGACAGGCCCAGAGACAGCCAGCACAAACCAAAATAAATGCCTGTGACCGGTATCCCTTCCAGCTTGTCGCGCACTGATTTTTGCAGCGACACGGCAGAAAACAAGCCATACATCAGTAGCGTGAAATAATAGCCTTTTTCGTTCAATTGCATGGCTGCATTCCAGACGCCAGCCAGATACGTGATGCCACCGATAAACAAGGCTGCCCATGATGCGCCGACAAAGGCACCGGTTGGTTGTTGAGGCTGAGGTTTCAAGTAGGGCTCCTTCATGGTGAATGAAATTCGTCAACAAGCTTGTACCGGATTCGCCAGATTTTTGCAATATGACAAGTCAGGCTAGTGCAAAATAAGATGCGTAACGATGAAAAAAACAGCAGCAATATATCTTTTTGCACGGTGATTTTAGGTTGTCCGATATATTTTTGGTATATGGACAAAACTATTTCCTTCGCGTATGGTCTCAAATCCTTAAGCTTGCGCTTATCCCTTATTTTCCGCATCTTACCTGGAGTCAAACAATGTCTTTACGTTTTGCTGTTCCACATGCCCGAAAATTACTGATTGCCCATCTGCTTGCCAGCCTCACGGCGGCGGGTCTTGCCCAGGCTGCACCTGTCGCTGCCAAGGCTGCACCGCTTAAATCAAAACAGACGATGGCGGATTTAATCAAGACTTCCAGTGCGACTGACTGGCGCCCTTTGAATCCGGACAATACCTTGTATATGGAACTGGAAAAAGGCCGTGTCGTGATTGAACTGGCGCCGGATTTTGCGCCCAATCATGCACAAAACATCAAGGCACTGGTGCGGGAGGGGTATTTTGATGGCCTGGCCATCGTGCGCTCACAAGAAAATTATGTCGCGCAATGGGCAGATCCAGATGAAAAGCGGGAAATAAAAACGGCCAAACGCAAATTGGATGGTGAATTTACGGTCAAATATGCATCCAGCCTGCCTTTTACACGTTTGCCTGATGTCGATGGTTTTGCTCCGCAAGTCGGACATGCTAATGGTTTTCCGGCCGGGCGTGATCCTAAAGCAGGTACTGCGTGGCTGACCCATTGTTATGCCAGCGTTGGTGTCGCACGTGGTACGGAATCGAATAGTGGTGATGGTACTTCCCTGTATGTTGTCACCGGCCATGCGCCAAGGCAACTGGACAGAAACATCACTGTGGTCGGTCGTGTCATGCAGGGCATGGAATTATTGACGACGCTACCGCGTGGCAAAGGTAATCTGGGTTTTTATGAAAAAGCGGAAGAGCGTACGCCTATCAAATCCATCAAGATTGCGGCTGATGTACCCGAAGCAGAACGCAGCAAGCTGGAAATCATACGTACGGATACTGCGACCTTCAAATCCATCGTTGAAGCACAAAGAAATCGTGGCGGCGACTGGTATAAAGTACCGGCAGGCTATATCGATCTGTGTAATGTACCAGTACCGGTACGCGCACAGAAATAAGTTGTTTGCGGTGAGTTTGGCAGGTTAAAGAAGTAAACGAGAATGCAGGCACAGAAAAATTTCTGGCCTGCATTTTTACTTTGCTACTATGACTTGATCAGGCAGTCTGGTCAGGCGTGCCTGCCTGTTTTGCTTTGGTAGACAGGGTAGTGACGTCAATGCCGTTTCTCATTGCTTCCAGTCCTGGTGGTTCGGCATTAAACCAAAGCCAGCCGAGATCGGTGGCGCCATTGTTGAGGCTCCATTGCTTGAATTCGCCAGTGATATACACACTGACAATGCCCAGCGCAAGAACAGCAAGCATGACGATGGCAGAAAAATACGCCATTTTGAACAGCGATGCGCCAGGAAAGGCGCTATATGCAAATGTCATCAACAATCCCATAATGGCCAGGATGCAGACGGCAAGTTTGATGATGGTGCTACGCAATTGGGACATCTCGGTTCTCCGGTAAAAGGATCAATAGGCGTTTGTTGCAATTGCAATTTCATTCTACGCCATATTTACCGGATGTGTCGAATTTGCCGAATCTGCCGGACAATTGGCAACAACGCTCCTACTGCCCGGCAGAAAGCTGCTTTACCCTGGCATTATTTATTGGCCGGGATTTTGGAGTTCTTCATGGATCTGGTTGATTCCCGTTATCAGTTCATCATTGAGACTGATTTCGAGAGCATCAATGTTTTCTTTCAACTGGGCCAGATTGGTCGCGCCGATGATGGTGCTGGCGACGAACCAGCGTGAATAGCACCAGGCCAATGCCAACTGGCTGGGTGTCAGGCCGTTGGCACGTGCCAGTTCTGCATAGCGCTTGCTGGCAGCAAACACGCTTGCACGCAGGTAGCGCGGGCTCCAGCTGGGTGGGAACAGGGTCAGGCGACCAGGAGCCTGGGCATTATCCGTATATTTGGCACTGAGTTGACCAAAGGCCAGCGGGCTATAGGCCAGCAAGCCTACTTTTTCACGGTAACAGGTTTCATCCAGGCCCTGTTCAAAAGAACGGTTCACCAGGTTGTAGGCATTCTGTATGCTGGCGATGCGTGGTGCGCCTTGCAGGTCGGCCTGTTTGACAAATTCGCTGACACCCCAGGCACTCTCGTTTGATACGCCAAAAGCACGAATCTTGCCTTCCTTCACCAGCGCATGCAAGACAGCCACGGTATCGGCAATGGCTGTGCAGGGGCGTTCCAGTTCAGGGTTGAACTGTTTTTGACCAAAGATGGGAACATTGCGGCTGGGCCAGTGCAATTGATACAGATCGATATAGTCAGTCTGCAAGCGTTGCAGGCTGGTTTCTACTGCTGCGCGCAGGTTTTTTTCGTTCAGGTCTGTCTCACCATTACGCATCCAGTTCATGCCGCGCGACGGGCCGGCTGCCTTGGTCGCCAGTATGATATCGCTGCGTTTGCCGGATTTTTTCAGCCAACTGCCTATGTATTGTTCTGTCCTGCCCTGGGTTTCGGTGCGTGGCATGACGGGATACATTTCAGCCGTATCGATAAAATTGATACCGCGCTCCAGCGCATAGTCCAGCTGTTCATGTGCCTGTGCTTCGGTATTCTGTTCGCCAAAGGTCATGGTGCCCAGGCAGATTGTGCTTACATTTAACTGGCTGTCGCCTAAAAGTACTTTTTTCATAGTTGCTTTTTATCTCAATTTATTTGTTTAGCCGTATAGCGTCGGCGCATTCCTTAACCAATGCCGGCCCTTGATAAATCAGGCCAGAATACAATTGAACCAGTGCCGCACCCGCCTGCATTTTCGTCACCGCATCAGCGCCAGAGAAAATTCCGCCCACACCAATGATGGGCAATTCATTTCCCAGTTCTGCCTTCAAGGCACGTATGACACGATTGGATGCGTCAAACACCGGTTTGCCTGACAGGCCACCAGTTTCTTCTGCATGCGGCAAGCCTTGCACCGCGTCACGGGTAATCGTGGTGTTGGTGGCGATGACCCCATCGAGCTTGTGGCGCAGCAGGGCTTCGGCAATGGTCTTGATCTGTTCTGCATCAATATCCGGTGCAATTTTAAGCGCAACCGGCACATAGCGCTTGTGCTCGTCCGCCAGACGCAATTGGGCTTCCTTTAATTGTGACAGCAAGGCATCCAGCTCGCTGGCACCCTGCAACTGCCGCAGGTTCTTGGTGTTGGGTGAAGAGATGTTCACCGTCACATAACTGGCATAGGGATAAACCCTGGACAGACAATGCAGATAATCATCGGCTGCGCGTTCTATCGGCGTGTCAGCATTTTTGCCTATGTTTAAACCCAATACGCCTTGCTTGTCTTGATAAAAGCGTGATGCCTGTACGTTGCTGACAAAGGCATCCACACCACCGTTATTGAAACCCATGCGGTTGATGATGGCTTCAGCCTGCGGCAGGCGAAACATGCGCGGCTTGGGATTGCCCGCCTGCGCCCGTGGCGTCACTGTGCCGATTTCAATGGAACCAAAACCCAGCGCTGCCAAGCCGTCAATGTAAGCGCCATCCTTATCCAGACCAGCAGCCAGGCCGACCGGGTTGGGGAAACGTACGCCCATGACCGTGCGTGCATCATCGGCGGGTTTGCTGCCCAGCATGCCACTCAGGCCCAGTTTGCTGGCGCGTTGCAGTGCGGGTAAGGTGAGGTGATGTGCATTTTCCGGGTCCATGGCAAACAGGGCAGGGCGGACCAGAGAATAAAGAAGTTTCGCGGACATGAAATTATGAAGGAAGAAAAGGTGAAAAAATAATGGTGATGCTAATTATGGTATGTTGAAAAATGCATGAGATGGCCTTTATCAATCATATATTGTGC
The DNA here is from genome assembly GCF_049340205.1 of Undibacterium sp. Ji49W. Taxonomy (NCBI): domain Bacteria; kingdom Pseudomonadati; phylum Pseudomonadota; class Betaproteobacteria; order Burkholderiales; family Oxalobacteraceae; genus Undibacterium; species Undibacterium sp. Ji49W. The sequence continues at coordinate 129,964 of NZ_JBMPOW010000016.1, read as the reverse complement.
GTGTACATAGCATATTTAGGACTTACGCAAAATTGTCCCAGCAAGGCTATCGCTTTTAGGAAACCTCCCTTGCAGGGGAGGTTCGTTTCGTCGGCAGGCAACATGTTGCCTGAAACCCCGACTACACCGTCAGCGACGAAGACAGTACTTTAGTACAAGGTCTTAGTAAATGCGGGAGCTGCAACGCAACTGGGGCGGTTTTGCGTAAGTCCTGACTACACCTCGCGCAATGTCTGCCAGCGTCCCTGCATTAAGGCATCCAGTGGCCGGAAATTGGTTTTGTAAGCCATCTTGGGGCTGGCCGCAATCCAGTAACCCAGATACACATACGGCAGCTTTAATAGCCGGGTTTGCTCTATCTGCCACAGTACATTGTAGGTACCGTAAGATGCCGACATATCGTCCGGGTCATAAAAGGTGTAGACCGAAGACAGGCCATCAGTCAGCACGTCGATAATGCTGACCATGCGCAAGACCTGCTGCTCATCCCTGAACTCGACCAGACGGGTATTCACCCGGCTTTGCAGCAGGAACTGCGCATACTGGTCACGGCTGTCATGATCCATGCCACCACCGGCATGGCGTTCGCCCTGATAGCGCTGGTATAGTTCGTAATGTTCTTGCGCGTAGCTGAGGCTGGTGACACGCGCAGTCAGCCCGGCATGTTTTTTCCAGGCGCGACGCTGGCTGCGGTTGGTTTCAAATTCCTGCACACGTATGCGTACCGGCGTGCACGCCTGACAGTTATCGCAATGCGGCCTGTAGATGAAAATGCCACTGCGCCGGAAACCACTTTTCACCAGTTCTGAATACGCATCCGCATTGATCAGATGGGCAGGCGTTGCTACCTGCGAGCGCGCCTGCAAGCCTTCCAGATAACTGCAAGGGTAGGGCGCTGTCGCATAAAACTGTATGCTGGCGAAAGGTAGCTCGTTTAGTTGGGTCACAGACTGATCTTGTTGGTGATGGTCCAATTGCTAATGGCTGGCAGGGCGGTGGCATGTTCCAGTCTGCGCAAAAACTCGCTGCGTGCAATCGGTTTTGCGCCCAGAGATGCCAGATGCCCTGTCTCTTGCTGGCAGTCTATCATTTTCACGTCATGTTCACGCAAGAAAAATACCAGATGGGTCAGCGCTATTTTGGATGCGTCGGTAACCCTGGCAAACATGGATTCACCATAGAACATGCGTCCTATGCAAACACCATACGCCCCGCCCACCAGTTCACCATCCAGCCACACCTCTGCCGAATGGGCATACCCCTGTTTGTGCAAATCACAATAACCCGCCACGATGTCTTCAGAAATCCAGGTGCCTTCCCTGTCTTTGCGTGGCGCGGCACAGGCACGCATGACCTGTTCAAAGGCGGTATCAAAGCGTAGCTGCCAGCGGTCATCCTTGCTGACCTGGCGCAGGCGTTTTTTCAGGCTGGCGGATACCTTGAAATCTTGCACTTGTAACACCATACGCGGGTCGGTAGACCACCAGAGTATTGGCTGCCCTTCAGAAAACCACGGGAAAATACCATTTCGGTAGGCATACAGCAGGCGGCTGGCCGATAAATCGGCGCCCGCTGCCAGCAAACCTGCGGCACCGTCTTTCTCTGTCAGCGCCGTGCTGGGGTGAGGGAAGGGGCTATCCGTTTCCAGCCAGGGGATCACGCTGCCATCCCATGGGGATGCACCAAAAAAACGCCATCTTTCGGTGCGCAGAAGTGCAAGAGAAAACCGCTCAAAATTAAATTCTTCATTAAATCAATCACTTATCAATTTGCACCAAATTGGAATGTATTTTGCTTTATCAGTGCGCCACATCCATAAATCTGCACTTTTATTGGGAGACTTTTTGCATGACTGCACAAAATAGTAGCGCCGATGCATTGTTTATCTTGCTGGGCGCCATCATGATTCTAGCAATGCATGCCGGCTTTGCGTTTTTAGAATTAGGCACGGTACGCAAGAAAAACCAGGTCAATGCCCTGGTCAAGATACTTGTTGATTTTGCCGTATCCACCATTGCCTACTTCTTTGTCGGCTATACCGTCGCTTATGGCGTACAGTTTTATTCTGGGGCCGAGGTGCTGGTTGCCAAAAACGGCTTTGAACTGGTCAAATTCTTTTTCCTGCTGACCTTTGCCGCTGCCATACCTGCCATTATCTCAGGTGGTATTGCCGAACGGGCAAAATTCCATCCGCAACTGATTGCTACCGCCTTGCTGGTAGGTATTTTGTATCCCTTCTTTGAAGGCATCGCCTGGAACCAGCGTTTTGGCATACAGGCCTGGCTGAAAGCTGCATTTTCTCAAGAATTTCATGACTTTGCCGGTTCTGTCGTCGTGCATGCCTTTGGTGGCTGGGTTGCCTTGCCCGCCGTCCTGTTATTGGGCGCACGCCGAGGCCGGTATATGAAAAATGGTGCGATTGCCGCCCATCCGCCTTCCAGCATTCCTTTCCTGGCCTTGGGTGCGTGGATACTGACGGTAGGCTGGTTCGGCTTCAACGTCATGAGTGCACAAACGCTGGACAAAATGAATGGACTGGTTGCCATTAATTCCCTCATGGCCATGGTCGGCGGTACGCTGGTAGCGTTCTTGATGGGCAAGAATGACCCCGGCTTCGTCTATAACGGCCCGCTGGCTGGCCTGGTGGCGGTCTGCGCCGGTTCTGACCTTATGCATCCGCTGGGTGCACTGGTCACCGGTGGCATCGCTGGTGCCATCTTTGTCTGGATGTTTACCTGGACCCAGAATAAATGGAAGGTGGACGACGTTTTGGGTGTCTGGCCCCTGCATGGTCTGTGCGGTGCCTGGGGTGGTATCGCCGCCGGTATTTTTGGCATGAAGTCTTTGGGCGGTCTGGGTGGCGTCAGCTTCATGTCGCAACTGCTGGGCACATTGATGGGTATGGCGATTGCTTTTGCTGGCGGCTATGTCATCTATGCCAGCTTGAAGAAACTCATAGGCATACGCCTGGACCCGGAAGAAGAGTTCGAAGGTGCTGATTTGTCCATCCACAAAATCTCATCCACTGCTGAACGCGAAACCAGTTGGTAAGAAATGACGAAAAAAATGGGCGATCAATTCGCCCATTTCTTATTTCTGCCTGCCAATCTCAGGTTTGCTTATCAGCCATGCCGCATGGGCTTGAAAATATCATGCGCATGCAATTCATATTGGCCGCCCTGTTGTACCTGCGCCAGATTGGCAAAGAAAAACTTCAACGTATGTGTCGTGGTAGGGAAGGCGATGTCCTCCCATGGGATCTGTTCTTCAGAGAATAGCGCTACTTCCAGACTCTCTACGCCGGCCGCATAATTCAGGTCAAGCAGCGTGGCGCGATAAAACAGATGGACCTGATGTACATGTGGCACGTTCAGAATCGAAAACAGTTCATGTAACTTGATATTGGCGCCGGCCTCTTCTTCAGTTTCACGCTGCGCCGCCTGTGAAGTAGTCTCATTGTTTTCCATAAAGCCGGCAGGCAGCGTCCAGTAGCCCAGACGCGGCTCAATTGCACGCTTGCACAGCAAGACCTTGGTCACGCCATCTTCTTCCCATACGGGAATAGACCCAACCACCATCTTCGGGTTTTGATAATGGATAGTGCCGCAAGCCGGGCAGACAAAACGTTCACGGGTGTCATCTGCAGGAATTTGCAAGACGACTGGGGACGCACATTCAGAACAGAATTTCATGAGAAAAAGAGTGAAAATTGGCGAATCCTCAGAGTGTAACACCTGTCCGCCCAACTGCTGCAATAGTCCGAATCCCATAAAAGGATTGCGCAGAGCAGCAAAACAATGTATAGTTTCATTCTTCAGACGCGGGGTGGAGCAGTCTGGCAGCTCGTCGGGCTCATAACCCGAAGGTCGTAGGTTCAAATCCTGCCCCCGCAACCAAGTTTTAAGCCCTTGATCAGAAATGATCAAGGGCTTTTTGCTTTGCTGGTTAAAGAGCATTTTATGGCATCATTGTGCTATATGTAATTACTGTTGCAATGTAAATCTTTGCCCATACGTCTTCTCGATTAATTTGAGTCTACTTTTACAATTATTTATCGAGATTAAGATAAAAGAACTATTGATAAAATGAACGCGGCCTTGTCGTTGTGATTATGATCGAGATACTTGAGGGCGTTGCATATGAATAGATTGCTTGAAATTGGTTTTCAAATGTCCGGCCATTGGGAGTTGGATGGCGACAAAATTAACTGTGAACTACTACGTCATTCCAGACAAAAAAACATACTTTACGCCTTTGTTTGTGATGGATTGGTGAAGTATGTTGGCAAGACAGTGCAGCCTCTATTTGCAAGAATGAATGGTTATAAGACTCCGGGCAAGACCCAGTCTACCAACATCAGAAACAATCGGCGCATTAAAGATCTTCTAATTAATGGTGTTGCCGTTGAGATATTTGTGCTTCCCGATAACGGACTTCTTCATTACGGTCAATTTCACTTAAATCTTGCCGCAGCTTTGGAGGATGATTTGATTAAGGTTATTGATCCGGAATGGAATGGCGGCGCAACTGAAAGTGAGATTGATACTCCCCAGCCAAGTAAAGATGGCGAAAGTGAAATCATCAACTCAGCATTACAGGATATTTCTCAAAACATCATTGGAAGCTTTGATTTTGTTCTTCAGCCGACTTACTATAAAACGGGATTTTTTAATGTGCGTATTGCTGTTCAACAGCAATTTGGTGGTGATGGCGAAGTGATTGAAATTTTCCTTGGCGATAGCTTGTTACCTGTACTCGGTAGTATTAACCGCAAAGCAAATTTAAATAATACTCCACGAATTATGGGGGGCGCAGCTGTAAGGGACTGGTTTATTTCCAATACTGATGAGATGTCTATTATTCGTCTAGACGTGTTCTCTCCAACATCAATTCGTTTGCGATCTTAAATTGTGTTGCGCAGTGAGCGCTATAGTCGATGTGCGATTGCTGCAATGTAATCGCACTCATATCCATCAACCAAATCTCAAAGAGATCATATTCGTTGGTCATGTCATTCTTGGTCGTTATATCTTACTTTTTTTGAAGGGAGCGGGGTCATGTAGGGAGCTAGTTAATTGCTCCGCGACTGAAAAATTAATAAATCATCCTCTGGGATCATAAGAACGTAGATATCATTGCCGTTTTTGAGTCTTAGGTCAAAAGCGCGAGGCAGTTTGTAAATTTTAAATATAAAGTCATAAAATTGCTTCATATCTAAGTGAATCCAATCGGGAAAGTCACCATTTGGAAGCGGGAAAGAAACAGAAACCTCTTCAAACTTAGAGAATTGTATAAATTTTTCCGCGAGTTCAAAGGAGTGCTTTACCAAGACGTAATCGTAAGCTTTTGATATAAATATTAGATTCTTTGGCGATGCCGTGGGCGATAGTTTTCGAATATCATTATTCACTACCCAAGTGAAACTATCCTTTTCAACGTCAAAAAAGTCCGCAAGAAAAGTGTCATTTTCTGCCCGCTGAATTCTGGCTTTTAATTCTGCCAATTTTTTTCAAGTAAAGTAGATTCTTTCATTTTTTCCGTTTAGGGGCTGTGATGTCAGGTCTCTTAAGCAAATATTCTAAGTCATTGATTTAAAAGAGTGAATTCTAGTGTTTGCTTCGGCGCGATTTTCGGCAGCGAGCCGATTACGACGCTGATATTCATACATTTTTATCCTTGCGCACGATTTCCTTTCGTTAAACGTCGATACGCTGGCTACTAAATTGGAGCGGCATGAGTGATTTTTACACATAGCATTTAATAGTGAGCAGGAGACTGGTTGCGTGCCAGTCTCATCGTTGCATGGGGGGGGGTGCGTGGTCAGGTCTGACATTCGTAGATTTCCAACCCGGCGGGCGATTACGCGCCGCTAATCGCCCCTTGTATTATCGCTACGCGCTGGATCTATCATAAATAGATTACAACCCCGTTTTGCTGTGCCTTACGTGGTTGCCCACATAAGTCCGTTGCTCCTTGTTTGTGGATTCCCACGCGGCCCGCTAATTTCACTAAAATTGATTGCTGATGCTCGTTGAGTAAGGGGAAGTACTATTTGAAAACAAGATGATGTTTCTACGGCGTTCATGAATGACGACATTTCTTGCTTATCCCAGCAGTCAAATGTGGTGACGGGTGATTTGAGTTGAAATATTTCCGGACCCGCATTGTACCCAATAGACATACGCAATTTATAGCAGAGCTCCCAGGCGCCAATATACGAGGCTTCGTCGGTGGGGAAGCGAAGTATGCGATTGATACCAAACTCATAGAGCATTCCCCGATCTCTATTCACCAATTCAAAATAAGCTACCAAGCCGTCACCCTGGGATGGCCTTACATCATCAACTGATTCAACTGTCCAATGTTCTGATGCTAGAAGTAGAAGGTCTCTTGCATTCAGCGATTTGAGTTGTTTATCTTTTGTGCGTAAAAAGCGACGTAGAGATTTTTCTAATTCGGTTGCAAGCATGTCTATATTTTGTGTTGTTGTAACTCTGTGGATAATAGAATAAGGCTGACATGCGCAATCAAAATAGTCTGAACAAAATGTCGTGGTCGCGTAATTAACCCACCCTACACATCCTTCATCGCAGCCGTAACCTGCAAGGTGCGGCCTCGTGCGCGGAATACTTGCGTCGCCGCTTTGGCACGTGAAGCGATGTTGGATAATGTGCTTTGGTCTGGCTGGTCTGATATCCCTGTTTTGAAAATGCTGACGACATCGGATTGTTTCTTTGCCTGACCCTGCATGGATTCTGCTGCTGCGGCAACCTGTTCTACCAGGGCTGAATTTTGTTGTGTGGCGTTGTCCATTTCGACGATGGCCTGGTTGATTTGTTCTATGCCTGCGGTTTGTTCGGCACTGGCAGAGCTGATCTGGGCCATGATGTCGGTCACTTTTTTGACACTGGAAACCACTTCATCCATCGTCACACCAGCTTCATCTACAAGCTGGCTGCCGATGCCGACTTTTTCTACGGAAGTGTCAATCAGGATTTTGATTTCTTTTGCAGCGGTTGCTGATCGTTGCGCCAGATTGCGGACTTCCGATGCGACGACTGCAAAACCGCGTCCCTGTTCGCCAGCGCGTGCGGCTTCTACGGCGGCATTTAATGCCAGGATATTGGTCTGGAAGGCGATGCCATCAATGACGCTGATTATATCCACTACCTTTTTGGATGATTCGGTGATTGATGACATGGTTTCTACTACGCGGGAAACGACTTTGCCGCCTTTGATGGCGACATCCGATGCATTTTGTGCCAGCAGGTTTGCCTCGCGTGCATTGTCAGAATTCTGTTTGACAGTACTGGTCAGTTCTTCCATGGAAGAGGCGGTCTCTTCCAGTGCGCTGGCTTGTTGCTCGGTGCGGGCAGACAGGTCTTGATTTCCGGTGGCGATTTGTGTCGATGCAGTGGCAATCATTTCTGTACCACCACGGACCTGGCTGACGATGCCGATCAAATTCTCATTCATGTGTTCGAGCGCACGGAACAGGGAGCCGATTTCATCTTTGCCGCTAACGTCAATGGTACTGGTCAAATCGCCGTCGGCAACGGTTTTTGCGATGTGCACCGCGGCGTTAATCGGGGTAACAATACGGCGTGTGATGGACCAGGCAATGGCCATGCTGAGCAAGGTTGCCAGAATGCCGACTGCCATGATCAGTTGATTGGCTGATTCTGCAGTTGTCTTGGTTTCTTTGGCAGATTCTGCCATTAACTCTTCCTGGAATCGGATCAGGTTTTCCATTGCACTCAGATAGGCGAGCTGTTTGGGGCGTACTTCCTTGAAGAGTAAATCCTTGGCCTCGTCTCTTTTGCCTTCAGTGACCAGTTGTATCATTTTTTCCCGACCGGGCGTGTATTGTGCCCGTTGCTCCACGGCTAGTCTGAGCAATTCTTTGGCCTGGGGATTTTTTATGGCGGCCGATAGTTTGTCGATTTCAGCAGTGATTTCCAGTGAAGATTTGTGGATGCTGTCTATCTCTTTTTTTATTTCAGCATCATCACTCATCAGCAGTATATTGCGCAGATTGCGTGCCTGTAGGTTCACGTTCTTGATTGCGTCATTCAAGATGTAAATTTTTTGGTAGCGATCGTTGACGGTAAGATCTATTTCGCTGTTCAACAAGCTGAGGCGTGAAATCGCGATGACGACCACAATAACCAGTAGAAAGATAACGGCAAAAAAGCCTAAATACAGCCGCTGACTAATTTTAAGATTTACGATATTCATTTTTAATAACCTCTTGAAGACTGGCTTGGTGAGCGGAGTTTGTTAAAAAACTGAATACAGCGAACATGATTCACCGGCTATGACGACTTTCAAAAACTGATACTCGCTGAATGTTTATTGTGTTGAGCAAGAGATGCGCTCAAATTCCTTCATTTTTCTTATTGCAGGCAGTAATGAGGCTGGTAACGTGGATTATATTGAATGTTGATTGTGTTATTTGCAATTTAAATGTATTTTACACATCGACGAATGATAAAGTCCATGTGAAAGATTCGTTTTGTGTGAAAAAGATACCCCTGGTTAATTATTTTGCTTGCAGGAAGCGAAGATTGGTACGTGCAAAACTGCCGGTTTTTTATCTTGGCAGAAGGTGTTTGTTATAGGGGGCATGCGCGAACTACTTCCTGAGACATGTTATAACGCCAGCGTATGCAGGAATTTGATCAGGTTTGTCACTTGTAATTACCGTATTTTTGAATATGCTGGCAGTTTTCCAGGCAATATTTTGTGAGGCATTTCATGAATTTTCGCCAGATCAGTCAATTCCGCGTCAGCCTTGTTTTTTGCATGAGTCTGTTGGTACAGATAAGCGCTACGGGCATGTCATCTGCCCACGCGGCCAGTTTTGATTGTGCCAAGGCCAGAACACCTACAGAAAAGACTATCTGTGCCGACACGACGATCTCCGGTCTTGATGCTGATGTGGGGCAGGCATTCAAGACGTCACAGGCGCTGTGGCCTGCGGGAAATTGGAAGGATTTTTTACGTGCTGAGCAGCGCGAATGGCTGAAGACCCGTGACGCCGAATGCAAGTCTGATGTGGCTTGCCTCAAAATGGATTATGAGCGCCGGCTGGCATTTTTGCGGCACCCGCATTTGAAATACATGGGGCGCTATGTCGCCGGGACATGTCCTGGTAATGGCACCTATCTCGACGTGACACCTAGTTACCCCGCTGACGGGGTAGAGGTCTTGTTGTATATCTGCCCTAATTCTGCTGGCAACGTGCTATTGCAAACGGCTGGCAAAGTAAACCCCAATGGTGAGCTGCGTTTTGAAGACGCCGGTTGCTCGCGTAGTTTGCGTTTTGAGCAGGATATGGTGACTTTGTCGGCGATGGATAAAGGGCGCTGCGCGTTATCGGTTAAAGATGATCGCTTCCGGCGGGATGCTCGTAAATCACCGTATGAAAACGAATAGTCGCTGCTGTTTTTGGCTTATTGCCGTTTTTGTGCGCGGGCATATATTGCTCTCGATCAGTTGGAAATTAGTAAAATATAATCATTGTCTTGCTTTTATCCTCAGCTTCTCAAGGAGTCATGCCATGTCTATAGAGCTTGATCATGCGATCGTCCCCACACGCAACAAGCTGGCTTCTGCTAGGCAGTTGGCGGAGTTGTTGGGTGTGCCATGGGCACCGACTTCTCTGGGGCCGTTTGCCCCCGTGTTTGTCAGTGATGGCCTGACCCTGGATTTTATGGATACCGAAGAAGACTTCCCCATCTATCATTTTTGCTTTCGCGTCAGCCAGCAAGACTTTGACGAGATATTGGGGCGCATACAGGCAGCCGGTATTGCCTACCGGAGTTCAGTCCGTGGGCCTATGGATGGGCAAATCAATACGGACTATGGTGGCAACATGATTTACTGGAACGAGCCGGACGGGCATCAATGGGAGATGCTGACGGTCAGTTATGCGCGTCAGGCCAGATGAGGGGATTGTCCACGCCGATGGGATAAGTGTTGCAATAGAGATATTTTTTTGCAAATTGCCTTAGTCATTAGTGAAGCAAATATCTAAATCCTGTCGTGCAAATTTTTCCAATGCGTGTTAATCTCGCGCCTCACGTTTTGGCGTGGGGGTTGCAAGAGGGCTTGTGGTTGGCTCTTCGGTGGTGGATCGTGTTCGGAAAGGCAGACGTAAGGTTTATCGCGTTAGTGCCTGGGACCGAAAATTTACCGCTGCTGATCTGAAATTCATTAAAAAGCCACGTCATGTCGTGGCTTTTTTATTATTTGATGACGATATTTTTGATCATCAGTGAATTTCTGGACTACAATCCAGTGTCTACTAATTTTAGGGATTGCGCGCCGTTTGATTCTGTGCGTGACCGATCAGTCCCTACTCGCCCGCATGAAGGGCGTTGCTGCCAGGTTGGTAGCAACATAATTTATTTAATACAAAACTGGTGTGGGTCGAAGCAGCTGTTTCTTCAGTTGCTTTGCTGCATAACATCAACTAAACCCGTGTAATTATTTGCATGAATACTGCTGAGGCAAAGCGAGTCCTCGAAACAGCCTTGTTATGCGCGCCTGAGCCGCTAACGGTCAATACCATGAAAAAGCTGTTCCAGGATGCGGACGATCAAGGTGATGTGGTCGGCGCAGATACCATCAAACTGATGCTGGAAGGTTTGCGTAACGACTGGTCGGACAAGGGTATAGAACTGGTAGCACTGTCTACCGGCTGGCGCTTTCAAAGCAAGCCGGAAATGCGTGCCTATATCGACAGGCTGAACCCGGAAAAACCACCCAAGTATTCAAGAGCCACTCTGGAAACCCTGGCTATTATTGCCTACAGGCAACCAGTTACCCGTGGCGATATTGAGGAAATACGTGGCGTGACTGTGGCTTCGCAAATGATCAAGACGCTGGAAGACCGTGGCTGGATAGAAACCATAGGCCATCGTGATGTGCCGGGACGACCGTCGCTGTTTGCCACGACCAAGCAGTTTCTGGATGATCTGGGCCTGTCATCGCTGGATCAGTTGCCGCCTTTGCAGCAAGTGACCAAGGATGCGGCGGAAGAAGCGGTACCTGAACTGACTGCGCTGGATGAAGGCATGTTTGCCGCTGTGAATGAGATCGATGCTGAAAACGCTGCCGGCAACGCAGCGGTTGCAGAAGCCGCTACGGTCGCAGCGGGCGATGGTGTGGGCACCAATGACGATGCATCAACTGAGATGGTATCAACTGAACTTGCACAAAATGAAGTTGAGGTCAGCCGGGTGGATGCTGAACTGATTTCCGTTGAGGATGCCGATGTAGCGCCAGACATGCCTGTGGAAGTTGAGCAGGAAGATGTCGCTGATCAGGTGCATGATACCGCTGCCCATGCTGTCGCAGATGCAGCGACAGAAGCTGTGCAGGCACAGGCAGCAGAGTCGGTTCCTGTCACGGAAGAACAGGTAGTAGTGCAAGCCGCCTCTGAACAAGGGATGGCTGAAGTAGTGGCCGGGGCGCCTATCGTGACGCCCGGCGAAGAATTGAGTGATGTTGGGGGTGAAGCTCAAAACGTCACGGAATTGCGTGATCAGGTGGCTGATGTAGCAGCGCCAGATAGTTTACCAGGCGCGGCAGACAGCCAGTTGCCTCCATTAGAACTAAAGAATGAATCCAATGAATCCTGAAGATGTGAATGCTGACCAAGCAGATAGTGGTGCGGGCGCAAATGATCAAGGCACGGCTGGCGCTGATGAAGCAAAGCCCGCCAAGCGCGGTGTGCGTGGTCCACGCAATATGCGTCGTTCCCGACCGAAGACCGATGGTGCAGAGGCGGCAGCAGAAGTCGCTGGTGATGTGGTTGTAACTGCGGAAGCAGCTTCAGAAGAAGCGCCGGTAAAGAAAGCCCGTGCCCCGCGCGCGCCCAAAGCATCACTTGCACCATCTGCGCCACGTGCACCTCGTGCACCGCGTACACCAAAGGCCGTCAGCGCAGAAGCAGGTGAAAGCAGGCAGCCGGTGACTGAGCAGGTAGCATCTGTGGCGGACGTCCAGTCTGCGGCCCAGCCAGCAGAGCGTAGTGAGCGTGCCGAGCGCACGGAGCGTCCACCGCGTGGTGATCGCGCAGAGCGTGGCGAACGTCCGGCCCGTGGCGACAGAGTTGAGCGTGGTGACAGGGACGAGCGCGGCCCGACCGAACGCGGCCCGCGTCAGAATGCTGCCGGTGGTGCTGGTGGCAAGTCCAAGCGCCCGCAACAGCAGGCGCGCGGTGGTCGTCCGGCAGGTAATAATGCCGATGATGTGTTTTCTTTTGTAACGTCCGAAGCATTTGATGTCTCGTCTCTGGATGATGCCAAAGGTAAGGGCCGCGCCAAGCCGGTGCGCCGTGACCTGACTGCAGATGATGATGCACCGAAATTGCATAAGGTATTGGCCGAAGCTGGCCTGGGTTCCCGTCGCGACATGGAAGAGCTGATCGTTGCCGGTCGTGTATCTGTGAATGGTGAGCCAGCCCATATTGGCCAAAGAATTCTGCCGACTGACCAGGTGCGTATCAATGGCAAGCCCATCATGCGTAAAGTCAGTAAAAAACCGCCACGCGTGCTGATTTATCACAAGCCGGCTGGTGAGATTGTCAGTAACAGTGACCCTGAAGGTCGTGCCTCGGTATTTGAAAGTCTGCCGACCATGAAGGTAGGTAAGTGGCTGGCAGTAGGGCGTCTGGATTACAACACTGAAGGTTTGCTGCTGTTCACCACATCCGGTGATCTGGCTAACCGTCTGATGCATCCACGTTATGGTATCGAGCGTGAATACGCCGTGCGTACCCTGGGTGAGTTGGAGGAAGGCATGCGTCAGCGTTTGCTGGCAGGTGTCGAGCTGGAAGACGGCCTGGCGCAATTCTCCAAAATTACCGATGGTGGTGGTGAGGGTGTCAATAAATGGTACCGCGTCATCATTGGTGAAGGCCGTAACCGCGAAGTGCGCCGCATGTTTGAAGCGGTCGGACTGACAGTGTCACGTCTGATACGTACCCGTTATGGTGCCATGACCTTGCCAGCCAATCTGAAACGTGGCCGCTGGGAAGAGCTGGAAGAAGATGCAGTGCGCGCCTTGTTAAAACTGAGCGGTCTGGAAAAGGCTGGTGGTGATAAACCTGTTGCGCCAACCAGGGGTGGCAAGCCATTTGGCAATAAGGCGCCTGGTTTTGGTACTGGCCCAATTAGCCAGAAGCAAGTCGGTTTCCCTATGTCCAGTGGTCGTAGTGAGCGTGCTGAATATGGTGCGGGGCGTGGCGGTAATGCCAATGGTAATAATGCATACGGCAACAAAACTGGCGGCAATGCAGGCAATCCGCGTAATGGAGCGGGCAACGGTGCTGGCAACAACGCCAACAACGCTAACGGCAAAAAACGCAGCCGCCAGCCAGATCCTTTGCAGACTGCGCTGGGCTTCCCTGATGCCGGACAGCAACGTCGTGGGCCTACCTCGCGTGGTAGCGGTCAGGCCATAGGACAGGGGATCGCGGCGCGCAGACGTTCTCGCGGTGCCTGAGCACCTGCTTTTGCCCCGTTTTATGGCAAATGAACGTGTTGAAATTACCTCGTTTTCCATTGCGACGAGGTAATTTATCGTTTATAATCTTGTAGTTAGCAGAATTTGCCTTTATTGATTTCAAATCTTGGCGCTACAAAAAAGATGGGCAGTAGCCCATTTTTTTTTGGTTTTCCCGATTATCGGCTTGATGTGGCAGTTGCGGAGCGACGCCCATTGTGTAAATTTTGCCGGTGTTTGGGGGCGTATGTTCGTGGCGCCTAGTGGCCTGGTTTGTGAAATGTGAAGCAGTGTTTTTCGGAGAATAAGTTTGGCTTTGTTGGATTTGATAGAAAAAACCGTCAATGGTACCGGATATGATCTGGTGGACTTTGAGCAGGCCGAGCGCGGTCTGTTCCGGGTTTATATTGATTTTTTACCGGAAGACCTTGAGCGCGGCAATATCACGGTGGAAGACTGCGAAAAAGTCAGTCACCAGTTATCGCATGTGCTGACGGTTGAAAACGTCAATTACAGTCGCCTGGAGACTTCTTCTCCTGGTCTCGACAGGCCGCTCAAAAAAGTTGCAGACTATGTGCGTTTCGCTGGTGAGAAAGCCAATGTGAAATTGCGCATGCCCATGCCGGGCACGCCCAATCGCAAAACTTTCGAAGGCGTGTTGCACGAGCCTGAAGGTGAAAATCTGAAGCTGGAATTTGAAGTAAAAGATGGGTCGGCCATGCTGGAGTTTACGCTCGCCGATGTGGATAAGGCACGCCTCGTGCCGCAAGTGGATTTTAGGAGTCGCAAAGCATGAGTCGTGATTTGTTGTTATTGGTGGATGTGCTGGCGCGTGAAAAGAACGTCGATGAAGAGGTTGTTTTCGGATCGCTGGAGCATGCTTTGGCGCAAGCGACAAAAAAACGTTTTCCCGGTGAAGTTGATATTCGCGTAGAAATCGACCGTGATACTGGTGAATTCCGCTCTTTCCGTCGCTGGCATGTAGTGCCTGATGAAGCAGGCCTGCAATTGCCTGATCAGGAAATCCTGCATTTTGAAGCAGTAGAAGATGATCCTGAAATCCAGGTTGATGACTACATTGAAGAAGAAATTGAATCGGTAGACTTTGGTCGCCGCTTTGCTCAGGATACCAAACAGGTTGTCTTGCAGCGTATCCGCGATGCGGAACGTGAACAGATCCTGGCTGACTTCCTTGAGCGAGGTGATTCGCTGGTAACTGGCACCATCAAGCGTATGGAACGTGGCGAAGCCGTGGTTGAATCCGGCAAGATCGAAGCCCGTTTGCCACGTGACCAGATGATCCCTAAAGAAAATCTGCGTGTTGGCGACCGTGTCCGCGCCTACATCCTGCGTATAGATCGCAATGCACGTGGCCCGCAAGTTATCTTGTCCCGTACTGCGCCAGAATTCATCATGAAACTGTTCGAACTGGAAGTGCCAGAAATCGAACAGGGTTCATTGATTATCAAGTCTGCTGCGCGTGACCCTGGTGTGCGTGCAAAAATCGCGGTGTTTACTGCCGACAAGCGTATTGATCCTATCGGCACTTGCGTCGGTATGCGTGGTTCACGCGTACAGGCTGTAACTGGCGAGCTGGGTGGTGAACGTGTTGATATCGTCTTGTGGTCTGAAGATCCGGCGCAATTCGTTATCGGTGCACTGGCTCCGGCGAATGTATCCTCCATCATGGTGGATGAAGAAAAACACGGTATGGACGTGGTCGTTGATGAAGAAAACCTGGCAATTGCAATTGGCCGCAGCGGACAAAACGTTCGTCTGGCAGCTGAATTGACAGGCTGGCAAATCAATATCATGACCGCTGAAGAGTCTGCCAATAAAGCCGAGCAGGAAACTGCAGGCATCCGCAGCCTGTTCATGGAAAAACTTGATGTGGATCAGGAAGTCGCCGACATCCTGGTGGACGAAGGTTTCTCCAGTCTGGAAGAAATTGCTTACGTACCGATCAGCGAAATGCTGGAAATCGAAGCCTTTGACGAAGATACCGTCAATGAGTTGCGTAACCGTGCCCGCGATGCCCTGCTGACAGAAGCCATCGCTTCCGAAGAAGGTCTGGAAGGCATGGATGATGAACTGGTCAACCTCGAAGGCATGACCCGTGTCACCGCAGGTAAACTGGGCCTGGTTGGTATCAAGACGCTGGCAGCTTTTGCCGGTTTGGCATATGACGAATTTGGCGCGATCCTGGCATTGTCAGCCGACCGCGCCCGTCAATTGATTAAAGAAGCATTTGAAGATGTGACTGATGATGAGATGAAACTCATCGACGCTAAATATGATGATCAGGCCAAGGCGTTGTTAGCCAAAGCCTGGAAACTCGTAGAAGCTAAGTAATTCACGGGTTTGAATCTCATAACGCGCACATAGAAAAAGAGGACTGAATGGCGAGTAACAATGTAGCCCAATTTGCCACCGAGCTGAAGATGTCAGCAGATTTGCTGCTCACGCAATTGCGTGCGGCGGGCGTCAGTAAGAGCTCGACCTCAGATTCGCTGACAAAGGAAGACAAAGATAAGCTCCTTGAGCATCTTCGTCGTTCCCACGGCGTATCTGCGGACACAGAAAAGAAAAAAATCACCTTGACTCGTAAGGAAACGACCGAGATCAAGCAGGCGGATGCTACTGGGAAATCTCGTACCATTCAGGTTGAAGTTCGTAAAAAACGTACTTTCGTCAAACGTGATGATGCTCCTGCTGATGAAGCTCAGGGCGCAGCCGTGGTTGTTGATCCTGCTGAACAGGCACGCAACGAAGAAGAAGCGCGTCAAGAAGCAGAGCTGATTGCACGTCAGGAAGCGGAATTGCTTGAGAAGCAAGAACGTCTGGCCAAGCTGGAGGCTGAAAAAGAAGCCCAGGCTCAGGCCATGCGTGAAGCTGAACTGGCAGAAGCCGCCAAGGCAGAGGCAGAAAAACTGAAAGCTGAACAGGCTGCTGCGGCTGTCAAGGCAGCAGACGTTAAATCGCCGGATGCCAAGCCTGTAGAAGTAAAGCCTGCACAGGTTGCGGTGGACGAAGATAAAAAACGTCTGGACGCAGAAGACGCGAAGAAAAAAGCAGCGACCGACGCCAAAGAAGCGGTTGAGCGCGCTGCTGCGACTGAAAAAGCCCGCAAAGCCGTGGCGGATGAAGTTGCGCAGATTAAAGAAATGATGAATGCAGCACGCCGTCCGGCGAAAGCACCGGAACCGGTCGCTGCTGCACCTAAAGTGGCTGAAGGTACCTTGCACAAGCCTGCTGACAAAAAAGTCGCAGAGAAAAAGCCAGGCGCACCAGCAGAGAAAAAAGACGAAAAGAAACCAGCCGTTGCAGACAAGAAGGCGATCAAATCCGCCAACGTGTCTTCCACATGGCAGGACGACGCAGCGAAAAAACGCGGCGGTGGCCTGAAAACCCGTGGTGATACATCTGGTGGCCGTGATGGCTGGAAAGGTGGCCCTAAAGGCCGTCGCAACAATCATCATGATGACCGCGAATCCAACTTCCAGGTACCGGTAGAAGCCATCGTCAAAGATGTGTTTGTACCTGAAACCCTGACAGTGGCTGAGCTGGCACACAAAATGGCAGTCAAGGCATCCGAAGTCATCAAGCATTTGATGAAACTGGGCCAGATGTGCACCATCAACCAGGTACTTGATCAGGAAACAGCAATGATCCTGGTGGAAGAGATGGGCCATAAAGCCTTTGCTGCAAAACTGGATGATCCTGAAGCCATGCTGACGGATACCACAGAGCACGGCGAATATGAATCCTTCCCACGTGCACCTGTCGTGACTGTCATGGGTCACGTTGACCATGGTAAAACATCCCTGCTGGATTACATCCGTCGCGCCAAAGTCGCGTCTGGTGAAGCTGGTGGCATTACGCAGCATATCGGTGCTTATCACGTAGAAACACCGCGTGGCATGATTACCTTCCTTGATACACCAGGCCATGAAGCGTTTACCGCGATGCGTGCCCGTGGTGCCAAGGCGACGGATATTGTGATTCTGGTGGTGGCTGCGGATGACGGCGTCATGCCGCAAACCAAAGAAGCGATTGCCCATGCGAAAGCAGCTGGCGTGCCGCTGGTGGTTGCCATCAATAAAATTGATAAGCCAGGTGCCAATGCAGACCGCGTGACACAAGAGTTGATCGCCGAAAGCGTCGTGCCTGAAGAATACGGTGGTGATTCACCATTCGTACAGGTATCGGCAAAAACTGGTCTGGGTATTGATTCCCTGCTGGAAAACGTCTTGCTGCAAGCTGAAGTGCTGGAACTGAAAGCACCTAAAGATGCACCTGCCAAAGGTCTGGTCGTCGAAGCGCGTCTGGATAAAGGTCGCGGTACTGTTGCCACTATCCTGGTACAGTCCGGCACCTTGAAACGTGGTGACGTGGTATTGGCCGGTTCTGCTTATGGTCGTGTCCGTGCGATGCTGGATGAAAATGGCGCGAATATCTCCGAGGCTGGCCCGTCCATCCCGGTAGAGATTCAAGGTCTGACAGAAGTGCCGTCCGCTGGTGAAGAAGTCATGGTCATGGCCGATGAACGCAAAGCGCGTGAAATCGCCTTGTTCCGTCAAGGTAAATTCCGTGACGTCAAACTGGCGAAACAGCAGGCAGCCAAGCTCGAAAACATGTTCGAAAACATGGGCGAAGGCGAAGTCAAAAACCTGCCTATCATCGTCAAGACCGACGTACAGGGTTCACAAGAAGCACTGGTGCAATCTTTGGTCAAACTGTCAACCAGCGAAGTGCGTGTACAGGTTGTACATGCAGCAGTTGGTGGTATTTCCGAATCCGACGTCAATCTGGCTGTGGCTTCCAAAGCGGTCATCATCGGCTTTAACACCCGTGCTGATGCATCTGCCCGTAAATTGGCAGAGTCTAACGGCGTTGACATCCGCTACTACAACATCATTTACGATGCGGTAGATGAAGTCAAAGCAGCTTTGTCCGGCATGCTGGCACCAGAAAAACGCGAACAGATCATTGGTATGGTCGAGATTCGTCAGGTCTTCGTCGTCAGCAAGGTTGGCGCGATTGCCGGCTGCCTGGTTACCGATGGCGTGGTCAGGCGTACTTCGTCTGTCCGTTTGCTGCGCAACAACGTGGTTACCTGGACAGGCGAGCTGGATTCGCTCAAGCGTTACAAAGACGATGCCAAAGAAGTCAAAGCCGGTCTGGAATGCGGTCTTTCACTGAAAGGCTACAACGAGATTCAGGTTGGCGATCAGCTTGAAATATTTGAAGTACAAGAGATAGCACGTACTCTGTAACTCAAGATAACCCCGGACCAGTTCCGGGGTTGTGGTTTATGGAGATGTAAGAAAATTATGGCAAAACATAGCAAAAATATTCCCGGTCGTGGCCTGCGTGTAGCGGACCAGATTCAACGTGACCTGGCAGAAATCATCTGGTCTGAACTGAAAGACCCGCGTGTAGGCATGATCACGCTGACAGAAGTGCAACTTACCCCCGATTACGCCCATGCAAAAGTGTATTTCACCACGCTGGTGGATGATCCTGTCGCGGTCAAGAACACGATTGAAGCCCTGGCAAAAGCATCCGGTTTCCTGCGCAATCAACTGGGTCTGCGTCTGCATATCCACACTTTGCCGCAACTGCATTTTGTGCATGACACATCCACCATCCGTGGCATGGCCATGTCAAAACTGATAGACGAAGCCAATGCCACACGCGCCAAAGACGACGGCGAAAACTGATTCCAGACTGATTGATACACAGTGAATGCGCAGCCTGGCAACAGGCTGCTGACAACATGACGACTCCGCAGATAAAAAGAAAGCGTGTGCCTGTGCACGGTGTATTGCTATTGGATAAGCCAGTTGGTTTTTCCAGCAATGATGCCCTGATCAAGGCCAAGCGCTTTTTGAATGCCGCCAAAGCCGGGCATACTGGCACGCTTGATCCATTCGCTACTGGTTTGCTGCCGCTGTGCTTTGGGGAAGCCACCAAGTTTTCCCAGGACCTGCTGGAAGCAGATAAAACCTATACCACGGTCGTGCACCTTGGTATCACCACGACAACGGGGGATACTGAAGGTGAGGTGCTGGAAGAAAAGCCGGTTGATGTCAGTCTGGAGCAAATCCAGCAAGCATTGCAGCAATTCACCGGCCCTATACAGCAAGTGCCGCCCATGTATTCTGCGCTCAAGCGTGACGGCAAGCCCCTGTATGAATATGCACGTGCCGGCATTACGCTGGAACGTGAAGCGCGCAGCGTTATCATTCATGAGCTGGAATTACTGGCTTATGAAGCGCCTTTCCTTAGTCTTAAAGTCAAATGCAGCAAGGGCACTTATGTGCGGGTGCTGGGTGAAGACATAGGTGCAACGCTGGGTTGTGGCGCGCATCTGAAGGAATTGCGTCGTATCGGTGTGGGTCATCTGGTATTGGAAAAATCCATTACCCTGGAGTATCTTGAAAGTTTGTCAGAGCCTGAGCGTCTGGCATTGCTGGACACGGTTGATGCCTTGTTGTCCAGCTTTGCCCCTGTTTACCTCACAGATGAGCTGTCCCGCCGCTTTCTGCACGGCCAGCGCCTGGCATTAAATAAAGAAGAAGTTACATTACCCATTGAAACTGGCCGCGTTCGCGTCTATCGTGAATCGGATGGACAGTTGCTGGGTTCGGCCCAGTTGCAGGAATACGGCATACTCGCGCCAGAGCGCCTGATTGCCACTGAACATTAATTGTGTCATCGCACGGTAGCAACTCCTTGAAATAATAGGAGTTTTTCTACTTTTGCGCTGCAACATGTTATAATCGCAGGTTATCCGATTTACCCAATAGATTTACCCAATAAGAACGCTATCATGTCTACTTCAAAACGCGCTATCCGTAACATCGCCATTATCGCTCACGTCGATCACGGCAAAACCACTCTGGTTGACCAGTTATTGCGTCAGTCCGGTACTTTCCGCGACAACCAGCAGGTTGATGCCCGTGTTATGGATTCGAATGATATCGAAAAAGAGCGCGGTATCACCATTTTGTCCAAGAACTGTGCTGTTGAATACAAAGGCACACACATCAACATCGTTGATACCCCTGGCCATGCTGACTTTGGTGGTGAAGTAGAACGTGTTCTGTCCATGGTGGACAGCGTTTTGTTGCTGGTAGATGCACAAGAAGGCCCAATGCCACAAACGCGTTTCGTTACGCGTAAAGCACTGGCTCTGGGTTTGAAACCTATCGTTGTCGTCAACAAGATCGACCGTGAAAACGCTGATCCACAAAAAGCCGTCAACGCGACTTTTGAACTGTTCGACAAACTCGGCGCAACTGACGAGCAACTTGATTTTCCTATCGTCTACGCATCCGGTTTCAAAGGCTATGCAGGCCTGGAAGATTCCGTGCGCGAAGGCAATATGGAACCTTTGTTCGACGCTATCCTGGAACACGTTCCTGCGCGTGAAGATGACCCGGACGGTCCTCTGCAATTGCAAATCACTTCCCTGGAATACTCTTCCTACGTTGGTAAAATCGGCGTTGGCCGTATCCTGCGTGGTCGCGTCAAGGCATTGCAAGATGTCGTCTGGATGAATGGTCCTGAAGACAAGCCAACCAAGGCACGTATCAACCAGGTATTGACATTCAAAGGCCTGGACCGTGTTCTGGTTGATGAAGCACTGGCTGGTGACATCGTTCTGATCAACGGTATCGAAGAAATCGGTATCGGCTCCACCATCTGCGCACCGGACACGCCTGAAGGCTTGCCGATGTTGAAGATTGATGAACCTACACTGACCATGAACTTCATGGTGAACAGTTCCCCACTGGCTGGTCGTGAAGGTAAATTCGTAACGACACGTCAAATCCGTGACCGTCTGGAACGTGAATTGAAATCCAACATGGCTTTGCGTGTTGTGCAGGCTGAAGGTGACGATTCCACATACGAAGTTTCTGGTCGCGGTGAGTTGCATCTGACCATCCTGATCGAAAACATGCGTCGTGAAGGCTTTGAGCTGGCTGTATCCCGTCCACGCGTGGTCTTCAAAATGGTGGATGGCGAACGTCACGAACCATATGAAAACCTGACCGTAGACGTAGAAGAAGCCAACCAGGGTGGCGTCATGGAAGAGCTGGGTCGTCGTCGTGGCGACCTGCAAAACATGGAACCGGACGGTAAAGGTCGTGTTCGTCTGGAATACCGTATTCCTGCACGTGGCCTGATCGGCTTCCAAGGTGAATTCATGACACTGACACGCGGTACAGGCTTGATGAGCCACGTGTTTGATGAATACGCACCAGTCGACAATTCCAAAGGCGAACTCGGTGGCCGTCGCAATGGCGTACTGATCTCGCAAGATGATGGCGCAGCAGTTGCCTACGCTATCTGGAAATTGCAAGACCGCGGTCGTATGTTCGTCAGCCACAATGACCCAGTGTATGAAGGCATGATCATCGGTATCCATTCCCGTGACAATGACCTGGTGGTGAACCCGATCAAAGGCAAGCAATTGACCAACGTTCGTTCTTCCGGTACAGATGAGGCGGTACGCCTGGTTCCACCTATCCAGATGAACCTGGAATACGCGGTTGAGTTTATTGACGACGATGAACTGGTTGAAGTCACACCTAAGAGCATCCGTCTGCGCAAGCGCTTCCTGAAAGAGCACGAACGTAAAAAGGCATCACGCGAATAAGCTGATTTCTTTTGACTGATGCGGCTGGCAATTCTGCCGCATCTAGATCAACCCGTTTTGCTCTAGCCAGTTTGGCCAGAGTCAAACGGGTTTTTTATTTGGATCAACATGCAAAATAAAATGACTCACCGCAAAGCGGTGATGCTGATGATTTGCGCTGCTACCCTGTGGAGTATTGCCGGTGTATTTACCCGTCATCTTGAAGTGGCACGTAATTTTGAAGTGACTTTCTGGCGCAGTTTTTTTGCCGCCGTGTTTATTGCCGGCGTCATGCTGCGACAATATAAATGGGCCTTCATCCCGCGCCTTAAATTGCTGGGCAAGATAGGATTTCTGTCTGGCTGCATGTGGGCCACCATGTATAGCTGCTTCATGATCGCACTGACCATGACCACGGTTGCCAATACCTCCATCATGGAAAGCCTGACACCTTTGTTCACTGCATTTCTGGCGTGGCTGATATTGCAGCAGCGCATACCGGCGCGTACCTGGTGGGCGATTGCAGCAGCTTGCATAGGCATGGGCTGGATGTTTGTTGGCAGCATTTCTGAAGTAGATGAGCGCGGCCTGATTGGTATGTTGATCGCCTTTGGCATACCTCTGGCGGCGTCGACAAATGTCATCATTCTTAAAAAAGGTGGTCATGCGGTTGATCTGGTGCCCGCAGTGTTTTTGGGTGGCACTATCTCTGCGCTGATGATGCTGCCATTTGCCTGGCCTTTTCAAGCCTCGCTGCATGATATTGGCATACTCGCGATACTCGGTTTCTTTCAATTGGGTTTGCCCTGCATGCTGATGGTCAGGGCGTCGAATAGTCTGACTGCACCGGAAATCGCTTTATTGTCCCTGCTTGAGGTCTTGCTGGCACCGATCTGGGCCTGGCTTGGTGCGGGTGAGGTGCCAGCTACAGCCAGTATCTATGGCGGTATCGTTGTGCTGGTTGCGCTGGTGTTCAATGAGTTGACTGCCATGCGTACCAATGATGCTTGACTATGCCTGAACATGCCTGAATAGGCCAGGTTGATGCAGATCAACTAATGGCAGGGTAAATTTTGTCTTACTGGCGGAATGGCACTAAAATCGCGAACATTTTTCTTTTCGGATTTTTTTGCCATGCTCAAAGCCCCAGAACTTCTTTTGCCCGCCGGTTCGCTGGAAAAAATGCACGCCGCTTTCGACTTTGGTGCCGATGCAGTCTATGCAGGCCAGCCACGTTATAGCCTGCGCGCCCGCAATAATGAATTTTCTACTCTTGATGTATTGCAGCAGGGCATAGACGATGCCCATGCGCGCGGCAAACTCTTTTTCGTCGCCAGCAATATCTTCCCGCACAATAGCAAGCTGAAAACCTATCTGCGCGATATGGAACCCGTCATCAACATGAAGCCAGATGCCCTCATCATGGCTGACCCTGGCCTGATCATGATGGTGCGGGAAAAGTGGCCAGAAGTGCCGGTGCATCTGTCCGTGCAGGCCAATGCCGTCAACTGGGCCGATGTGAAATTCTGGAAAAAGATAGGCCTGACCCGCGTGATCCTCTCGCGTGAATTGTCGCTTGATGAAATAGAAGAAATCCGCCAGCAATGCCCCGATATGGAACTGGAAGTGTTTGTCCACGGTGCCTTGTGCATCGCCTATTCTGGCCGTTGTTTATTGTCCGGTTATTTCAATCATCGCGACCCCAATCAGGGCACCTGCACCAATTCCTGCCGCTGGGATTACAAGGTGGAAAACGCTACCGAGAATGAAACCGGTGATCTGGCACGCATCCCGGTTGAAAGTATCAAATTCAATTACCAGCAAGCGCTGGAAGAAGCCAATCAATCTTTTTCTGCCATGGGCGACATGCCGCGCCATCCATTGGCAGATAGGCCTTACCTGATAGAAGAGGGTGGTAAGCCAGGTCAGTTCATGCCCATACTTGAAGATGAACATGGCACCTACATCATGAATTCTAAAGATTTGCGTGCCGTTGAGCATGTGGAGCGACTGGCTAAAATCGGCATCGATTCACTGAAGGTCGAAGGTCGCACCAAGTCTTTGTACTATGTCGCCCGTACTGCTCAAACCTATAGACGTGCGATTGATGATGCGGTGGCCGGTCGTCCATTTAATACCGACCTGCTGGGGCAGTTGAATGGTCTTGCCAATCGTGGTTATACCGATGGTTTTTATCAGCGTCACCATACGCAAGAACATCAAAACTATATGGAAGGCGTATCGCAGGCGCACCGCAGCCAGTATGTGGGCCAGGTTTTGCGGGTGGCAGATGGCTGGGCTGAAGTCGAAGTCAAAAACCGCTTTGCCATCGGTGATGAGATAGAAATCATTTCTCCAAATGGCAATGAAATCGTTAAACTGGCAGAAATGCGTAATACCGACAATCAATCCCTGAGCATCATCGGTGGGGCGGGGCATAAGGTACGTATTCCGCTGGATGCCAAATATGAAAAAGCACTGCTGGCCAGAATGTTGTGATGGCTGACATGTTTGGCATGCAATAATCTACAGTTTCCACGCCGCATTTTGATGTGGCGAATTGCTGCAATGTAGATTCCTTATGTCCGCTATTGATCCCCGTTTACTTATACCCGGCTTGCTGCTCATGGTGTATGCCATCATGAGCCTGGTCACACTATGCATGTATGCCATCGACAAATCTGCCGCGGGCAAGCGCGGGCCAAGAATTTCCGAGCGGACCTTGCTTCTATGCGGCCTGGCAGGCGGCTGGCCGGGTGCCGTCGTGGCACAAAGTATTTTCCGCCATAAGACACAGAAGACCTCTTTCCGACGTGCCTTTTTTGCCACGATCATCCTTAATCTGGTGCTACTCATTGCCGTTATTGTCATATCATAAACTGTTACTGTATTATTGATATAAATGCATTTGAATGCTCGGTATGCGTCATAGAATCTTCAGAGAGTGGCTATGCAAATAGATCCAACCTAGGGGACTGACCATATGCCGGTATTCTGATCGCCAAAAACAGATTATTGAAACCAACTCATTGCAAGGTTCAGTATGACTAGCGATAACGAACAAATCGAGAAAAAAGCAGAAGCTAGCTTATCTACGCTTCAGCTTGCGCCAACATCATTGGCAACACGGACGTCAGTACCACTGGAGGTGCAGGCTGCCACGCCACCACCGACTGAGCATACTCCGGGTACGCCCTTGTCCCCGGCAATCATCAATAAGGCCTGGACAACCGCCGCCATACTCTTGATGGCTTCCATCCTGGGGATTTTGTTCATCATCGGACTGAGCGTCTGGCAAACGCTGGCCTGGTTGCGCGATACCAAAGACCTTGGAAATATGTTCATCGTCACATCGATAGGCTTGATTTATAACAGCATTTTGCGCGACATTGCCGCACTGACAGGCATTGCCCTGGCCGCGGGCGGCTTGCTGGTATCTTTTCTGACGATCAATCAAACCATCGGCGTCGCTGCCACCGCTAACGAGAAAAACCTGGCCGACCTAAAAACCAATTCACCCGGGGTGATCGCCATTGTTTTCGGCTCCCTCATTATCATCGCTTCGCTGTATTTTAAAGGCGAATTTAATTTGAAGGATGAGCGCATGTCGACCGGAACGGGGAGTCAAAGCACTGCTGTGCCGAAGGCTGTACCTGCCGGGGATGTGAGGCCGGAAGTTTTGCTGGACACTAAGGGGGAGCAGAAGTGAGTGTAATTCATTTGAAAAATGCTTTTATCGTACTGCGTTTGACTCGATTCTAATTATGACCAGCAGGCGAATTTATGCTTTTCCGGATGGCAAGATGCTGATTAAGGCAAGGGAATCCCGAAAGCCGCATGAGACAACGTTAAATATTTGACGCGATTACCTACCCATAAATAACGTTGATACTATTCAATGGCATCTAGCCAACTTTAAGGAGTCATCATCATTTTGCAAGCATTGATAACCTGGTTTAACGATCCACTTGTTCAAAGTGTCGTCATATCACCT
Organism: Undibacterium sp. Ji49W; assembly: GCF_049340205.1. Classification (NCBI taxonomy): domain Bacteria; kingdom Pseudomonadati; phylum Pseudomonadota; class Betaproteobacteria; order Burkholderiales; family Oxalobacteraceae; genus Undibacterium; species Undibacterium sp. Ji49W. Next base: position 103,808 of record NZ_JBMPOW010000016.1, on the reverse strand, counting down.
TTTGTTGGGGCTGTTCTTGGTATTTTGTTCGCAGGACTAAATAATGTTCCACCATCCAATGCACCGGTAACGGTGCAGCAAACAATCATCGTTTTTAAGCAAACCATCGTCGTACACCAAAATGGGCAGTCCTCCAGTTCATCAAATGATGTTTGGGCTTATTTCTTTGGATTTGCTTTGATCGTCGTTGGAGTCACTTGGGGCTACAGTCGGTATTTTGATGAAATACTTGGTTATTGGTTGAGTGGTTTGTTTTCCTGTACGACGTTCATTCTTTCGGCTGGCATTGCTTCTGCAATACGTCACCAGTACAGCAACCCTGAATGGGTTTGGTATATTTTTGTGCCGGTCATTGCAGTTGGCTTTGGATTCTATCTCCTTCATCTTGCTCAATTGGGAATTATTCCAAATGCCCGGGAGGTTGCTCAGAAGCATAGTTTTCTAGATTTTTATCTTAATGCACTAAAAAATGAACATCGAATGTGGTTGTTATTTCAAATTATTGGTGTCTTTCTTGGTATTGTGGCTGGAATGGCGGCAACATTGCGTTCTGTTTATTATCTTGCACTGATGAATCAACGAGCTAATGGCGCGTTACATGCTATATGGCATTTTTTGGCCCGTATTACGTACTTTTCATCTCGCAAGGAAGGCATTTTTTTAATATTACTTGCTTCAGGAATTTCTTATATCCTACTTTCCGGCGTGGCATATAAATTTTGGGAAAGAGGAGGCTAGCGTGGCGCTCGTGAAGATTGGTGAGTGAATACACTTATTTTTTCCTTCATGTAAAACACTTAAGTACCTAGCATTTTATGCGGCTACCGGAGTTGGTCGAGCACAATCGACGAGCAAAGTTCTTTTTGCATTCAATGCAGAGAATCTATTGTCGAGAAGTTTTGCATCCATGACTGCACTAGTCATGCTCTACGGTTCCTGGGTTTGTTAAGGGTTGGCTTGCTGCCCAGTGGTCGCGCTGTAGGAGTATCAGTGGTGACTTTGAGGTGTTATCGACATGGAATCAGGAAGTCACATTCAACAGAATAGAAAACATCGCGCAAATCAAATTCCAAAAAATGGAACATCAAATTCCAGAAAAACAAAAAAGCCCAGTTTTTAAACTGGGCTTTTTGCGCTAACTAATTGATTTCATTAGCAAATTCTTGGGGTGATCGATGGGGTTCGAACCCACGACAACAGGAATCACAATCCTGGACTCTACCAACTGAGCTACGACCACCACTGTGTTACGCCCTTGCATTTGTAGCGCAAGAGAGCTACGCATTATACGAGGAAACGGGCTTTCTGGCAATACTTTCTTTATTGGCAGTCTGCCAGGGACTTGCTTTAGCCGCCACCGCCCATACCGCCGCCCATGCCACCACCACCCATTCCGCCACCCATGCTACCGCCACGCTGGCGTCCCATGCCGCCTTTTTGTTTGCTGTCGCCGCCGGATTCAGGGCGTTTCATTTTGTCTGGATCCTGTGTCGCTCTTAACGACGATAACAGGAACATTTGCAGCATTTGTCGCTGTTTGTCGTCCAGGGCGTCATTGATGGTCAGCACCAGCTCACGCATCTGTTTATTTTCTTGCTCTGTGGTTTGTTCTTCCTGTTCGATTTGCGGTGTCAGTTCACGCAGTTCAACGTTGTTCTGTTCCAGACGTTGTTCCAGCTCTACCTGCATGCGTTCACGGCGTATATCGCGCTGGCGACGCATGGCTTGGAGTTTGTTTTCTGTCTGTTGCCACAGCACTTGCTGATTGGCGTTCAGGTTCAGTTCTTTCTTCAGTTCATTGGCTTTTGCCAGCAAGCCATCAAAGCGCAAGTCCATGACGGGGTTGGCATGTGCGAGTTGAGCCAGTAAAGGTGAACAAACCATACCCAAAGCAAAAACAAATTTAATGGAGGCTTTGTGCAGCATATGTAGATTCCTGTGTATCGACATGTTGAAATAAAAAAGCCTACGCAAGTGATTGCGTAGGCAACCTCACTGTCGCAGTGAGTTGAAGGATCGTGCGAGAAAACAGGGTCAATATATGCCTGCGTTTGCCGGTGCCGACAAGCTATTACAAATTCTTACGTATGTACTGATAAGGACATAAAACAGATCATTAGCGTTACATGAATCTTTACAATCTATACGTTTCTCTACAGTTTGATACAGACAAAATGCGCGTCCATACTGAATCTTTTGGATCAGGATTGAAGATGGACAGCGGGGAATGTTTTTATTCGGAGAACTGCTCTTCGCGGGTTTTTTCCTGCAAGGCAACTTGCTGCATGCGTGCGGCTGCTTCCAGCAATAATTCTGGATTGCCGAGCGCCAGTTTTTTGCTGTCAGACAGAATTTGCCTGAAGCTGCGTGCGCCTGTCAGACCTGTCATCAGGCCCAGCATGTGGCGCACGACGGTGTTCAGGCGCAGACCTTTGCCGTCGTTGCCATACAGTTCCAGCTGGCGCTGTATGTAGGGCACCATGCAGGCGAGGATTTCTTCACGGCTTTTTACCGGACTGTTGTCGCCATAAAAGCGGGCGTCAAAATTGGCCATGAAATACGGGTTTTGATAAGCCTCGCGGCCTATCATGACGCCATCCACATGTTGCAGATGCAGGTCCATGTCTGCGGTCGTTTTGATGCCGCCGTTGAGGATGATTTCCAACTGCGGAAATTCCTGTTTCAGGCGATAGGCGTAATCGTATTTCAGCGGCGGAATTTCGCGATTTTCTTTGGGGCTCAGGCCCTTGAGGATGGCATTTCTGGCATGTACGATAAATGTATGGCAGCCAGCTTCTGCCACCGTGCCGACGAAGTCACGCATGAATTCGTAGGAATCGACATCATTGACGCCTATCCTGTGTTTCACGGTTACATCGATGGATACGGCATCTTTCATGGCCTTGACGCAATCTGCCACCAACTGTGGTTCAGACATCAGGCAGGCACCAAAGGCGCCTTTTTGCACGTGTTCAGAAGGGCAGCCGCAATTCAGATTAACTTCGTCGTAGCCCCATTCCTCAGCCATTTTGGCGCATTGTGCCAGGTCAGCAGTTTCACTGCCGCCCAGTTGCAAGGCAACAGGATGTTCGTCCGGATTGAACTCCAGATGGCGTTGTGCATCACCGCGCAGCAGGGCTCCGGTGGTGACCATCTCGGTGTAGAGCCAGGTATGGCGGGTGATATGACGATGGAACTGGCGGCAATGTCTGTCTGTCCAGTCCAGCATGGGGGCAACAGAGACGCGGCGCGAAGGTATGACAGGTTTATTCACGATAAAACGAAACAGCGATTCACAATCCGCTATTGTAACCTGCGCGGGGATTTTTACCTTTCAGTCCAGCTTTTGGGGTAGGGCAGTGAATCACACGTTTATCCAAGCTGTTCTTAAATCCAGTTCCAAAGCCAGTTCCAAAGCTCGTTGCATGTTGCTGCGATTTATTTCAATTAAATTAGGTTTATGGGGTGACTTGTGTGCGCAAGCGCGCACAGAAAAATTACATGACGTGATAGCCTCTATGCAGAAACTGCTTGCACTAAGGCAAGGTAAAAATGTCAATGGAACCAAGGGCTTAAAAACGCGAATGCTTCAATCTCACAGCCCTTTGCAAAATCATCTGCTTGCTGCTTTACCTGCTGCCGAGTTTAGTGCCCTGGCAGCCGGGTTGGAATTGGTATTGATGGCCGCTGGCGATGTGCTGTATGAATCCGGGGTGAAGCAGCAATTTGTTTATTTTCCGACGACGGCCATCGTATCTTTGTTGTACGTGCTGGAAGAGGGTGTGTCAGCCGACATTGCCGCTGTCGGTAAAGAGGGTGTGGTAGGTATTTCCCTGTTCATGGGGGGCGATACCACACCTAGCCGTGCCGTGGTTCAAAGGGAAGGTCATGCCTATCGCTTGCGAGGCCCCATCCTGAAAATCGAATTTGACCGTGCTGGCCCGCTCTTGCGAGTGTTACTGCGTTATACCCAGGCCCTGATTACGCAAATGACGCAGACCGCCATTTGCAATCTGCACCATACGGTGGAGCAACAATTGTGTCGCTGGCTTTTGTTAAGTCTCGACCATTTGTCATCTGATAGCGTTCATATTACCCAGCAACGCATCGCTAATTCCCTGGGGGTGAGGCGTGAAAGGGTGGCCGAAGCTGCCGGGCGCCTGCAACGTGCAGGTTTGATTAGCTACAGTCGTGGCGCTATCGTTGTGCTGAACCGGCCCGGGCTGGAAGAAGTAGCCTGTGAATGTTATCTGGTGATCAGGAAAGAGTTTGATCGCCTGCTTTCAGACATTCCTTTTCAGTAATTTTTTGCTGATTGTGTATTTGCCCAGGCCAGGCAATGTCAACAGGGTGGCAACGCTCACATATAAGAAGTGCGCTGTGAGCGATAACGCACATACACAGGCGTTAATCCTGCTACTCTGTGATTAGAACTTATTCCTCAGTCTAATCTATGTCGTTCCAAATCGGGATGGCAGCTACAAGCCCATTCCATGATCATCCCACACAACCCTTTGCAAAATCATTTGCTGGCAGCTTTGCCGCAGGCAGAATTCGAGCGTATTGCTGTCCATCTTGAACTGGTAATCATGCCATTGGGAGAGGCCTTGTATGAGGCCGGTGCCACGCTGAGTTATGTGTATTTTCCGACGACTTCCATCGTTTCACTGTTATATGTGCTTGAAAATGGTGCCTCAGCTGAAATTGCCATTGTCGGTAACGAGGGCATACTCGGCATTTCGCTGTTCATGGGCGGTGAGACGACGCCTAGCCGTGCAGTGGTGCAGTCCGGTGGATATGGTTATCGTTTGAAGTCTCAGCATCTCAAAGAGGAATTCAATCGTGCCGGTCCTTTCCTGCGTTTGCTGTTGCGCTATACCCAGGCCCTGATCGCGCAGATGACCCAGACTGCCGTCTGCAACCGCCATCACTCGATAGAACAACAACTGTGTCGCTGGTTATTGTTGAGTCTGGACCGTTTGCCGACAGATTCAGTCTCCATGACACAGGAACTGATCGCCAATATGCTGGGCGTGAGACGTGAAGGTGTTACTGCTGCTGCCGGTAACATACAAAGAATGGGCCTGATTAATTATAGTCGTGGCAGGATAGATGTGATTGATCGCCCCGGACTTGAGAAAGTGGTTTGTGAGTGTTATGCCGTCGTCAAACATGAGTTTGATCGTTTGCTGTCGGACATTCCACCTGGCGATCCTTTACGTGTGCTCGGATCATCAGATACACCTGCTGTAGCTCACTCTTCAGCCAATGGCCATGTGGATACTTAATCATACTGGTAACTAAATAAGATCAGTTTAAGCTTGATTTAAGGTTGATTTAAGGTCAGGTTCAAACGGCTTTGACATTAAATCAGCTTGGTCTGTGCGCTAGCACACAAAGAAATTCTTTTAAAGCTGCGATAGTTTGTTTCGAAGCGAATTAATGACGGCATTGTAGTAATGCTGCCAATCATGTATTGCTCTTTGCCTTGCGCTGATGGTGCAGGGCAACGTTTGTGTATTTATTTTTCTATATGTGTGATATCGAACAGACACGGAAATTGTAATTGTTTTACAGTTAATCAAGCGGAATATTGTGCGCAGTTTGAACGTGTGCTTGTTCCTCCTCTTATTCATCACGAAAAGCAGGAGCTTGATATGGTCGTCACCAATGATCCGAACCAGAATTACCTGTTGGCAGCCTTGCTGGATGCTGAATTTAACCGCTTGTCGCCTTACCTTGAGCTGATCCCCATGCCCTTGGGGGATGTCTTGTATGAATCGGGGGGCAAGTTGCAGTATGTGTATTTCCCAACGACGTCCATTGTTTCCCTGCATTATTTGCTGGAAAACGGCGGTTCATCTGAAATTGCCGGTGTCGGCAATGAAGGCGTGGTGGGTATTTCGCTTTTTATGGGCGGGGATTCCACGCCCAGCCGGGCGGTGGTACAGACCGGAGGATATGGGTATCGCCTCAAGTCACAGATATTGATGGAAGAATTTAATCGTGCCGGCCCCGTATTGCGCTTGTTGCTGCGTTATACGCAGGCATTAATTACGCAAATGTCGCAGACGGCGGTGTGCAACCGCCATCATTCAGTAGTGCAGCAGTTGTGTCGCTGGCTATTGCTGACACTGGATCGTGTACCCACCAATGAACTGACAATCACGCAAGAATTGATTGCCAATATGCTTGGTGTAAGGCGCGAGGGTGTAACTGAAGCTGCCGGCAAGTTGCAGAGTTATGGCTACATCCGCTACCGTCGGGGTCATATTACGGTAGTGGACCGGGGTGGCCTGGAAGAAAATGTTTGTGAATGTTATGACGTGGTGAAGAAAGAATTTGCCCGCCTTTTATGCGATGTCAGGCAACGTCAGGGCGAGCCATCCGCGCTGGATACGGCACTGTCTTTGCCGCAGGTACGCAAGTTGGGTGTATTGGTGAACCGTATAGGTTTATGAGATGGTGTTTTGATTTTTACCGGAATCCATAATAGCGACGCTGCTGTTTTCTTTCAGAAGAATCATGGGACGCATCTCATGGCTATGAATGAGTCAAGTCTTATAAATGAAATTTTTCGAAAGAATGTATGCTGGATGCGGTTGAAATACTGAGTGCAAAGATCCTGATTGTAGATGACCAGGACGCTAACGTGGTGCTACTGGAGCAGATGCTGCTCAAGGCCGGATATACCGACGTCAGTTCGACCCTGGACCCGCAGGGTGTCGCCGTTTTGCATGCGGCACACCGGTATGATCTGATTTTACTGAATCTGCAAATGCCATCCATGGATGGTTTTGAAGTCATTGATTTGCTAAGAGAGCTGGAACAGGAACCCTATTTGCCTGTATTGGTGGTCACTGCTGATACCAGCCAGCAAATGCAGGCCTTGCTCGCTGGTGTCAGGGATTTTGTCAGCGTGCCTTTTGATTTGATTGTGGTGCAGACGCGCATACGCAATATGCTGGAAGTCAGATTGCTGTATCAAAAATTGGAAGCCCATAATCTGCGTCTGGAAGAATTGGTGCTGGAGCGCACTGCAGAATTGCGCGCAAGCGAAGCCAGGTTCAAAAGCTTTACCCAATTGTCTACCGACTGTTATTGGGAGCAGGATGCTCAGGGTAATTTCACCAGTGTGTCAGGCCCCGTATTTGAGATGCTGGGCATTGTAGACGACCAGATGCAGGGTATATCGCCCGCCGGCTTGCCAGGCTGGAATGTGGAAGAACATGCACAACTGGATGCCAACATCAAAAATCGCCGCCCTTTTCTGGATTTCATTTACAGCCGCAAAAGGGAAGACGGCAGCATGCAATACCTACAGGTCAGTGGTGAGCCCATATTCGATTCGGCCAGCCGTTTTAATGGCTACCGTGGAATCGGCGTTGATATTACGCTGAAACAGCGTTGATATGGGTTAAGCCAGGGCAGTTGAGCATATTGCACTATCAGGTGTGTCAGGCTATGTCCGGAAATAATTTTGCCAGCGATTTGCTGTTGTAATTTTTCTCATTTCATTTTTCTGTCGTTATCCCCATTTCTGTTCATGACTGACTCAACTCCTATCAAGGCAGCGCAGGTAGCAGAACCATCCTGGCTGAAAAAACTGGGACCAGGCCTGATTACCGGCGCCGCAGACGATGACCCAAGCGGTATCGCCACGTACTCCCAGGCTGGCGCGCAGTTTGGCTTCAATATGTTGTGGACTGTGCTGTTTACCTACCCATTGATGGTGGGCATACAGGTAGTCAGTGCCCGTATTGGCCGGGTCAGCGGCCATGGGCTGGCAACCAATATCCGTCGCCATTATCCTGCCTGGCTGTTATACGCCATTGTCAGTTTGCTGCTGGTTGCCAACACCATTAATATCGCAGCGGATGTTTCTGCCATGGGTGAAGCGTTGAAGCTCTTGATTGGTGGCCGGGCGCACTGGTATGCGGTGGGTTTTGGCGTCATCTCTTTGCTGCTACAGGTGTTTGTGCCTTACCAGCGCTATGTGCGGTTGTTGAAATGGCTGACCCTGGCTTTGCTGGCCTATGTGGCCACGGTGTTTGTGGTGCAGATACATTGGTCCCAGGTCATACAGAAAGCACTTTTTCCACAATTGTCGTGGAAGCCGGAATATGTAACCACCGTGGTGGCCCTGTTTGGTACCACCATTAGTCCCTATCTTTTTTTCTGGCAAGCCTCGCAGGAAGTGGAAGAGATGGAAGGTGATCCCGCAGCGCGACCATTATTAGAAGCACCGGAACAAGCAGCCGCGAATATGAAACGCATCAAAATCGATACCTATATCGGCATGGCATTTTCCAATCTGGTGGCTTTCTTTATTATTCTGACGACGGCAGTGACACTCAACATGCACGGCATCAGCGACATACAGACCTCTGCCCAGGCTGCCATGGCCTTACGTCCTATCGCAGGCGAATTTGCCTTCATGCTGTTCAGCGCAGGCATTATAGGTACAGGCTTGCTGGCCATACCGGTGCTGGCAGGATCATCGGCATATGCGATGGCGGGGGCGTTCAAATGGAAGAATAGTCTCGAACGTTCGCCCATGAATGCGAAACAGTTTTACGCCATCATTGCCTTGTCAACGGTGATTGGTATTGCACTGGGCTTTACCGCCATCGACCCTATCAAGGCCTTGTACTGGAGTGCAGTCATCAATGGCGTTATCTCTGTCCCTATCATGGTAGTGATGATGCTGATGGCGGCAAGGTCCGACATCATGGGCCAGTTTGTGATTTCCCACAGGTTGAAGATATTGGGCTGGCTCGCCACTATGATGATGGCGATTGCAGTGATCGCCATGTTTGCTACTTTATAGGCTTGGTGTCAGCGACTGAGTTGGCACTGGTCTACTGATACCTGTTCCAGCGCATCAGGCGTTCGTCAGATGCTTCTTTGATCAGGTGTCTGGCCTTCAGGCTGTCTTTTTCCACATGCTGGCTACCGGTTTCCAGTTCCATGGCCAGTGCCTGGATGGCGACCGGGTATTCCAGCTCGGCAGATTCTTCCAGCCACTTTCTGGCCTGTAGCATGTCCTGTTGCACGCCTTCACCGGCAGCATAGGCATTCGACAGCAAAAACATGGCCTGGGCATTACCTTGCTGGCTGGCTATTGTTAACCACTGGACCGAACTGGCGACATCTTGTCTTACACCTTGCCCGTATTTGGCCATGCGTGCCAGCATGAAGCTGGCTTTGCCATTTTTGTTTTTTGCTGCGGCTTCATACCATTTCCATGCCTGCGCATAATTCTGTTTCAAACCCAGGCGTTCTTTGTAGTGGGCTTCTGCCAGCTGAAACTGCGCATGGTCATCGCCGCCTTGCGCCGCTTTTTCCAGCCACAGCAGGGCATCGGCGTAATGTGCTGGTGCGATGGAATAGGCCAGGCCCAGTTCACGCTGGGCGACCGGGTTGCCCGCTTGCGCCCATTGGTTCAGGGCTTGCAGCGCCGATGGAGATTGCGCATGCAGCGCCTGTATGCCGGCAGATTCGATTTCTGCATTGCTTGGGATGGTGGCAGTTGGCGTGCAGGCATTTAAAAGAACCAGAACTGAGGCTGTCAGCGCGACTTTTACATATCCGGTTTTATTCAGCTTGTGCATGGTGGAGTGCATTATCGATTGCAAAAAAGGTAGTGCTTGATGAAAACAGTACCTCCCGTGAGGGAGGTACGTAGAGCGAACTAAGCGTAAAAAATAAAAAGCCTATTTTATTTACTCAAATCTATCGCGTATTTGGCAAAGCCGCTGGCATCCAGTCCACCTTCTGCCTTGACGCGGCTCAGGCCCAGGTTTTGTGCAACTGTCAGTTTACCAGGGGCAGAACGCAAGATCACCGGACCTTTGGTATCGACTTTGACAAAGCTCCAGCTTTGGCCCAGGCCATTGCCGGTGCTGGTGACTTTGCCCTGTTTTTTCAGGAAATCGCTGACCACAGCCTGATTGGCATCCGGCGATTTGATGATGGTTTTGCTGCCATCGATACCAGGGAAATTACCGCCACCGCCAGCACGATAATCATTCGTTGCGACGATGAAGTCGTCAGTATCAGCCACTGCCTTGCCTGCATACGTCAGGTTGACGATGCGCTTGCCACCTGCTTGTGTCACATCGATCTGATACTTCAGTGCATTGTTGTCAGCGTAGAAGACATCGTAGTTGAAGATGGTTGAATACGATGGCACCAGGTCTTGCTCGGTGGTCAGCGTCGGGTCAATCTGGGCAAATTGTTTTGCAGCTGTTTCCAGCCAGTTTTTCAAATCCAGCCCCTTGATTTTGACTGCCTGCAAGTTGTTGTTGCCGTACAGGTAAAGGTCGCCCGGATTGCGTACTTGCAGACCAAATGGTGCAGCTGGTGTGGCATTGGGGGCGACATCCGTGAAGTCGGTAGGGCCATTGCGGCCCGCTTTGAACGGCGCGCTGCAAGAAATGACAGGGATGGATTTGTAGCTGGCTATCGTGGCATCGGTCGAATTGGCGATAAAGTTTTTCACATAATCGATTTGTGCCTGGTTGACGATCTGGATGGCTGTTACATCACCAACCAGAGAGAAATAGGCAGACATCTGGAAGTCGGTCGTCGTGCCCAGTGGCTGGGTGGCATAGTTGATGGTGGCTTTGTGTTCAGTATCCACCAGTGGTGCAATCGACGCATCTGCATCAACGAGGGTGGTGCCATCCTTGTATTTAAAGCCGCGTGCTTCGACATTGGTCAGGTCTTTTTGCACGACCCATTTGCCGCCCTGGTATTTGAGTACCAGTTGTATGATACCCAGGCGACGGCCCCAGCTTTGTGCCATGACTGCCGGCACGCCGTTGACCAGACCCTTGACGGAATCAACCTGCGCGGTTGGCAATGCAGCCAGCGAAGCGTCAATAGCGGGTGCGCCAACTTCCTTGCCTTTGGGGAAAATCAAATGGGAGTGACCCAGCATCAGGGCATCGATGCCGGTAGATGTCAGGTACAGGCTGCCGTTTTCCATTTTTGGGCTATACGGCGAAGCATCCAGGCCGCCATGTGACAGCGCAACGACCAGGTCAGCCCCTTTGCTGCGCATTTCAGGTATGTACTTGTTGGCAGATTCCTGCAAGCCATTCACCATGACCTTGCCTGCCAGGTATTTCTGATCCCAATCCATGATTTGTGGCGGGGCAAAGCCGATGATGCCGACATTGAGCTTGACGCTCATGCTGCTGCCATCCGGTTTGGTGGCGGTGAATTGCTTGCCGACGATGGAGTAGGGATTGAAGATGGGTTTCTGGTTGACGGCACCAACTACATTGGACAATACCAATGGAAAGCTGGGTGAGCCGCAGGTGCCGGCTTTGCTGACATCGGGCAGGCCGAAATCCGTATTGGTAATCTGGCTCAGGAAATTCAAGCCATAATTGAATTCATGATTACCCATGCTGGCGCCATCATATTTCAGTGCATTCATAACCTTGTACACGGCCAGCGTGCCGCTACAGGTCACCGGTGCTGCCAATGCCTGGTAGTCGCCCAGCAAAGTACCCTGAATGACATCGCCATCGTCCAGCAAGACGTTATTCGGGTTTTCGGCCCGTGCGCCACTGATCAGTGTTGCGGTTCTTTCCAGGCCAAGGCTGGTATCTGCCTTCAGGCCATAGTAGTCGTAGCTGAGTATGTTCTGGTGGATATCGGTGGTTTCCAGCAGGGCGACCTTGAGTATGGTTCCTTCCGGTACGGCATTCGGGTCAACCACAGGATTGCTGCTGCTGCAACCGGCCAGTGCTATTGCTGCAACGGGTGGCAGCCAGGCAAATTTTTTCATACATTCTTTCTGAATAAGCATCGCATTGAATAGGCATTGCATTGAATGAGCAATAAGGGCGTCGCTGAAGCTGCTGGCTTAATTTGGTAAAAGCAAGGCAGGCAAGCCATGCACGACAACTGCGCGATTATCATGACAAATTATGTCTATGGCATGACATACTGTTAACGTAATACTGAGTATCATAAAATGGTGATGAAATAGTGATATTCAGTGAGAATGAATTCGTTTTTCTTTTGTCTATATGCACTGAAAGTAAGTATGAAAATGTATCTGGTAAGTAGCTGAATTGGAGGGAAGGTGATTACTGAATTATTTCCTTACCAATTTCTGCCGAAACTTGCATGTGGGCATACGCCTTTTACAAATATAATCTCGCACCTGTCATGCATTTTCAATTCCGTGTTTCCGGATTTCATTTACTAAGCAAACTCATGTCGCTTTCATTTTTTTCTTCACCCTTTACTTTGCTATCTGCAACCACGCTTGTCAAACCTGCAAGTACGTCCGTATGGAGGCGTTTGTTTTTGCCCCTGCTGCTGGTGGCAGGCATCAGTGCCTGTAACACGACGCCACAACAGCCTGCTGTGGTGGCACCGGCGATTCCCGTTGCCAAGACGCTTAAACCTATACGTATAGGCCTGGCGCTGGGCGGTGGTGCGGCACGTGGTTTTGCCCATATTGGCGTGATCAAAGCGCTGGAATCGCAGGGTATCTTTGCTGACGTGATCGTCGGTACCAGTGCAGGCAGCGTGGTTGGTGCCATGTATGCGGCTGGCAATAACGGCTTTACTCTGCAAAAAATGGCACTGGATATGGATGAGGCGACGATTTCTGACTGGTCTTTGCCTCTGTTTTCCAAATCCAGTGGGGTCTTGAAGGGGGATGCCTTGCAGACCTACGTTAATCGTCTCGTCGTGCAGGCGCCGATAGAAAAGTTGCGCAAGCCGTTTGGTGCTGTGGCAACCGACCTGGCGACGGGCCATGCAGTGCTATTCCAGCGTGGTAATACCGGTGCTGCGGTGCGCGCGTCGTCGGCTGTACCTGGCGTCTTTCAGCCGGTAAAAATCAATGATCGCCTGTATGTGGATGGAGGCCTGGTATCGCCGGTGCCGGTGCGTTTTGCCCGTGAAATGGGGGCAGATATCGTGATTGCCGTGAATATTTCTGCGCAACCAGAAGCGCTGGTATCCAACGGCACGCTGGATGTGCTGCTGCAAACCGTAGCCATCATGGGCCAAAGCATCAATCAGTTTGAATTGAAGCAGGCAGAAATTGTCATCCGGCCAGAGTTGCCAGGTATGAAGGGAAATGATTTTGCCGGCAGGAACTTGGCGATACTGGCAGGTGAAAAAGCCGCCATGGCGATGATGCCGGAAATTAAGCAAAAAATTAAAGCGATGCAGGAACGTTGATTGCAGGCTAGGGTTTGCGATTTTTATGATTCTTGCTGATAGGGCGGAGCGAATGCTCTGCCCTTATTATTTATGTCGTGCGTTTTTGAGCGTGGCTATAGCACGCTTGATGACGCGCGATAAATATGGCTGGGAATTGTGGGAGGGGCTGTGAATTACTTCGTTTCGTTTTCGTTGATGCGACGGGCACCGTTGAAACGTTTTTTCCAGTAGGCTATGTCCATGCTTTCTACGCGAACCTGGCCACCAGCGGAAGGGGAGTGGATGAACTTGTTGTCACCCAGATAAATGCCTACATGTGAAAAGCCGCGTTTGAGTGTGTTATAAAAAACCAGATCACCCGGCTGTAAATCTTTTTGCTCTATCTGTTCACCAACACGGCTGATTTCTGCTGAGGTGCGGGGTAGATTGGCACCCAGTACATCCTTGAAAACGTAGCGTACAAAGCCACTGCAATCCAGACCGTTTTCCGGGGTGTTGCCACCGCGTTTATAGCGTATGCCCATCAAATCCATCGCTTTGACAGTCAGATCAGAAGCGCGTTGCTTGATTTCTTGCAGTTTCAGATAAGCGGTTGAAGATTCAGGGAAGGGATTGTCGGCGCTCCAGGCAGGGGTGACCGCTGCTGTGAGCAGCAATGTCGAGATAAGCACTAATTTGGCTTTCCTTTTTTGACTGGAAACGTTTATTAGCATCTTTGCACCTGGTTGGAAAAATCGCTCAACTTTAAGCGAACTCTTAAAAAATGTAAACTATTCGGGAAGATTTCTGGTCCGCAATCATTACCAAATGTAATTACTGCTGATTTATTTGTTGATTTGATATCTGGAAATTGGTTAAAACTGTTTGTATACCTAAGCGCAATTGCTTGGCGTACAATCCGCTGACTTTATTCGAGAGGCAATTATGCAAACAAAACCTGTGTTGACATTGGATGATGTTAAAAAAATCGCGGCAGCAGCAGAAGCGGAAGCCAAGGCGAATAACTGGGCAGTGGTCATTGCAATTGTGGATGATGGCGGCCACTTGATGTGGTTGCAACGTCTGGATGGCGTGGCACCTATCTCTTCACACATTGCACCAGCCAAGGCGACTACTGCAGCCCTGGGCAAGCGTGAATCTAAAATTTATGAAGATATTATCAACAATGGACGTTTTTCTTTCATGCGCGCACCGAATCTGGATGGCATGCTGGAAGGTGGCGTGCCTATTTTTGCTGATGGACATTGCATAGGTGCAGTCGGTGTTTCTGGTGTGAAATCGGCGGAAGATGCGCAAATTGCCAAGGCTGGTATTGCTGCGCTGGGTCTGTAATTTATATCAACTGACGCATTCTTTTTGCGGAATGTCAGCAGGACGGCTTCAAGAAATTAATTAGCGAACGCCCGTACACTATTGAGTTTGCAGATAACTTAACGGCCCATCAGGCATATCGCATTTGCCTGATGGGCCGTTTCGCGCTATAATTCGAGGGTTTAACTAATCCGAAATCTCGCCGTAGCGCCTACCCAAATTCACATCGCTCCATCATCTTTCCAGGCCGCACGGTAATTCTTGCGCGGTCAGGGAAACGACAGCTTGGTGCGTCGCAGCGGCGGTAACAATACAGGAGTTGCCCTTGCTGCCCATTCCGCAGTCCCTTCTTCGTTCCGGCCAGGACACCGCTATACTTGCCCTCGCCGATGGAAGCATTTTCACTGGATATTCGATTGGCGCTGCCGGTCAGACCATAGGTGAAGTCGTTTTCAATACCTCAATGACCGGTTATCAGGAAATTCTGACTGACCCCAGTTATAGTTCCCAGATCGTTACCCTGACGTATCCGCATATTGGTAATACCGGCATTAATGCCGAAGACGTAGAGTCTGACAAAATCCATGCAGCCGGTTTGATTATTAAAGACCTGCCTTTGCTGGTATCGAATTTCCGCTCTGAACAAAGCCTTTCTGATTACCTCAAATCCCAAAACATCGTTGCTATTGCCGGTATTGATACCCGCAAGCTGACACGTATCTTGCGTGAAAAAGGTGCGCAGGGCGGTGCCATACTGGTAGGTGCTGATGCTGAAAAAGCCATTGCGCTGGCCAAGTCTTTCCCCGGCCTGTCTGGCATGGATCTGGCCAAGGTCGTGTCTGTGAAACAGGCATATGACTGGACCGAAGCTGAATGGGTGCTGGGCCAGGGTTATGGTCAGTTGCAAAATCCAAAATTCCATGTCGTTGCGTTCGACTTTGGCGTTAAGCGCAATATTCTGCGCATGCTGGCAGAGCGTGGCTGCAAGGTGACGGTATTGCCTGCGCAATCCAGCGCTGCTGATGTACTGGCGCTGAACCCTGATGGCGTGTTTTTGTCGAATGGTCCTGGCGATCCTGAGCCTTGCGATTACGCGATTGCTGCTGCGAAGGAATTGATAGAGAAGGGTGTTCCTACCTTTGGTATCTGCCTTGGCCATCAAATCATGGCGCTGGCATCCGGTGCAAAAACATTGAAGATGAAATTTGGTCACCACGGTGCCAATCATCCGGTGCAGGATCTGGATACCAAACAGGTATTGATTACATCCCAAAACCACGGTTTCGCAGTGGATGCGGCAACTTTGCCAGCCAACTGCCGTGTGACCCACGTGTCTTTGTTTGATGGCTCGCTGCAAGGCTTTGCCCGTACTGATAAACCAGCTTTCTGCTTCCAGGGTCACCCTGAAGCCTCACCAGGTCCGCATGATATTGCCTACCTGTTTGATCGCTTCACTGCGATGATGGCCAAGGCAAAGACAGGAGAATAAGAGAATGCCAAAACGTAACGACATAAAAAGTATTTTAATTATCGGCGCTGGCCCCATCATCATCGGCCAGGCTTGCGAATTCGATTATTCCGGCGCACAGGCTTGCAAGGCCTTGCGTGAAGAAGGTTACCGCGTGATTCTGGTCAACAGCAATCCGGCAACCATCATGACTGATCCAGAAATGGCCGATGTGACTTACATCGAACCTATCACCTGGCAGGTCGTAGAGCGCATCATCGATAAAGAAAAACCGGATGCGATCCTGCCTACCATGGGTGGCCAGACTGCACTGAACTGCGCATTGGATCTGCATCGCAATGGCGTGCTGACCAAATACAATTGCGAACTGATCGGCGCTTCACCAGAAGCCATCGACAAGGCGGAAGACCGCCTGAAATTCAAGAATGCCATGACCAAGATCGGCCTGGGTTCTGCACGTTCCGGCGTTGCACATTCCATGGACGAAGCCTGGGTAGTGCAAAAGGATGTCGGCTTCCCAGTCATCATTCGCCCATCGTTCACTATGGGTGGTACAGGTGGTGGTATTGCCTACAACCCGGAAGAATTCGAGACGATTTGCAAACGCGGTCTGGAAGCATCGCCTACCAATGAATTGCTGATCGAAGAATCGCTGATAGGCTGGAAAGAATATGAGATGGAAGTCGTGCGCGACAAGGCCGACAACTGCATCATCGTCTGCTCTATCGAAAATCTGGATCCTATGGGTGTGCATACCGGCGACTCCATCACGGTTGCACCAGCGCAGACCTTGACCGATAAAGAATACCAGATCATGCGTAATGCCTCGCTGGCAGTGCTGCGTGAAATTGGTGTGGATACCGGCGGTTCCAACGTGCAGTTTTCCATCAATCCTGCTGATGGCCGCATGATCGTCATCGAGATGAATCCGCGTGTGTCACGTTCATCTGCGCTGGCATCCAAGGCAACTGGTTTCCCTATCGCCAAGATCGCTGCCAAGCTGGCAGTTGGTTTCACGCTGGATGAATTGCGTAATGAAATTACAGGCGGTGCTACACCTGCTTCTTTCGAGCCTTCTATCGATTACGTCGTCACCAAGATCCCGCGTTTTGCATTCGAAAAATTCCCGCAGGCAGATAACCGTCTGACGACACAGATGAAATCTGTTGGTGAAGTGATGGCGATAGGCCGTACCTTCCAGGAATCTTTCCAGAAAGCCCTGCGTGGCCTCGAAGTTGGCGTCGATGGCATGAATGAAAAAACCCAGGACCGCGAGACTCTGGAAAAAGAACTCGGTGAGCCTGGCCCAGACCGTATCTGGTATGTCGGCGATGCTTTTGCCCAAGGCTTTACGCTGGAAGAAGTGCATCAACTGACGCATATCGACCCATGGTTCCTGGTGCAGATCAAGGACATCGTGGATATCGAATTGTGGCTGGATGAACAGTCACTCGACAGCGTCGATAAAGCCCTGATGCTACAACTGAAGCAAAAAGGTTTCTCTGATCGCCGCCTGGCAAAACTGTTGAAGACTACAGACACAGCGATTCGTGAAAAGCGTAAAGCTTTGAACGTGCGCCCGGTCTACAAACGAGTGGATACCTGCGCCGGTGAATTCGCGACGAATACAGCTTACATGTATTCAACGTACGAAGAAGAGTGCGAATCGAATCCGACTGACAAGAAAAAAATCATGGTATTGGGTGGTGGCCCTAACCGTATCGGCCAGGGTATTGAGTTTGATTATTGCTGCGTACACGCGGCATTTGCGATGCGCGAAGATGGCTATGAAACCATCATGGTCAACTGCAACCCTGAAACCGTTTCTACCGACTACGATACATCCGACCGTCTGTACTTTGAACCGCTGACGCTGGAAGATGTGCTGGAAATCGTCGATAAAGAAAAACCAGTTGGCGTCATCGTGCAATACGGTGGTCAGACACCTTTGAAACTGGCGCTGGATCTGGAAGCCAATGGCGTGCCTATCGTTGGTACCTCGCCAGACATGATTGATGCCGCGGAAGATCGCGAACGCTTCCAGAAAATGCTGCAAGACCTGGGCTTGCGTCAGCCGCCTAACCGCACTGCGCGTACTGAAACTGATGCGCTGGCACTGGCGCAAGAGATTGGTTACCCACTGGTGGTGCGTCCATCTTATGTTCTGGGTGGCCGTGCGATGGAAATCGTGCATGAGCAACGTGATCTTGAGCGTTACATGCGTGAAGCCGTCAAGGTGTCGCATGATTCGCCAGTCTTGCTGGATCGCTTCCTGAATGACGCGATTGAAGTTGACGTCGATTGCCTGTCTGATGGCGAGCGTACCTTCATCGGTGGCGTCATGGAGCATATCGAACAGGCTGGCGTGCACTCGGGTGACTCTGCATGTTCTTTGCCACCATATTCTTTGTCGCAAGAAACCATTGCTGAACTCAAGCGCCAGACTGCATTGATGGCAAAAGGTTTGAATGTCGTTGGCCTGATGAACGTACAGTTTGCGATTCAGCAGCAAGATGGCAAGGACGTGGTATTTGTACTGGAAGTGAACCCGCGTGCATCGCGTACCGTACCTTATGTATCGAAGGCCACTGGCTTGCAACTGGCGAAAATTGCTGCCCGTTGCATGGTCGGTCAATCCCTGGATTCACAAGGTATAGGCGCAGAAGTCGTGCCACCTTATTTCAGCGTCAAGGAAGCTGTATTCCCGTTCGTGAAGTTCCCAGGCGTTGATACCATTCTTGGCCCAGAGATGAAGTCGACCGGCGAAGTCATGGGTGTGGGTAAAACCTTTGGTGAAGCTTTCGTGAAATCGCAACTGGGTGCTGGCGTCAAATTGCCGACGTCTGGTAAGGTTTTCCTGAGTATCAAGAACAGCGACAAACCACGTGGTGTGAAAGTGGCCCGTGATCTGGTGGAAATGGGCTTCTCCATCGTTGCTACCCGTGGCACGGCTACGGCGATTGCGGCTGAAGGCATTCCAGTGTCGATCGTGAACAAGGTTGTTGAAGGTCGCCCCCACGTTGTGGACATGATCAAAAACAATGAAATCGCCCTGGTGATCAATACTGTGGAAGAAAAGCGCAATGCCATTACGGATTCGCGTGCGATTCGTACTTCGGCATTGATTGCCCGTGCAACAACATTCACGACTATTGCTGGTGCAGAAGCTGCGGTTGAGGGTATGCGTCATCTCAATGAATTGCATGTTTATGATTTACAAGGCCTGCATAAAACCTTAAACTGATAGAAACTACAGTGTTCCTGGCCTGGTGCCAGGAATGCTTGAACTTCGATACAGAGGTCACAAATGGCATCGGCAGTGCTGGTGTCTGATGTGGCCTCTGTATTTTACTTTTATGAGTGTGAATGCCATGAGTACAGTACCTATCACCAAGTTCGGCGCAGAATTGCTGAAGAAAGAATTGCATAATCTGAAAACCAAAGAACGTCCGGAAGTGATCAATGCGATTGCTGAAGCACGTGCCCAGGGCGATTTGTCTGAAAATGCTGAATACGACGCTGCCAAAGAGCGCCAGGCTTTCATCGAAGGACGTATTGCTGAACTCGAAGGCAAACTGGGTTCTGCCCAGGTCATCGACCCCAGCACACTGGATGCAGAAGGCCGTGTCGTGTTTGGCTCTACCGTACATCTGGAAGACCTGGAAACCTCGCAAAAGGTGAGTTACCAGATCGTTGGTGAAGATGAAGCCGATCTGAAACTGAGCAAAGTATCCATCACTTCGCCGATAGCGCGCGCGCTGATCGGCAAATATGCTGGCGATGTCGTCGGCGTGCAGGCGCCCGCTGGTGTGCGTGAATATGAAGTGCTGGATGTAATGTACGTATAATGCAAGTCAGAATGGCTGTGCCGGAAAAGTTGGTGCAGCTGTTTTGATGTGGTTTTTGAAGTGGATTGTGGTGCAGACTGTCGATGCAGCTTATTAATGGCACTGATGGCACTGCGGACATCACCCGGCCTGACTGCTGACATGGCCGGGTTGAAAACCTCTACATGGCTATGATGTATACGGCAGCCAGTGGAAATTTAGCTGTTTCCAAGAGATGCTTTTTTGGCACTGGATTGACGTGGTTTTGCACGTTTGACATTGCCGCCCTGGGTGACGCGTTCGTTACCCTTGACCATCACTTTTGATACGGTAGGCTTTTTCGTACCGCTGGGGCTAGGTTTGACGATAGTGACTTCGCGCATGCCTTTGCCTTTTTTGACTAATTTGGTTTCTTTCGTACCTTCCAGTTTTGGACGGTAAATCACCAAAAGTTTTCCGATATGCTGTACTGGAGCGGCTTTCAGCTCGGTGCAGATGGTATCGTACATACCTATACGTGCTTCACGATCATCGCCAAACACGCGTACCTTGATCAAGCCATGAGAATTCAGGCTGGAATCGATTTCTTTGATGACTGCAGGGGTCAGTCCAGCTTCACCTATGATAACGATAGGTTTCAGTGCGTGTGCTTCAGACCGGAGTTCGCTTCTTTCGGCGGGCGTAAGTTTTAACATAGTAATTCCTTTAAAAGCAGTATTTTACGCGAATGGCAAAGAATAAATTCAATCAAAATTGGGTTCACGACCATATTAACGATCCTTATGTGAAACTTGCACAGAAGGAAGGCTACCGCGCGCGCGCAGTTTATAAGCTAAAAGAAATAGATGAATCAGAAAAATTGATACGTCCAGGCCAGATTATTGTCGATCTGGGCGCAACACCTGGCAGCTGGTCACAGTATGCACGTAACAAACTGGCCGGCAAAGAGGGTGGCGGCATCGTCGGTGAAATTTTTGCCCTGGACCTGCTCCCCATGGAGCCTATCGCTGACGTGCAATTCATGCAAGGCGATTTTCGTGAAGATGAAGTGTTAAATTTGCTGGAATCAAAGCTGATCGGTCGTAAAGTGGACTTGGTATTGTCAGATATGGCCCCAAATCTGTCTGGTAACTCGACCGTGGATTCTGCGCGTGTCGAATATATTATCGAATTGGCAGTCACTTTTGCCAAGGCCCACCTCAAGCCGGGTGGGGCTTTGCTGGTGAAATGCTTTCATGGACCCAGCTATAACAACATCGTCACAATGTTTAAAGATGAGTTTAAAACTGTCGTTAACAAGAAACCGAAAGCCAGTAAAGACAAATCTTCCGAGATATTTTTGCTCGGACGGGGTCTGAAGAACCCGGATTAATGAATTTACCTCTTGATAATCCTCAATACCGCCAACATATGTTGGCTAGCAAGCTCTATCCATTGCGGGTAGAATGACTGTTTACAGTGTCAAATAGCGCACCTGCGTTCAAGGAGTTCTCGTGAATAATATGTTTTCAAAAGCTGCTATATGGGTTGTGGTTGCCCTGGTGCTTTTCACGCTTTTCAAGCAGTTTGATGGAAAAAGTATGGGTGCCGGTGTGACCTCGATACCGTATTCTGAGTTCTTGGACGAAGTTAAATCCAAGCACATTAAAGAAGCGACGATTGATGATGCCAACCGTACCGTGGTGGCAACCACCAATGACGGTAAGAAAATCAAGTCACAGCTGACCTTGTTTGATCGGGGTCTGGTTGGTGATCTGATTAATAATGGTATTAAATTTGACATCAAACCGCCGGAAGAGCAATCTTTCCTGCAACAGATTTTCATTTCCTGGTTCCCGATGCTGTTGTTGATCGGTATCTGGATATTCTTCATGCGCCAGATGCAGGGCGGCGGCAAAGGCGGCGCTTTCTCTTTTGGCAAATCCAAGGCAAGAATGCTGGACGATACCAATAACAATGTCACTTTCGGTGATGTTGCTGGTTGCGATGAAGCCAAGGAAGAAGTCTCAGAAATCGTTGATTTTCTGCGCGATCCTACCAAGTTTCAGAAACTGGGTGGCCGTATCCCGCGTGGTGTATTGATGGTTGGTCCTCCAGGTACTGGTAAAACCTTGCTGGCACGTGCGATTGCCGGTGAAGCCAAGGTACCGTTTTTCACTATTTCTGGTTCTGATTTCGTTGAAATGTTTGTCGGTGTGGGTGCTTCCCGCGTTCGCGACATGTTTGAAAACGCCAAAAAACATTCGCCTTGCATTATCTTCATTGATGAGATCGACGCTGTTGGTCGTCATCGCGGTGCCGGTATGGGTGGTGGTAATGATGAACGTGAACAGACACTGAACCAGATGCTGGTTGAGATGGATGGTTTTGAAGCGAATTCAGGTGTCATCGTCATCGCTGCAACTAACCGTGCAGACGTGCTGGATAAAGCGCTGTTGCGCCCAGGCCGTTTTGATCGTCAGGTATCTGTCGGCTTGCCGGATATCCGTGGTCGCGAACAGATCTTGAACGTGCATATGCGCAAAGTGCCTATTTCTGCTGACGTCAAGGCAGATATCCTGGCGCGCGGTACGCCTGGCTTCTCTGGTGCCGATCTGGCCAATCTGGTCAATGAGTCAGCTTTGTTTGCCGCAAGACGCAACAAGCGTCTGGTCGAAATGATCGATTTTGAAGATGCCAAAGACAAAATCTACATGGGCCCAGAACGCAAATCCATGGTCATGCGTGAAGAAGAGCGCAGGAATACGGCCTACCATGAATCTGGTCATGCGGTAGTGGCCAAGTTGTTGCCCAAGGCTGACCCTGTGCATAAAGTCACCATCATGCCACGTGGCTTTGCTCTGGGCCTGACCTGGCAGTTGCCGGAACATGATAATATCAGTGGCTATAAAGACAAGATGCTGGAAGAAATTTCCATCCTGTTCGGTGGCCGTATTGCGGAAGAAATCTTTGTCGGCCAAATGTCTACTGGTGCATCGAATGACTTTTCCCGTGCGACCAAACTGGCACGGTCCATGGTGACACGCTTCGGTATGTCTGACAGCATGGGCGTGATGGTGTATGAGGACAGTCAGAGCGAAGGTTATTTTGGCGGCCCATCCAAAACGATTTCTGAAGTAACACAGCAAAAAGTGGATGCTGAAATCCGTAATATTCTGGATACGCAATATGCGCTGGCACGCAAGATGCTGGAAGAAAATCGTGACAAAGTCGAAGCCATGACCAAGGCCTTGCTGGATTGGGAAACCATCGATGCAGACCAGGTCAATGACATCATGAACGGTGTTGATCCACGCCCTCCAAAACAAGGGCAGACGAATGTACGTTCATCGTCCGATAACTCATCTGGTGGCATTTCACCAAATGCAACCGCACCAGCCTGATGAAGCCGGGCTGGCGTAAGTCAGCCTGCGCGGTTATCAGCATGCGCTATATGGATTTGAATCAATAGAGCAGGTTTTGAATCAATAAATTAAGTAAGGGTGGGGTAAATCCTCACCCTTAGTTTTTTAAAAAATGAAATATTTCCAATGCGGGCGTTACCGCTTCCCTTTAGCAGGTGCGCAATCCAGAACCCTGGTAATGGGCATCCTCAATATCACGCCAGATTCATTTTCTGACGGTGGTAAATACATGAATCTGGAAAGCGCGATCATTCGTGCCGAACAGATGATACAAGACGGTGTAGATATCATCGATATCGGCGGAGAATCCAGCCGTCCCGGCTCGGTGCCATTATCACTGGATGAAGAACTAAGCCGTGTCATGCCTGTCATTTATGCCCTGCGTGATTGTGGCAAGCCCTTGTCCATTGACACCTATAAGCCGGAAGTCATGCGCGAAGCCTTGCTGGCAGGTGCGGACATGATCAACGACATACGGGGATTTCGTAGCGCAGAAGCGGTCGCCGCCGTGGCTGAAAGTGATGCCGGTTTATGCGTTATGCATATGCAGAATCAGCCGGCCGACATGCAGTTGAAGCCCGACTATGAAGATGTCAATCAGGAGGTTCTGCATTTCCTGACTGCCAGGGTAGAGGCGCTGCTTAATGCTCAGGTGCAACGGCAACGCATCTGCCTTGACCAGGGTTTTGGTTTTGGTAAAACTTTGGATCATAATGTATCCATGTTCACGCATATTCAGGCCTTGCAGACAGCCATGGATTTGCCTTTGCTGGTTGGTGTGTCGCGTAAGTCCATGCTTGGTGCGCTGACCGGGCGCGAAGCGCCCAACAGGCTGGCGGGTAGCCTGGCCGCAGCCCTGGCTGCGAAGCAGCGTGGTGCTTGTATAGTAAGGGTGCATGACGTGGCAGAAACCGTTGATGCGTTCAAAGTCTGGGACGCTTTGTCCAATTAAAAAAGAAAAATACAATGAGCAGAAAATATTTTGGTACCGATGGCATACGCGGCAAAGTAGGGCAGGCACCGATTACGCCAGACTTCGTCATGCGCCTGGGTTTTGCTGCCGGCAAGGTGCTGGCCCAGGCAGATGCCAGCGGTGATACCCGCCCCACCGTACTGATAGGCAAGGACACGCGCATTTCCGGCTATTTGCTGGAAGCTTCGCTGGAGGCTGGTTTTGCGGCTGCCGGGGTGGATGTCATGCTGTCCGGCCCGGCACCGACGCCGGCTGTCGCCTATCTGACGCGTGCCTTGCGCTTATCTGCTGGTGTAGTCATTTCTGCCTCGCACAATCCGTATGATGACAATGGCATCAAGTTTTTTTCTGGTACTGGCAACAAGTTGCCGGATGAGGTGGAACTGGCGATAGAACAAGAGCTGGAACGTCCCATGCAATGTGTCAGTTCAGAACGACTGGGCAAGGCGCGCCGCCTGAGCGATGCAAATGGCCGGTATATTGAATTTTGCAAGAGTACTTTCCCGAATGAGCTGGATTTGCGCGGCCTGAAAATCGTCGTCGATTGCGCCCATGGTGCGGCCTATGACATCGCCCCGCACGTGTTTCATGAACTGGGAGCCGAAGTGATAGCTATCGGCAATCAACCCAATGGTTTGAATATCAACGACGGTGTTGGCGCCACGGCACCAGATGCGCTGGCACTGGCCGTACGTGCCAACCATGCAGACCTGGGCATTGCGCTGGATGGCGATGCCGACCGCCTGTTGATGGTGGACCGCCATGGCAAAATCTACAATGGTGATCAGTTGCTGTACCTGATGGTGCTGGATCGCATGGCCATAGGCAGCGTGCAAGGCGTGGTAGGCACGCTGATGACCAATATGGCAGTAGAAGTCGCCTTCCAGAAAATGGGTGTGGGATTTGTACGAGCCAAAGTCGGTGACCGTTACGTGCTGGAACAAATGCAGGAACGTGGCTGGCTGTTGGGTGGTGAAGGTTCTGGCCATCTCCTGTGTCTGGACAAACATACCACCGGTGACGGTATTGTTTCGGCATTGCAAGTGCTGTCTGCATTAAGACGCAATGGTCAAAGCCTGGACCAGTGTTTTGACCAGTTGACCCTGTTCCCGCAGACATTACTGAACATCAAGGTGCCCGCAGGTTTTGACTGGCAAAAGAATGACAGACTGATGGCCGAAAAACAGAAAGTCGAAGCCGAATTGGGTAACACCGGCCGCGTGCTGATACGTGCCTCCGGTACTGAGCCGCTAGTGCGCGTCATGGTGGAGGCAGCTGATGGCGATGTGGCCGCAAGCACCGCCCGCCGCCTGGCTGATTGTATTTCGGCCGCCATCTGAGGAATTCAGTACAAAATGCAGAGAAATACAGGCCGCGACAGGTATTCATTCTTGAATCTGACTGCGATACCATGTACTATTCAGCCTTCAGTTTTTGACCAGTTGGTTGCAACTGCTGGGTGATGTAAAATCAGCATAGACGGCAGTAGTCATGTCGCTTATGTGCAGTAGCAAGCACAGGTCAATTCACAGACTGTCCATAGCTCAGTTGGATAGAGCACGAGCCTTCTAAGCTCGGGGTCGCACGTTCGATTCGTGCTGGACAGGCCAAAAGATTCTTAAAAAAACCGGACTTGATGGTCCGGTTTTTTGTTTTTGACTTGCGTTTGATTAGCGTAATATGCCAAGACAGTATTCGTTCATTGCAAACGGGTATGAAGTCATTGTGGATTTACCGTCGGAACACCCATTTCAATGACAAAATAAAATTAATCGCAAGCGCTGTAATGGATGAAATGGCCAACGAAATCAATGGATGAATAAGGAAACTTGCGGTCAGTACGGCATATACGCTGAAGTTAACGAAAAATCCCAAACCATTCGCTAAGGTGTAATTTAGCCAGCGTGAAAATGAATATACTGGCGATTTAAACGTCAAGGCGCTATTCAGTATCCAGGTTGCGGTGACTGCTAATAAAAATGATGGGCCTCTCGCTAATAGCGGATTCATTCCAAATTTTGCATTAAGAAGCCATAGCACACCAGCATCTACAATGAATCCCACTCCGCCAACCAAGGCGAATGAAAAGAAGGTCTTAAGTCGCATTCTTCAGAGACCTTAATTCAATGAAAGATAAAATAGCCGTTTTGTTTCTTTTCGACCCCTGCTTACACTATCAAGAATTAGTCCAGCACCCAGGGTTAGCGCAGAAAGTAGCATGACCGCTGAAGCCAGTATGGCCGTCGGAAATCTTGGGACCAGTCCAGATTTTACGAAATCGAGTATGACGGGAATTCCCAGTATAAGTGAGGCAACTGCTAACACTATCGATATCAAACCATAAAACCGCATTGGTTTGACTTGTGCAAACAGATGTAAAAGAATCAGGGCAATTCTTGAGCCATCCCTTAATGTGTTGAGCTTGCTAACTGATCCATCTGTTCTTGAGCCATAGATGCTGTCAATTTCTACAAGTGATAAACCTAAATCGAGAGCATGGACAGTGAGTTCGGTTTCTATTTCAAAGCCGGAGGAGAGGCAGGGGAAAGACTTTACGAAGCGTTTTGACATTACCCGGTAGCCTGAAAACACGTCAACCAGTGGGTACTTGAACATAGTGCTCATCGCCCAGCTAAAAGACAGGTTACCTAATTGGTGCCCGATTCTATAGGCTTTGTTGAGATTCTGTTCTGGCGTAACGCGACGTCCTACGACCATATCGGCATCCCCGGATATCACGGGTTGTATCAATTTATGAATGTCTGCACTGGTGTAAGTTGCATCTCCATCGACCATGACGCAAATGTCCCTGTTTGTTGCTCCAAACAATTTACGGATGGCATTGCCTTTTCCTGCTCTGCTCTCAAATAAAACTTTTGCTCCGGCCGTTCTGGCGACTTCGGCTGTGCGGTCTGTTGAGTTATTGTCACAGACAATTATTTCCGCATCTGGGAGCTCTTTCCTGAACTGAACGATCACTTCAGAGATTGCCAATTCTTCGTTTTTGCACGGAATGAGTACTGCTACCAAATGTGAATAGTCAGCCATTGGCGGAGTACTTGGTACTTGTTTTTCTTGAGATGTCATAAATATGCTTGTGCCATAATTTTCTAGCTTACTCGTAATTGGCTTCATTACGAGGCTACCTTAGAAGAGTTTATTTTTTTAGTGAATATAACTCTGCTTTGGGTGTGCTTTTAATCTGGATGAAATAGTCATTAAAGCCATCCGTATTTTTGATTTTCCTGGAATCATCGCTATCAGACAAGAGCAGCGCATTTGCACCAAATTGCCGTATCCTTTTATCCAGCTCTTGTCCTGAGATTCCTCTGAAATTTGTATATCTGCCAGGCCCAAAAACATCACCTATTGTCCCTCTTGGAAGGTAATACATATCGGACTCCAGACCAAATTGGACTAAGCGATATTCTGGATGTTGCTTAAGAAATTCGGCAATCTCGTAAGAAGGTATTTCTTTCCTTAAAAAACTATCGCGCTCTTCATTTGTTGTCTGAATCTCTTCCCAATGTTTTTTGACAGATGGCACAAGTGCGACGAAAAGTACTGTCAATATAAATATGGAAAGACTGTTTTTTACTATTTCTGAGCGTTTGGATGGATTTTTTGCATTGTCGCCGTAGATACGTTTTCTAAGGCCAAGAAAGAGCTCACGAATCACTACCGCAGTCAGTAGCGCCATGAATGGATACACTGGCAGCAGATACCTTGAATAATGTGATGTGACAAGCCAGAGAATAAACGTATAAAGTGAAATCAGAATCGCCGCACGAAATGGCGGGTAAGAAAATTTTGAACGAAAAAATAATGCGCCAACAGAAGGCCAGATGGCCCAGTTTGGCCAGTCAGCAACTCGCTTGATATCTGCAAGTTGAAGTTGCATATCCTGTTCATTCCACTGCCAATATCCGAATAGTTGGCCGGCAAGTGGATGTACAGGATTTCCTGAAACCAGATAACTCCGCAAATACCAGAAAAAACACGGGATCAAGAAAAAAACAGTTAACAAGGCCAAACGTGAGAGGCGTCGTTCTTTCAGTAAAACGATTATTGCCAATAATGGCGCAAACATCAGTCCTTGATATTTGATTCCGGCGGCAACGCCAATAAGAAAAGTGCCTATAAAAATTAAGTGTTCGTCTTTTCCTTCAAACCATAAGAAGACGCAAACAAATCCGTAAAAAATAAATAAACTCAGACCAAGATCAACGTAAGCATTGCTGAACTGCCCTAAAGCCAAAATTACGAACAGAAAAACGGATAAATTCGCAATTACGCCATCAAAATATTTTTTCCCGATTCTATGTATTCCGATAGTAATCAGTAGCCCAGAAAAGGCATGAAGCAAATGCGGCAAGACATCGTTATCAAACAGTATGCTTTCGGCATAAAGTAGATTGAAATTGAAAGGAAATAAGGGATATCTCAGCCATTGATTAACCGTTATTTTCTCGTTTAATGCCCATTCTTTGGCGTGGGGAAGGTGATACATCACTTCGTCCCAGGCGGTGGGAGGATGAAGTGG
The DNA here is from genome assembly GCF_049340205.1 of Undibacterium sp. Ji49W. NCBI lineage: Bacteria > Pseudomonadati > Pseudomonadota > Betaproteobacteria > Burkholderiales > Oxalobacteraceae > Undibacterium > Undibacterium sp. Ji49W. Next base: position 75,082 of record NZ_JBMPOW010000016.1, on the reverse strand, counting down.
CCTGAGGAAAAGCTCAAAAAATAATACGATTAGTATCGAATAAAAAAACCAATGTGTTTTTGGCTGAATGGGCTCAGCGCTAAAGTTTTTACCGGTTGCAGCTAATTTTGCAGGCGAAAATAGGTAGTGAGATATCAGGCCGAATATGCCTATCGAAATAAGGCCAATCAGGTTCGCTTTGGTCAAAAAACCCAAAAATCCGAGCAGCTGCAACACGACAATATGAACACCAATTCCTACCGAAATTGTTAAAGCAGTAGAAAATAGTGCGTCAAATTTTACTAAATCAATCGCACGACGAAGCACCCAAATACCCATTCCAAAGCAACTGCACGCAAAAATAAATAGCTGGAAATAATTACTTAATATAAATTCGATTTTTTTCACAATTTTAAGGTCTGGAAGACGGCGTTTTGCGTGCCAATATAGATTTTTACATATTGCACATGGTAACTTCTTATTGCGTCGTTTTGGTGGGTTAGGAACTATATCGACTGACAAATAGCCTGATTCACATACATTGGTGAATGGATTGCAAGTATAAATGAAATCGCATCGGCGATTTGGCAAAACATTATTATTTCGCTGCTCATTCTCTGTTCAATAAGTAGCCGTTTTACCTTGGTCGAGTGTTATTTTCGCCTCTGAGTTTTTGACCCCGGCTAAATGCACGCCATTGTTTTCAGTCAGATTGATGTATCAGGTGCTTCAATTTTGATAGGTGCCGCTTGCATCTGGCAAGAGCAGGGCGTGACCAGTTGGTGCCGTTTCCATGACCACAAATTACTTTACTTTTGTTTGATGTTTCCATTATTATGGAAATGTAGAATTAAAATATCTTCTTGGAACCTATGGAAACAAAAAACGTATTGTTGGCATTGGCTGCCCTCGCGCAAGAATCACGTCTGGCACTTTTTCGTTTGCTGGTGCAGGTGGGCCCCGAAGGCATGGCTGCCAGCAAGATCAGTGAGCAATTGGGCATACCGCCATCGTCGCTTTCTTTTCATCTGAAGGAACTGTCGCATGCCGATCTGGTTGAGTCGCGTCAGGCGGGGCGTTTTGTGATCTATTCAGCGAATATTGCCACGATGAACCAGATGCTGGGCTTTTTGACAGAAAACTGCTGTGGCGGTAATCCATGCACACCTTTGCAGTTGCAAAAATGTGGCATTGCTGAATAGGCAACACGCCCTGGTACACATCCTTTTTTAAATTACTTAAACGACTTATGAACGTTTTATTTCTGTGCACTGGCAACTCTTGCTGCTCCATCCTTGGCAAAAAAATTGATGCCGTTTTCATGACCGCTTACCGCATGTTGCGCGCCCGTATTGAGGCTTTCCTGGCACTGCCGCTGTACTTGTTAATGGGCGACAGGCAGCAGTTCAAGCAGGCGCTTGAGCACATAGGCGCGACCTGAAATGACTATTGCACGACGTCTGGTTGCTGAAGGTCTGGGTACGGCATTTCTGCTGGCGGTGGTGGTGGGTTCTGGCATCATGGCTGAACGCCTGGCGGGCGGCAATGTCGCTATCGCCTTGCTGGCGAATGCGATTGCCACTGGTGCTGGCCTTATTGCCCTGATTTTGATGTTCGGTACGGTATCGGGTGCACATTTCAATCCTGTTGTTACGCTATCAGAAGCTTTTCAGAAGAATATGCCTGGCAAGGAAGTGCTGCCCTATATCCTGGTACAAGTGCTGGGGGCCTTTGCCGGTGTGGCTGCCGCGCATGGCATGTTTGAAAACCCGCTGTTCTTTGCATCTGAGCACGCGCGCACTGGCATGTCGCAATGGTGGAGTGAGTTTGTTGCGACCTTCGGCCTGATCGCTGTGATCATAGGCTGTTCTCGTAGTCGTCCGGCGGCAACGCCGTTTGCGGTGGCGGCCTATATCACGGCGGCTTACTGGTTCACTTCTTCGACCTCATTTGCCAACCCGGCAGTTACACTGGCCAGGGCGGCGACCAACACCTTTGCCGGTATCCGCCCGGCAGATGCGCCGGGTTTCATTATTGCCCAGTTGCTAGGTGCGGCTGCTGCAACGCTGGTATTTTGCTGGCTGTATCCGGCAGCAACCAAAGATGCCAAAGTTGCCGGTACGGTTGCTCCTGGCGATTTTGCAGGCAAATAATTATTTTTGACAGACACCTATGACCATTACCATTTACCACAACCCCAAATGTGGCACCTCGCGCAATACCCTGGCACTGATACGCAATACTGGTACAGAGCCTGAAGTCATCGAATACCTGATCAATCCACCCAGCAGAGACAAACTGGTGGAGCTGATCGCCGCCATGGGTACGCCAGTACGGGCGCTATTGCGCAAAAAAGGCACGCCTTACGAAGAGCTTAATCTTGATGACATCAAATGGACCGATGATGAGTTGATTGATTTCATGATGGCGCATCCCATCCTGATCAATCGTCCTATTGTTGCGACTTCCATGGGAACGCGACTCTGCCGTCCATCGGAGGAGGTACTGGATATCCTGCCGCTGCCGCAATTGGGTGAATTTACCAAGGAAGATGGTGAGAAAGTCATAGATAAGGAGGGCCAACGTGTCCACAAGCCTGCCTGATTTGCCTGCACTGAATGCTGAACTGTTTAAGTTGCCAAAACCAGAAAAACTCAGAGCAACTGACGCATCGACGCATGCACCACGTTTTCTGCTGCTGTACGGCTCTTTGCGTGAACGCTCCTACAGCAAGTTGTTGACGCTGGAAGCGGCACGCCTGCTGGAAGCCATGGGCGGTGAGGTAAGGGTATTTGATCCACATGGTTTGCCACTACCGGATGGCGCGCCAGATAGCCATCCCAAGGTTGTCGAATTGCGTGAACTGGCGCAATGGGCTGAAGGTATGGTCTGGACTTCACCCGAGCGCCACGGTGCGATGACGGGTATCATGAAGGCACAGATAGACTGGATTCCTCTTTCAGTCGGGGCTGTGCGGCCAACTCAGGGCAAGACGCTGGCGGTAATGGAAGTGTCTGGCGGCTCGCAATCTTTCAATGCGGTCAATCAGTTGCGTATACTGGGTCGCTGGATGCGTATGATCACCATCCCCAACCAGTCGTCTGTCGCAAAAGCCTTCATGGAATTTGATGATGCAGGCCGCATGAAGCCATCCGCCTATTATGACCGTGTGGTTGATGTGATGGAAGAATTGATGAAATTCACACTTCTGACGCGAGATATTGCCCCTTATCTTGTTGATCGCTACAGCGAGCGCAAGGAGACTGCGGAAGAATTGTCCCGGCGTGTCAATCAAAGATCAATCTGAGTTAACCGCTGGAACATGCTTTGTTCCAGTTTCTGCTTGCGCTTGGACACCTTCACTTGCCTGGCTTGAGCTGGCCGGGTCTCGATTATTTAGAATTCATTTCATAAATAGGTGCATGGTAAGTAGTTTATGGTGCAGACGCACAGTCCATTCAGGGACATAGTGTACGTCTTCTATCGGCTTCAATACATCAGTAACAGGTGGTCATCGGATGTCTGATCTGTTTGTTCTGTTTGCATGTTTTTGATCTGAGGTGCAGCGACATTTTATTCCGGCTGTTGTTTATGTCCCTCATGTTGCAATTCGTCATGTTCTCTTCATTTGCGTCTGTAAGGTTTCAGCTATACTTTATGAAAGCGCTGTTGCTTGCTGCGCAGGGAATTACATAATAATTTCAGGGGACATGATTCATGTCGGCATAGATTGGTCCGTGCGGGGCCGTTTGATTTTATGGGTACGCAGAACCAGTTTTCCTGCCACCTTGCATTGAACAGCAGGCCCGGCCTATCAAACTGCGTGTCGCTTTTCTGTCATGCCTTCCTCCCTTTGTTGGCTCGGTCAAATGCTGTTACTCATGGCTTTTTGAAGATATTTTTTCTGCAATATTTTGTTCTTGTCGTTATCAGGGCAGGCTAGGAATTAGTGCACATGTAGCCTCTGTTAAGGCCGGGTCAGTTGACATGGCTTGTTCATGGTGTACTGATTTTCAACCTCCGTTCCAGTGTTGGATATTCAGGGAAATGTATGAATCAATTATTACGCTTAAAAATTAGTGGTCGTCTTGCCCTGGGTTTTGGTCTGGTGATTTTTTTTGCTTCAGGCTTGCTGGTGCTGGGCTTGTTCCGCATGAGTCAATTGCAAGGCTCAACCAACTATATTTTTAATACCAAGGTCGCCAGCCTGGATGCTGCAACCGATATGCGTGAACAGGGCAGGGCACTGGCATTGGTGTTGCGAAAAATGACCTCTCCGAGCGACTTGGCCGAAGCAGAACGGGAAACCAAACGACTGACGAAGATACTGCAAGATTATGATCTGTTGGAAAATGCTGCCAGAAAACTGATAGATGACAACGAAGGCAAAAGTACGCTGCAAAATTCGGTTGAGCAAAAGCGCCAGGTGATGGCCATTGCCAACAAGATCAAAGGTCTGGTTGGTGAAGGTAATTATTTTGATGCAGCGTCGGTCTTGCAGACAGAATTCAATGCTCCTAACGAAAAATGGATGGTGTCACTGGGAGATTTGGCCCTGCAACAGCATAAGGCCATGAAATCCGCCTATGATGAGTCTGTAGATAATTACAAAAGCGCCAGAGCTGGTATGTTAATTATCGGTATTTTAATTATTGTGATAGGTTCTATCGCTGCCTGGTTGATTGCCAGAACTATTTCCGGTCCTATCAAATCATCAGTCGTGATTGCCGATCAGATTGCGCATGGCGATTTGACTAATGTAGTGACCATAACAGGCACGGATGAAATAGGTGATTTGCTGCGGTCACTGAGCAAAATGCAGGAAAACCTGCTCACGACCATCTCTAAAATCAAGGTTGGCACTGAAACCATTACCGTTGCCTCGCAAGAAATTGCATCGGGTAATGCAGACCTGTCCAGCCGTACCGAGTCGCAAGCCAGCTCGCTGGAAGAAACTGCCAGTTCCATGGAAGAACTGACCAGCACCGTCCGGCAAAATGCCGATAATGCGCGGCAGGCCAATCAACTGGTGGTATCGGCATCAGGTGTGGCGGTTAAAGGTGGTGCGGTGGTGGGGCAGGTGGTCAGTACCATGGGTTCCATCAAGGAAAGTTCACGCAAGATCGTAGACATCATTGGCGTCATTGACGGGATTGCCTTCCAGACCAATATTCTGGCCCTGAATGCAGCGGTAGAGGCCGCCAGGGCAGGTGAGCAGGGCCGTGGTTTTGCCGTGGTAGCGGCCGAAGTACGCAACCTGGCGCAACGCAGTGCCAGTGCCGCCAAAGAAATCAAGTCGCTCATCAGTGATTCGGTGGATAAGGTAGACCAGGGTAGCAAGCTGGTGGATGAAGCAGGCAAGACCATGGATGAAATTGTCACCAGCGTTCAGCATGTGGCAGACATCATGAGCGAGATCACGGCGGCGAGCCAGGAACAGAGTTCAGGTATAGAACAGGTGAACCTGGCGATTACGCAAATGGATGAAATGACGCAACAGAATGCGGCCCTGGTAGAACAGGCTGCAGCGGCGGCAGAAAGCATGGAAGAGCAGGCAGGAGAATTGACAAAAGCAGTCAGCGTCTTTCAGTTGCCACGAGAGCTAAAAATAGAAAGTGCGGCTTCCTTGCCAGGCAATGGTCTGCGTTCACAAAACATGCGGCGACTGGGGCATCAGTAAGCGTTTCGTAGCGGGGCATTAGCCCCGTTTTTTATTGGCTGCAATTTGATTTGCTGATGCTAAATCTGCTTAAATCAGTTTGCCCGGATTCATTAAATTATCCGGGTCCAATGCTGCTTTGATGTTGCGCATCAAAGATAATTCCAGTGCCGATTTATACAGGGTAATTTCTTCCCGTTTAAGCATACCCAGGCCGTGTTCGGCTGAAATTGAACCGTTCAGGCCATGCACTCTGTCATGCACAATACGGTTGATCGCCTGTTGCTGTTGAATGAAGTCCACATCGCGCATGGCTGCGGGTGCTGATACGTTGTAATGCAGATTACCGTCGCCCAGATGGCCAAAGCAAACTATCTGACATCCGGGGAAGGCCGCGTGCAGGGCGGCATCGGTCATACCGATAAAGGCGGGTATATCTGAAATGGGGAGCGAAATATCGTGCTTGATATTCTTGCCTTCCATCGCCTGTGCAGCAGAGATGTTTTCACGCAATTGCCACAAGGTTTTTGACTGACTGATGGAAGTGGCACAGACGGCATCGCTTGCATGACACTGTTCCAGTGCTTTTGCCAGCACGCTCTCCAGCAGGCCATTTGCATGTTCTTCCGATTCATGATCAGAAATTTCAAGCAGAGTGTAATACGGGCTGTTACTGTCCAGCGGTTTTTTCAGCAGTGGAAAATGTTTCAGCACCAGTTGCAAACTGAAATCGGAAATTAATTCGAAACCTGTCAGTGTCGGCCCCAGGTCACTGCGTGCCAGATTCAGCAATTGCAATGCAGCGTCAGCCGAGGGTACTGCAGCCAGTGCTGTCAGGCTGGCACGTGGTTGCGGAAAAAGTTTCAATACTGCGGCGGTGATGATGCCAAGGGTGCCTTCGGCGCCAATGTACAAGTCCCGCAAGTCATAGCCGGTATTGTCTTTGCGCAGACTGCGCAAGCCATTCCAGACTTCGCCTTTTGCCGTGACGACTTCCAGCCCCAGGCATAATTCCCTGCTATTACCGTAGCGTAGCACTGCGGTGCCGCCGGCATTGGTTGCCAGGTTGCCGCCTATGGTGCAACTGCCTTCGGACGCGAGTGATAAGGGAAATAAGCGCTGATGCGCTTCTGCTGCTGCCTGCACATCTGCCAACAGGCAGCCTGCTTGCACTGTCATGGTATTGTTGTTGACATCCACTGCCAGCACACGGTTCATGCGTTTGAGTGAAAGAATAACCGACTGACCGGTCTGGTCTGGCACGCTGCCCAACACCAGGCCGGTATTGCCGCCTTGAGGCACACAGGGAATGCGGTGTTGCGCGCACAAGGCCATCAGTGCTGCCACTTCTTCCGTAGTTGCGGGTAGCAAGACCGCCATCGCCTTGCCGGTATAACGGTGGCGCCAGTCGGTCAGGTAGGCTTGCTGATCAGATGCGCTGGTCAGCACATGGTTCTGACCTATGATCTGTGCGCAGGAAGCAAGAAATCCGGAGTTCATGGCTGTCCGTCATCGCAGGTAGCGGGTTGTAGATGTATATCAGATTGCATCACTGTTCGGCGGCCTTGGTTTTTGCCAGTGCTTTCGCCGCTTTTTTCAGAGGGCGCAAATAAAAAATCGTGCTAAAGAAGAAAATCAACGACAGTGCCACTTCACCCCAGGCCAGCATGGCAGACAGTGCAAGCTTGTCACTGGTGGCCCTGACGATACCTTCAGTAAAATACAACCATATCAGCATGGATGACCATTGCATGGTGTAGTTGTCTTTTTTCAGTACGCCGCGTAGTGGGATCAGCAGAAAAAATGCCTTCATCACCATCCACGAGCCACCGGGACGCAAGGGTGCAATGATCCATTCCCATAGCAGGCAGAGTATGAACAGGGCAATCAGGCTTGCAGATGCTAGCAGGTAGTAAGGTGCGGCGCGTGTCGTGCTCATGTCGCGGCCTGCAATTTGCGGCTGGTTTCGGCCAGACGCTTACCCAATGCAATGGCCAGCTTGCGGCTATCTTCCGACAGCGGCAGTGTGCCATCCTTGCCGGACCAGTGCGTTGCGCCGTAAGGGCTGCCGCCAGTCGAGGTGGTCATTAACTCCGGATGGCTGTAAGGCAGGCCAAGCAGTAGCATGCCATGGTGCATCAATGGCAGCATCATGCTGAGCAGGGTAGATTCCTGGCCGCCATGCAGACTGCCGGTAGAGGTGAATACGCAGGCCGGTTTGCCGCTGAGTGTCCCAGACAACCAGTCGGCGGCAGTGCCGTCAAGAAAGTATTTCATGGCAGCGGCCATGTTGCCGAAGCGGGTAGGCGAGCCAAGTGCCAGGCCTACACATTCTTTTAAGTCTGACAATTCGACATAGGGTGCGCCTTCTGCCGGCACATCAGGTGCTGTGGCTTCAGCAACCGTGGAGACCGCAGGCACGGTGCGCAGGCGGGCATTGCAGCCAGGTACGCTTTCTATACCCTGGGCTATCAGCTCGGCCATTTTCCTGGTATTGCCGTGCCGGGAATAAAATAAAACCAAAATCGTGAGTTCTTGTGTAGTCATGCTTGTATTATATGAGTCTTTATTCTTTGACCCTCAATAAAATAGAGGGCACTTTTATTTCAAGCAGCAAAAACTATGCGTGGTCTGTCGTGGAAACAAATACTCAATCTGTTCAAATTCGCCCTGCAACGCCTGCAAGAAGGGCGCTTGCCGCAAGTTGCCGGTAGTCTGACCTTTACCACCGTGCTTGCACTGGTACCGATTCTGACCGTCGCACTTGCTATTTTTACTGCTTTTCCCTTGTTTAATACTTTCCGTACATCGCTGGAAGCGTATTTTATTCAAAGTCTGATGCCTAAGGGGATTTCCAACACCATTCTTGGTTATCTGACACAATTTGCCACCAAGGCAACCCGTGTTTCTGCCATCAGTGGCGTGGCCCTGATGGTGACTGCCCTTACCACCATGGCAATGATAGACAAGTCCTTTAACCAGATCTGGCAGGTCAAGCGTTCGCGACCATTTTTGCAAAGATTGCTGGTGTATTGGGCCATTGTAACGCTGGGGCCTTTGCTGGTTGGCGTTTCACTGACATCCACGTCTTACATCTTCACCGCAACCACAGGGGTAGTGGGCTCCGTGCCTTTTATCGGCGGTGTCTTGTATACCATTACGTCGATTTCATTTACCACTGGTGCTTTTGCCCTGTTATACCTGATCGTGCCAAATCGCTCGGTAGAATGGCGTGATGCGGTCTGGGGAGGCCTGTTTGCCGGTATCGCCTTCGAAATTGCCAAGCGCATCTTTGCCAGTTTTGTGATTCAATTTCCCACCTATACCGTCGTGTATGGGGCGTTGGCTGCCGTACCTATCTTTCTGGTCTGGATTTATGTGTCCTGGCTGATTATTCTGATCGGTGCGGTGATTGCCGCTGCCTTGCCTGTCGTGAAGTTTGAACGCTGGTGGCATGTGCCTACGCCGGGTAGCGCATTTGAAGATGCTGTCTGCATCTTGAAAGTGCTGGTTGACGCACGCACGGCAGATGCGGGTGCCGCCGTCAATGTGAATGCCATTCGTACCGAAACCCGCCTTGGTATCGATGAAATTGAAGGCTTGCTGGAACGCATGTCTGAAGCCGGTTGGGTGGCACGGGTGAATGCAAATACCACGACATCAAGAAGTCGTTTCTGGTTGCGCAAGAATGAAGCCGGTGCCGAGTTGTGGATCTTGCTGCTCAATCCTGCCAGCCTGCATCTGTCTGACGTATACCGCCTGTTCGTGTTTGATGCGGCGCGGCGCAGCAGCTTGTCCAGCCTGGTAGATCAGAGTATAGAAAACGGTTTGCGCACGACGCTGCACGACTACTTTGCAGTGGCGGAGTCTGCGCAATGAAATTCAGCCTGATTCAGACCAGCGAACTGGATCCGGAAGTGCTGCGGCAATGGATGGCGCTGCGCCACAGTAGTCAGATGTACGACAGCCCGTATTATCACCCCGCCTTTGCCGCTATCGCCGGCCATGCCCGCGCAGATGCCAGGGTTTTGTTGTGTGAAGAAGATCATCGCCTTACCGGCATCTGGCCTTTTCATGCAGTAACTGCATCGCGTGCAGTATCCATAGGTGACTTTTTATCCGATTATCAGGGGCCGGTGCGCCTGCTCTCGCAAAACTGGAAAATGACGGATGTATTGAAGGCCATGCAGTGCAGGCACTTTGGTTTTAACCACATGCCGGTTGAATTTACCGATTTTAAACACCATGCGTGGATAGAAAGCCAGTCTCATACCCTGGATTTGACGGGTGGCTATGATGCCTATGTGCAGCGCCTGTCAGAAAAAAGAGATGCGTCGCTGATGAAGAAGGTAGCGACCAATGAACGAAAACTGACTAAAAAATATGGTGAATTGCGCTTTGAAATGCAAAGCAGCGATCTGGGTGATTACCAGACTTTGCTAAAGGGTAAAAGCCAGCAGTTTGAGCGTACTGTCGGTGCGGCGCATGACATCTTCCGGGTGGATTGGGTATGCCAAGTGCTGGAAGAAATCCGGCTCGCCAATGAACCTGGGTTTGCCGGTATGCTATCTACCCTTCATGCTGGGGACAAACTGATTGCCGCACATTTCGGCATGCGTTCAGAGAAAGTACTGCATTACTGGTTCCCCTGGTATGACACGACCTACGCAGAATTTTCACCTGGCCTTGTCATCCTGGCGCAATGCGCAAAACATGCGGCGCAACTGGGCTTGACGTCGATTGACCTGGGTAGAGGTGATCAGGCGTATAAATTGCGTTTTGCCACCGGGGCAAATGCCTTGTGTGAAGGGGCGATCAGCTCGCCAGCCGTGATAGCCATGGCGCAGGCCGGTGTGTATCGCAGCAAGCAGTTTTTGAAACAATCCAGCCTGGGGCAGCAATTACGCAAATGGCGTCAGACCAAAGCCTGATGCCGTTTTCAATATGCGTTTTTATCGCCAAGTACGACTTTCATTGTGCGCCAGATAATTACGATATCCAGCCAGATTGACCAGTGCTGTATATAGTACAGGTCATAGTCTATGCGTTCTTCCATTTTTTCCAGCGTTTCTGTTTCGCCACGCAAGCCGTTAACCTGCGCCCAGCCGGTGATGCCGGGTTTGATTTTGTGACGGAACATATAGCCACTCACCAGTTTGCGGTACAGTTCATTGTGTTCAATGGCGTGCGGGCGCGGCCCTACCAGACTCATTTCACCACGCAAGACATTGAATAACTGCGGCAGTTCATCCAGTGATGTGCGGCGCAAGAAACGTCCAAATGGCGTGACACGCGGATCGCCTGCTTTCGCCTGTATCACCGGCGCATCGGGCGATGTTTGGCGCATACTGCGGAATTTATATACATTGATGGGGCGTCCGGCTATGCCATAGCGTTTTTGTTTGAACAGCGCCGGACCAGGGGACCCCAGTTTTACCCCTATGGCGATCATCAGCAATACCGGTGAAAGCACGATCAGTCCAAACAAAGAGCCAAATAAATCCAGCAGGCGTTTCGGAAGTGCAGCCAGTCCGATGAAGGGAGTTTCGGTTGATGCCAGTACTGGCCGACCTGCCAGCTCACGCAATTGTATGCCGGGCATGCCAAAGATCAGCGATTCCGGCACAAAATAAGTGGATACCGTGCTGTCTTCCAGAACCGCGATAATTTCCGCCAGCTCCGGTGGTTCTTTGGTATTCATGCCTATGAAAACGACGTCCACATTCGCATGGCCGGTTTCCTGGTCGACGATCCAGTCCGTGGCTTCACTCAAATCTCCCAGGCGTCTCAAATTACTGGGAGGGCGGGATTCATTCCGGTTATCAAAAAAACCGACCACATCAATCGCTGCCAAAGGAGTCCTGCGTAGCGATTCAACCAGGTCTGCGCAGGCGGAATTAGACCAGATCAGGACCGCCTTGCGGCGCCTGGACGGGTTGGAGTAGTAAATCACCGCGATGCTGCGCATGAACAGGGCGGTGCAGGTGAGGCTGAAAGGGGTAACCAACAGCCAGGTCAGCATTACCGCACGTGACAGTTGTTCCGACGTCTTGTCGACATAGGCACTCAGCACGACGATCATGAACACCACGAACCAGCGTGCGGCAATACTGGGGAAAACCGTCAGCAGACGTTTTTCTTGCAGGGTATTGAGCATCTGATGACTGGAAAACAAGATGATACTGGCCAGTGTCGCGATCAGCATGCGTACGCCAAAGATGTCTGGATCGGCATGCTCGGAATAGATGATGATGCCAAACAGCGTCAGATAAATGGTCGCGGCGAAGGCGACGCCGGTCAGCGCAGTCAGAACTTGCGCGGGCTGTGAGGGATTTGAAGCTGATGACGCATTAACCATGGATGCCAGTGTTATCGGTAGTATTTAATCGAGCCATAATTTAGCCATTTATCCGATGCTTTGAAGCCGACGCAGATGAAGTCACAATATCAGGGGCCGGTTAAAATTGCGGATAGTACGGATGGTACAGATAAATATCGGATCAACTCTTACGCCTGACAAACAGATTCTTGATCTGCCCAAGCTGCCACCTGTGCAGATGCTGTCGGAATTCCATGTTGTCGTAGCGCGGTGCGCCCTTGATGGCAGCGCCTATGTAACCGGCGATGATCAGCAGGCCGCCGATCACAAAGGGTTTTTCACGCATGCGAAATATGCCGGATGCCAATGCATACAGGGGGTGGTAACCCATGAACCAGATACCGCGCCCCCAGCGCAGGCGACCACGATACACATTCTTGTCTGATGAACCCATCAGGCGGTGATGCATGAGTATGGCATCGCTGTCGAAAAAGCTCAGGGTTGTCCAGCCCTTCATGCGTGCCGTGTGGACATCAATGCCATCCCACAGCACTTCTTCGACAAAACCACCGATTTCTTCAAAAGCGACCCGGCGGTAGAGTTTGAATTGCCCGGCCACATGCTCGTCTATGATGTGCTCTTCGATTTTTTGCCCGTTTTCTTCGCGGAAGACTTTGCCGGATACAGCCGCCAGTTTGGGGTCTTGTGCAAATTGCCGGAACATCAGTTCCAGGTAGCGTGGGCCAAATGACATGTCGCCATCCAGTTTGGCGATATATTCATAGTCCTGATGCTGGATTTGCGTGATACCAAATTTAAAGGCGGCTACGACACCACCGCCCACCTTGCGAAAACCCCGGTCAGGACGTTGCACCAGGCGGATAAAGCTGTATTTTTCTGCATATTCACGCACGATGTCTGCGGTGCCGTCCTGCGAGCCATCGTCTACAATGATCCACTCCACCGGCTTGACGGTCTGCGCTACCATGGAATCCAGCGTCAGTCTGATCAGGTCTGCCTCATCACGAACGGGCGCAATGATGACCAGAGGGACCACCCTGTCGGCATTGCTTGATGATGGAGGACTTGGTGTGTGCATAGATATCTTTCGGGCTATTGTCGAATGTTAACTTAGCTTTGAGTTGCTCACAATTCAATAAAGGTTAATTTTTGTTATTAAATGACAATATCAATATAGCCGATATGCCAGTCCTGGTTTGAGTTTTGTTGTCCTGACAAAAATTTGCATCTATTCTTACTATTGCAATATAAAATGAAGTTCTTTATGTAAAAGCTTGAATGCATGATGCCAATCTGGTCCATTTTTTCTGATTTTCGGCAAATAACAGTCTGTCGAGTTGCCACAGCCGTAGCTGTATTGGCAGTTGCCATTGCGGCACCGGCAATGGCGCAGGAAAATGTTCCTGAATCAGCAACAGGTTTGAAGCTGGAAAATCGTTTATTGCAAGTGCCGCAGGCAGACCCAAAACCTTCAGTGGTTATTTCTGCCGCAGACTTGCCACCAGAAGCCGCCAGTGACGTCATCGGCGAGGGCGACCAGTTATTGATCACCGTATTTGGTCAGCCCGACCTGACTGCCGATGTGACGGTGGGCGAAAGTGGTGTGATTACCTTGCCCCTGGTGGGAACGGTAGAGGTGAAAGGACGTACAGCAACGGAAATTGCTGCCGTGTTTTCGAAAAAGCTGGAACAGGGACAGTACATCAAAAATCCCAAGGTTTCCATCAAAGTGATACAGCAGCTCAGCAGAACTTTTTCTGTGTTGGGCGAAGTCTTGCGTCCCGGTCGTTACCCTTTGCAGGGACAAATCAGCATACTTGAGGCATTGAGCCTGGCTGGTGGCGTCTCGCAAAAAGCCGAAAAAAACCTGCGTATATTGCGTCGTGAACCTGGCAAGCCAGCGTCGGAATTGCGTGAATACTCATCCATCAAGCTGGAACTGGATGCAGTGAGGCTTGCGCCTGAGCTGGCACAAAAAATCCAGCCGAATGATGTGCTCTTCGTGCCGCAGATCAAAAACTTTTACGTGTATGGCGAAGTGCGCAAGCCCGGTATGTACCCGATGGAAGAAGACTTGAACGTCATGCGTGTACTGTCTATCGGTGGCGGTGTGACCGACAGGGGCTCAGTGCGCCGCATCATCATTTATCGAAAAATGCCCGGTGGTGAAGTGCGCGAGGTGGCGGCCAGCATTATGGATGGCGTGTTGCCAGGCGATGTCGTGTTTATCAACGAACGGATATTCTGAAGCGTAAAATGAGAACATCCCCCAGTGAGTTGGTATTGTCCTTTGCCCAGATCGGGGCAATGCTGCGTGCGCGTCAGTTATTGATTGCGTTTGTGATGGTGGTGGCAGTAGCTGGTGCGGTTGTTGCCAGCCTGTTGCTACCCAAGACCTATGTGGCGAGCGCAGAAATCTTCATCGATTACCGTATGAATGACCCGATCAGTGGTCGCCAGTTTCATCCCATGCAGGACGAAAGTTATTTGCAGACCCAGTTCGATGTCATCAAAAGCGTGCAGGTTGCTGAAAGAGTGATACAGGTACTGGGTTTGCAGGCAACGCCCGAAGGCAAGAAATTTATCCTGCGCTATGGTGAACAGCGCGGCCTGCGGGCATTGGCGGAATCCATCGTCAGGAATACCGATGTTGCCCCGCATAAGAATAGCCGTGTGATCGAAATCCAGTATTCATCCAGCGACCCCAGACATGCCAAAGACGTTGCCAATGCAGTGGTCAAGGCCTACATCGATTTGTCGCTGGAAATGATGAACGCACCCGCCAGGGCCAGGCGTGATCAGTACAATGCGCAACTGGAATCCATGAGCCGGCAGATTGATGAGTTGCAAACGAAACTTACAGCGTATCAGCAGCAATATCAGATCGTGGATGTCGACGAAAGAGCCGACCTTGAATCGAAACAGATGAATGCCCTCAGCGTGCGTCTGGTTGACGTGCAGTTGCAGCGGGTCGAGGCGCAGGCCAAGCGACAATCACTGGAAAAACTGGTGAAGCAGGGTAATCCTGAGTCAGATATCCCTGAAATTGCCGGTATAGGACATATTTCCGGCCTCAAGGCGGCGCTGATTTCTCTGGATACGCAAATGGCAAATGCCAAGATCACGCTGGGTGTGCGTCATCCGAAATATATCGCCATCCAGGATGAGCGTCAGGCGCTGATGGATAAGCTGCAAAGAGAATCTGCAACCGCATTCGAGATGCTCGGTGCCGCAGAAGGGCGTCTGTTGCAGCAAGAAAAAGTCATCGAAGCAGATATCGCCAACTACCAGAAAAAGACCTTTGAGAATAAAAAACACAGGGATGTCATCAGTTCATATCAACGACAGCTTGATAGCGTACAAAAAATTTACAATGCCGCGATACAAAAATTTGACGAATTGCTGATGACCAGTAATGTATCTATTTCCAATGCATCGGTGATGCAATGGGCCGAGCTTCCGGAAAAACACTCCAAACCTTTACTGCGCAACAATCTGGTGTTTGGTTTGCTGGCGGGCGTGGTATTCGGCTTTGGTCTGGCATTTTTGCTGGAATTGATGAACCGACGGGTGCGCTGCCTGGAAGATCTGGAACGTGAATTTGATGAGCCTGTGATGGCAAAAATAGGATTTGACGAGAAATTGAGTGGTAGCGATGCCCCACAACAGCTTGAGCGAGGTATGCATGCGTGAAGCTGAAACTCAAGTGCAGAATGTCTCCAAGATAGGGCGACTGGGCGAACTGTTTTTGCAAAAAGGCTTACTCACACCTGAGCAAATCGATCAGGTTGCCCAACTACAAAAAGAAAAAAAACTGCGCTTTGGCGATTCCGCCTTGGCGCTGGGTTACCTGACCCAGGCGCAACTGGATCAGGCCCTGGGCGAACAATTTGGTTATTCGACCAAAAGCCTGATCAATGGCAGTGCCGACCCTTCGCTGAAATTCTTTTATTTCCCCTTTAGCAAAGAAGCGGAAGAAATCCGGCGCCTGCGCAGTGAACTACTGTTGAAATTCAGTGCTCAGGAAAAAATTAAACTCGCCATGGTCAGCGCCGCCAGCGGTGATGGTAAAAGCTATATGGCTGCCAGCCTGGCCATCGCCTTGTCGCAGGTGGGTAAACGCACCTTATTGATCGACGCAGATTTACGCGGTGGCAGCCTGCATGAGTATTTTTCACTCGGCAAGCCAGATGGTCTTTCGTCTGTGCTGGCGGGGCGCATCAGCCTGCCCGATGCTTTGATTCAACTCATGCCCAACCTGCATTTGCTGCCTGCCGGGCCGCAACCACCGAATCCGCTGGAAATTTTACGTGCACCACGCATCCGTGAATTGCTGGAATCTTGCAGTGATCAGTTTGATGCCTTTGTGATTGATACTCATGCGGCGTCGAAAGCGTCTGATGCACAGATGGTCGCGCATCAGACGGGCAGTGTGTTGCTGCTGGCTCGCACAGATCATACCTATATTGACGAACTGCGCCAGACCAAGGCTGATATGCTGGCTGCTGGCGTTGAGGTATTGGGCACGATCTACAATCAGCACGAGGATGACGGCGCATCTGGTTTGGCTCCGTTTTCATGGATGTATCGTCTGTTGTCCCGCATGTTCCGGCGTAAACATTAAGTCTCATGACTGATCTGAGTATTTGCATCTGCACCTACAAGCGGCCAGTCCTGCTGCGTCGTTTATTGCAGGCCGTCTGGGATCAGGCGACAGAGCACAGTGTCGAAGTTATCGTCGTCGACAATGACCCCGCGCAATCTGCCTCTGCCGTGTTGGCAGAAATGGGCCAACTGTTTGCTGGCAGCCTGACCACAGTCAATCTCGCCAATCCCAATATTTCTCTGGCACGCAATGCGGCCATTGCCGCTGCAAAGGGGGACTGGATTGTCATGATCGATGATGATGAAGTACCGGTATCCACCTGGTTGCAGCAATTACTGGCCGCACAGCTCGCACACAATGCCGATGTGGTGTTTGCACCGGTATTGCCAGACTATGCCGAAACCACGCCAGACTGGATACGCCGGGGTGGCTATTTTGACCGCCGGCGCTTGCCTACCGGCACCCGCATTGACCATCGTGATGCGCGTAGCGGCAATGTGCTGATAAGGCATGTCTTGCTGCAACGATTGACAGCAAGCCAGCAGGGAGGTGTCGGCCCGTTTGATCCTGCTTTTGGTACCACCGGTGGTGAAGATACCATGCTGTTCCGGCGGCTCGATGCAATGGGGGCAGTCATGGTGTGGTGTGATGAAGCACCGGCCAGTGAATATATTCCGCCAGACCGGGCAACGGCGAAGTGGTTGCTACAGCGCTCTTATCGTACCGGGCAATTATTTATCCGTACCGAACTGGCGATGCTGTCTGGCATGCAAAGACTGCGTTCGGCCATCATATTGAGTGGCCGCGCCTGCGTGCAGTTTGTACTTGCACTGTTATTCGCCTTGCTATGCCTGCCTGTCAAACCCCTCAAGACATTTGCCTGGTTGCGAATTGCAGCGTCCCAACTGGGTAAGCTCAGTTATTTCTGGGGCAAGGCGTCGCATGCCTATGGCAGTCAGGCTGGGGCAGGCAAGTCATGAGTAGCCATTCCCAGCATCGCCTACAGGCGCTCGATGGTTTGCGCGCTGTTTCCATTGCCATGGTGTTTTTTTCGCATGCAGGCTTTGGGCATGTTGTGCCTGGTGGTCTGGGTGTTACCATTTTCTTTTTTATCAGCGGCTTTATCATCACCAAACTCATGTTGTCTGAATGGGATGCAAAGGGTGGCATCAATGTACGTCACTTTTATGTGCGCAGACTGTTCCGCCTGACACCGGCCCTGTTGCTGTTTGTGGGTATTTCGGTGACGTTGATGTCACTGGTTGGTGATGTCTGGACATGGACTGAACCGGCAGCGGTATTTCTGTATTTTGCCAATTATTACGGTATTTATTCCACCTTCAGTGGTGAGTTGATCAAGCAACCCCTTGCCATTACCTGGTCGCTGGCGGTGGAAGAGCATTTCTATTTTGTGTTTCCTTTTCTTTTTATGATCTTTGCTGGTGCGCCCAGGCGTTTTCTGGGTGTCATTGTTACCATCTTGCTGGTGATGCTGACTTGGCGCAGCTACCTGGTGTATGGCATAGGTCTCGATCATCTACCGCATTACCGCATCTATACGGCGACAGATACACGTGCTGATTCGATTCTGTATGGCGTCTGCCTGTCATTGGTGATGGTTCGTTACCCCCAGCTGTTTGCTCGCCTGAATACCTGGCGTGGCTTTGCAGCAGGAGCCGTTATCATGTTGATCAGCCTTGCCATCCGTGACGAAAATTTCCGGGAATCATTGCGCTATTCGTTACAGGGCATGGCCTTGTTTCTAATGTTTGCGACATTGATGTTTTCACGCAATTATTTCAACAGTTTCCTGCAATGGCCACCGGTAGTGTATGTGGGAAGGATCAGCTATTCCCTGTATCTGTATCACTGGCTAGTGATAGGTGTCGTCGCCTGGTATATGCCTGGGGCTTCTGCCCTGATCCGCTTGCTGGCGGTGACTGTGTTTTCGTGGTTGCTATCGCACCTGTCTTATCGTTATATCGAACAGCGCTTCCAGGCAATGGGGCGCAAACTGTTAAGCTGATTGCGCTTTGGCCTGCTTTAACCTTCTGGTGGCAGAACTGACGGCAATCAGGCTGAAGATAAAAAACACATTCTGGAATACAAAACCACGGAACAGGCTGCTTTCCGTAAAATTGGTAATCACCACCACCGTCAGCATGGCGGACCAGAATGCGGCCTGCTGGCGATCAAGGCGGGCCAGTGTGACCAGAAAACCAGCCTGTGTCAGCAGCGTCAGTATCACCAGTATCAAACCGATCAGGCCTTGTTCATTCAGAATATCCAGATAGCCATTGTGTGACTGCAAGGGTATCCAGTGCAGTGCATCAATCACAAATTGCGACAGGCTGTCTGGCCCGAGCCAGAATGCGCCGTAGCCCAGTCCAATCAGGTAATGTTTATTGATTTCCAGCCAGACCAGTTGCCAGACATCGGTGCGACCAGTCAGGTCCGTACCTTTACCAAACAGGCTGGCAACGGGTGACGCAGCTTCTTGCCAGGTTGGCATGCGTGACTCTTGCATGAAGAAAATGTAGACAGCGATGGTCAGTAGACAAGTGATGACCAAGGTAGCGCGCGTCAATGAATAGGACGATGAAATATGACGTTTGCGCAACAGATGGAACATGCCTGTCGTCAGCAGGGTAATAATCATGCTGGTGGAGCTTTTGCTCATGACCAGTATGAAAAAAGAAAATAACAGGCCCAATGCCAGATTGCGTACCCCGACTTTTTCTATACATGACTTGATTTGCCACAGCAAGATACTAAGCGCAGCAACCTGGCCCAGCTCATTCTTTTGCGACAGGGCACCGCGCCATGCGCCGCCCAGTTCGTAATCAATGCCTATGCTGGGAACAGCAATTGCCATGAAAAACGACAGTATCAGCAGGCCCGACAAGGTGTAGAGCACGTAATTGACCATCAGTTGCAACGGGCGGGCGGCCAGTTGCACGCTGAAACCTATCATTACCAGTCCATATAGCTGTATGGCACGCTTGAAGGTGGTCGCTGATAGTGGTGACCACAAGCTGGAAGCCAGGCACCAGATCAGAACCAGCGCCAGGAAGGGATTCATGGCCCGGATGTCTTTCAAGGCTTCTGGCAAGTGACGGTAAAGTATGAATGTTGCCAGAATGAACAAGCTGCCCCATTGCAATTTGGTGGTGAGCGAGCCTTCCATGGTGACCGCAGATGAGCCGGTATAGTCCCATGACAGACCATAGGGCAGCAGAGAAAAAATGACGAACAGAACGATCATCAGTTTGACGATATTTGTTTCCAACTGGTTCAGGCTGGAGGGCAGTACAGGCAAATTTTGCATTTCTCAATACTGATGTCGTGTGTTTGTGCGATATTCTTGGAACTTATTTAAGGCTCATGCAAAATCGCCCCAGCTGTGTTGTGGCTGTAAAGTAAGGTCTTCATTGCCCTTGCCGGAATAATTTCCGTAAGTCCTAATTCTAATGGTTACCATGTCAGTTGCGACCCAAACTATGAAGTATTTTCAATTTTCTCCCCGCTCTCCTGCCCATTCACGTGTTCATGCCATGCTGCTGCGTTTGCTGGTCTCTTTGCTGGCATGGTGTGCCGTTGCGGTTTCTGCCAGGGCGGGGGAATCGGCCTGGTATCCTTTTGAAGTGAATGAAGACGCTTTGTCTGGTGTCGTCGATTTTGGGGGCATGAACCACGCACTCGAAGCAGGAGACCGTCTGTACGTCAAGGGTAATCATTTTTTCCGTCTTGGTCACGACGTTAAACCAGGTACCCGTGATGATAGCCGCGTGCGCCTGTTTGGTGTTAGTCTGGCCAATGCTGCCAATTTCCCCGAAGAAAAGGATGCCGTCAAAATAGCCCAGCGCCTGCGTCGGCTGGGATTCAATGCCGTGCGTCTGCATCATCTTGATACCGTACTCAGCGACAGCCAGGAACAGCCACGTGGCATTTTGACGACAGCAGCCTTCCCCAGTTTCAATGAGGCAGCTTTGCTGCGCCTGCGTGTCTTCATCAACGCCCTCAAGGCGGAAGGCCTGTATGTGAATCTGAACTTGCATGTGGGTTACCAGTTCCGGCCTGCGGTGGATCAGGTGACACCCATGACACCAGGCGAACAGATGCCTTTTGCCAGCCATCCTCTGCATTTGTTTGAACCTCGCATGATCAGCCTGCAGGCAGAATATGTGCAGCAATTGCTGCGACGGCTGGAATTGAAGGACGACCCAGCCCTGGCAATGATAGAAATCAATAATGAATCTTCACTGCTGGGCGCATGGCAGCGCACTCAACTCGATAGCCTGACCGGTGAATATGAACGCCAGTTGCAGCAGAACTGGCAAAAATGGGTATTGCGCCAATATGGTGGTGCCGAACAGGCATGCGCAATCTGGGATAGCTGTTCTTTACCCAGAAAAGGCATTATCAACGTCAAATCATCCGAGGCCAATGTACTGGAATACGGCGAAGGCTGGTTTGCCCGCATGCAGCGCCTGGCCAGCAGGGTAATGACCAGGCTGGGTTACGCTACACCGTCAGCACTGCAACAGCAATACCGGCCGCATAAAGAAGGCAATGGCCGTCGGGTACTGGATTATGTCCGTTATCTGTCAGACATGGATATGCAATACCTGACGGTGATGCGCAAGACCATACGGCAGGAACTGGGGGATCTGGTGCCGCTGACGGGCACGCAAATGTATTTTGGTGGCATCGCCATGGCAGATGCGCAGCAACAGATGGATTACGTGGATGAGCATTTCTATGTTGATCACTATGACTTTCCTAATAAGCCATGGGACAGGAACGACTGGCGCATCCGTGATGAATCGGTATTGCGTGATGGCTGGCAGGCACTATTGCAGCGCGCCTATGTACGTGACCTGCGCAAGCCTTTTGTCATCAGCGAATTTAACCAGGCCTACCCGAACCGGCAATCGGCAGAAATTTTGCCAGTGATGAGTGCCTTTGCTGCCGCGCAAGACTGGGATGGGCTGTTCCTCTTTCACTATATTGACGGCGATCATTGGTCGTCGGTACCTGACAGTTTCGGCCTGAGCGGCCATTCCGGGCAACTGGTTACAACAGGAATAGCGTCAGCATTATTCCGCCAGTATCAGATACGCCCGCTGCCGGAAAAGGTTGCCATTAATCTGCCGGTAGAGACACGACAATTATTGGGCGCCATGCGTGATGGTGTTAGTGGTACCGGATTCCCCGGTTATTTGCAGTCGCAATACGGGCTGGAATACAAGCATGCTTTTTTTTCGCGCCTGGGCATGCTGCATGATATGCAGGCAAAATCGACGGTGACACCCAAGCCCGGTGCACATTATGCAAAACCCGGCATGGAAGAAGACACACTCTGGACAGCGCCGGGCGGGCAGTTGCGTTATAACCAGTCCGGCCCCTGGCTATTTGCTGATACAGCTTATACACGCATGTTTGCCGGCACACGGTCGGGTTTATCGGTGAACCTGGATGTTGATAAGACCTTGCCCATGTTTTCTGAAAAAGGTCGGCAGTATGGCGTCATGCTATTGACCAGCCGTGACGCACAGCCGTTGAAAAATTCTCGCCGCCTGCTACTGGTGTTGTCTGGTGCCACAGCTGCAAGCCAGCCTGGTGTTATACCGCAGCGCCCCAAACAACTGGTCAATTACGATAGCCAAAAAGCCTGGTGGACGCTGGAGCCAGATGCCACGACCTCAAATAAACCTTCCGGCGCACTGGATGGCAATGCCCCAGTCTGGCTGGAGCGTATTCCCGTCAAGCTGTTCCATGCCACCAGCAGCAAAAAAATCACAGTGTTTCCACTGGATGGAAGTGGTGTCCACATGAAAGCACTACCGCACACCGCAATACGGCAAAAAAACGGTGGATTCGAACTGGATTTCGATTATCCGTCGCCCTGGTATGAAATCGTACTGGAATGAAATCAGGTCAATGCATCTTAATTTGAGTCGAAAATTTGCAGTGGGAAAGTGCAATTTGAAACTTAATTTTCTTTATGTGTGGAGTTGAATTTCCGAATTTTATAATGTGAACTGCGCATTCCGTATTGTGAAATGAAACTATGTACTTGCACAAAATATTTTTCTCATTCTAAGGAATGTTATTTCACATCGCAAAAATCATATTTTAAGTATTTGATTTTAAACGATTAAAAATTTGTTATATGTCTTATATAAGACCTTGTTGCTACGCAAAAAATACCCTATTATTTCTCTCAACGGATTTACTTTTTTATTTGATTTGCCCACAGGAGAGAAACATGACAACTCGCGCACAACAAGTAGCAGAATTGCAAAAAGACTGGGATACCAATCCACGCTGGAACGGTATCAAGCGTAACTACACGGCAGAAGACGTGGTTCGTCTGCGTGGCTCCATCAGTGTTGAACATACCATCGCCAAAAACGGCGCGATCAAACTGTGGGATCTGGTTAATAACGAGCCTTTCATCAATGCCCTGGGCGCTTTGACTGGCAATCAGGCCATGCAACAGGTGAAAGCTGGCTTGAAAGCCATCTACCTGTCCGGCTGGCAAGTTGCAGGCGACGCCAACGTTGCTGGTGAAATGTATCCTGACCAATCCCTGTACCCAGCCAATTCCGTACCACTGGTTGTCAAGCGCATCAACAACACGCTGACACGTGCTGACCAGATTCAATGGTCCGAAGGTAAAGACGACATCGACTTCTTCGCCCCTATCGTGGCAGATGCTGAAGCCGGTTTTGGTGGCGTATTGAATGCCTTTGAATTGATGAAAGCCATGATCGAAGCGGGCGCATCTGGCGTTCACTTTGAAGATCAACTGGCTTCCGTCAAAAAATGCGGCCACATGGGCGGCAAGGTATTGGTACCAACCCGTGAAGCGATTGAAAAACTGAACGCCGCACGTTTGGCAGCCGACATCATGGGCACATCCACCGTGATACTGGCCCGTACCGATGCTGAAGCAGCTGATTTGCTGACTTCTGATGTGGACCCCAACGACCAACCTTTCTGCACAGGCGAACGTACGGTTGAAGGCTTCTACAAAACCAAACCAGGTCTGGAGCAAGCCATTTCCCGTGGTCTGGCGTATGCAGAATATGCTGATCTGATCTGGTGTGAAACCGGCAAACCTGACCTGGAATTCGCCAAGGCATTTGCTGATGCCATCCATGCCAAGTTCCCAGGCAAATTGCTGTCCTATAACTGCTCGCCATCTTTCAACTGGAAGAAAAACCTGGACGATGCCACCATCGCCAAATTCCAGAAAGAACTGGGCGCAATGGGCTACAAATTCCAGTTCATCACACTGGCTGGTTTCCATGCATTGAACTACGGCATGTTCAACCTGGCACACGGCTACGCCCGTCGTCAGATGTCTGCCTTCGTTGAATTGCAGGAAGCTGAATTCGCAGCGGCAGAAAAAGGCTTTACCGCCGTTAAACATCAGCGTGAAGTTGGTACTGGTTACTTTGATGCAGTCACACAAACCATCCAGCAAGGCAAGTCTTCCACGACAGCCTTGCATGGTTCGACAGAAGATGAACAATTCTTCGATGCAAAAAAAGTAGCATAAAAATAAGCCGTAAAACTAGCAGTAAAATCAGTAATAAAACGAGTACCAAGTAATTGGTACTAAGTAATTAGTACTAAGTAATCTCCCAAGAAAAAACCGCGCAGATTAATCTGTGCGGTTTTTTTATTCTCTTGTGCGACCTTGCAAGTATTGAAGTTGAGCTTCGTTTAAAACTCAGCGCATTTGCTTTTGTATTTTTCGCTCACGCAGCAACAAGCCGACAAAACGCCAGGCTTGTGTCGTGTAACGTTGCCATAGCCGACGCGGCTCACTGGCAAGGCGCCAAAACCATTCCATGCCTATCTTTTGCATCCACAGTGGAGCACGTTTTTTCTGCCCCAGTGCAAATTCCATGGCAGCACCCACACACAGTATCAGCGGCACATTGTCGGTCGTGAATTGCTCGCGATAGCGAAACGCCAGACGTTCTTGCTTGGGCATGCCCAGGCAAATGAAGAGGATATTTGGTTTTGCAGCCTGTATGCGCTGCAATGCAAGATCACTTTCCGCGCCATCAGCAGTAAATTGCATCGATGGGCAAAAAATATCAACCTTCAACCCAGGATAAGTTTTGGCAAATGATTCCAGTAACAGGCTTTCTTGCCCTGGCATGCCACCCAAAACAAAAATCGACATGTCTTTTTCTATACAGCCACGGCAAAGTGACACAAACAAATCAGCCCCAGTCACACGTTCTGGCAGGGGCAGGGTGCACATCTTGCTGGCCCAGATAATCGGCATGCCATCAGCAAAAATATAGTCAGACGTTGCGTATAGGGTCTTAAATGCTGGCTCATATTCCAGCTTGGTCATATGGTCCACATTCGGCGTCACCACCACACGGCTGGCATGGTCACGAAGACCGGCAACTTCCAGCAAATGCTGATTGGCTTCCGCAAATCGCATATTGCAAATGTTCAAACCAAATAATTTCGTGGTGATCAGTTTAGTTGTAGGTGAATTCATGTCAGCGTAATTTCAGCGTTCAAAGGGTACTTTTTTTCTCAAAAACCAGCTTTCATAATAGATAAAACTGATTCTTGCCAAAATGATTGCCAGCAGGCTAGTCAATATGAAAGTAGTGATACCAGTATCTACTACGCCTATTAGCTTGAAAACTTTGACGACAAGGTTTTTACATAGCATGTGTAGCATATACATGCCGTAACTGATGGAGCCGATATACGCAATTGGGCTTGCGCGTAGCAGCTTGCCAAATAGATGATCTTCCTTGACGACACAGGAACCAACCAAGGCAGAAAATAGTAGAGAGGATATGAAACTTGGCAAGGCATTTGAAGCTAGATTTGCCAGCAAGCAAACTGCAATAACCGAACCAGACCAGGGTTGACCAAGTATCTTTAATAGCGAATTGAAGAACGTTTCATCATTCAGAGCTATGGCTAACAAAGCGCCAATTACAATGGGTAACGGCACGGCGCTAAGAAATGCATTCTCCATGAGTTGCCCTGCGATACAAAGAAACAATACCGATATCAATGCCAAACTGGCATTCTTTATTGAGCCCGTCAATATAAGGAGAGGCGGCCAGATTAGATAAAATTGTTCTTCAGCAGCAAGTGACCAGGAAAAATAAAAAATCACACGCCCATCAAGTGGGACAAATAGGTTCGAGGTATAAGTGGCGAAGTAAATCAGATTACTAAAAAAAGCCTGACCATACTGTGAATGACGTTCAAGCATGGCTACGACAACGATATAGAGTGCCAAGGTGCCATAGTACAAAGGGAAAATCCGCAGTGCGCGGCGTAGGTAAAATGCTTTGATATCTATTTTGCCGTTCCGCTCGCGTTCCCGGAGTAATAGCGTAGTGATAAGGAAACCACTAATGGCAAAGAACAGTTGCACACCTTGCGCGCCAATGCTAGCCATAACATGATTAACGCTGGCAGGAGCAGTATGATGCCAGATGACCGCGAAGATGCTGATGGCACGCAATCCGTCCAGGGACCCAAATTTTTTTGTGGATAGGTACGCGCCATGCTCATTACTCATTCCCACCTCTCGAATATTGACAGCTAATGATAGTGACATTCATGGTTGGCAAGTGTAGTTTGGATGGTGTAGAGAAGTCGATTTGAAAGACGTGAGGGGGAGCTTATCGAATCTAAGCCACCATTATAGAGGATGTGCGTGACTGAGTTGTCAAAACGTTTTCAATCCCTAATCTGGATGGATCTTGTATTCTTACCAGTTAGTCAATTGGTAATTCAGGATTTCTCTCCATTGTTTAAATTGAAGAAGCTAAACTTCATTTGCCCAAATGGCATGAATACGAACCTGACCGGGATTTTGATGTGACCTAGCGGTATGCTCTGTAATTCGATGTCCGTAGCAGCTTCACGCTACTTTGAATTGCTTTGCCTCATATCTGCTCTGATCCAGGCTGAATATGCTTATGTGCGTGGATATGGCAATCAGTACAAGAGAAGAGTGCTGCGGTATTGGGGGATTGCTGGTGGTCTGCCTGGCCTATTCTGGGCAAATTACTTTGGGCCTGCAATTAGCTCAGTAATGGGTCCTAAGGTCATGACACAGGTGCCTCTGCTTCAAACAGTTCCATGTGCTGGCGGAGGCTTGGCCGTGCGGCTGGCAGAAACCGAAAGCGTGTTGACTGGTGATGAAATCGAGCGCCATATTCTTGCTATTGGCGATCAATATTTTGCCCCTGTTGAACAATCACAGGAAAAAGGTGGTGCCTTCTCGATTTTTTCATTGAGGTTTATTTCATTTTAAAAATGAATGCCGAAAGGCGGGATTTTGAACGGGATCAAAAAATTTTCCCGATTAATGTTATAACCATACCGTCTTGCAATGGAAGCGATTTACACATGAAAGAATGGTCTGATAAATGACTGTGACCCCAGCTTTAGAATGTCGCGCCCTGAAGAAAAGCTATGCGGATGGGAGTATTGTATTGTCTGGCCTGGATTTCGTGCTACAGGCGGGTGAGTATGTCGCGATCATGGGAGAGTCCGGCGTAGGTAAATCCACCTTGCTGAATATGATTGCAGGGCTGGATACGCCAGATTCTGGCACTGTGTTGATCGATGGTGTTGTCATGTCGCAGTTGACGGATGACGAAGCTACACGCTTGCGTCGTCAAAAACTGGGCTTCATTTTTCAGGCTTTTCATGTCTTACCTCATTTGACGTTGATGCAGAACGTCAGTTTGCCCTTATTGCTCAATGGCGAGTCACCGGCGCGGGCAACGCAGATGCTGAAGGCGGTTGGACTGGATGGGCGGGGTAGCAGTTTCCCTCGGCAATTGTCGGGTGGTGAGTTGCAGCGTGTTGCCATTGCCCGTGCTCTGGTGCATCAACCTACCCTGGTACTTGCCGATGAGCCAACAGGCAATCTGGACCCGACGACGGCACAAGGCATCTTGAAATTGTTACGGGATGAAATCAAGGCCAACGGCGCATCCGCCATCATGGTGACGCATTCAATGGCAGCTGCATCGACTGCAGACCGGATTTTGATATTGACCAGCGACGGGTTGCACCCTATTGTGCCCCGGGCAGACCAAGCTGCTACTTTGTTCCATGCTGAATAATCTGCACACCCAACTGACGAAATGGCTGGTCTTTGGTGAGTTGCGGGCCCATCCAGTGCGGGCTATCGCTGCGATTGCCGCCATCGCACTTGGTGTTGCATTGGGTTTTGCGATTGACCTGATCAATACTGCGGCATTGAACGAATTTTCTGCCGCAGCCAAGAGTTTGACTGGGCAATCTGATTTGCAGGTGCGCGGTACCCAAAGCTTGTTTGATGAATCGGTGTATCCGCTGCTCGCAGAACGTCAGGGTGTATCGCTGGCAAATCCAGTGCTGGAAATTGACGCAACAGTGCCGGGCCAGCGCAGTGCCTTGAAGCTGCTAGGGATTGATGTGTTCCATGCGATGGAATTGGCGCCGGATTTGCTGGGTGTACCGCAAAGCGAGCGTCCATTTGATACCTTGTCTGATGACGCCATCTTCTTGTCGCCAGCAGCGCAAGAATGGCTGGCGGTAAAGCCGGGCGATCAACTGCGCCTGCAAAGTGGCACTGAACTCATTTCGCTGCGGGTTGCTGGTGGCATTGTCAGGGCCCGTCCCGGGCAACGTATCGCCGTCATGGATATCGCTGCGGCCCAGTGGCGCTTTGGTCGGCTTGGCAAGTTATCGCGTATCGATTTGAAGTTGGATAGCGGCGTTTCGCGTGAGGCTTTTCGCAACAGTCTGTCTAAAGAATTTGCCAATCGCCTGTTGGTTACAGAAAGTGCAGATCAGGAAGCGCGCAGTGCCAATATGTCGCGTGCTTATCGTGTCAATTTAAATGTGCTGGCGCTGGTGGCTTTGTTCACTGGTGCATTCTTGATTTTTTCAACACAGGCCTTGTCGGTGCTGCGCAGACGTTCTCAGCTCGCTTTGCTGCGTGTCATCGGGATGACGCGTGGTTTGTTGTTGCGACAAATCTTGCTGGAGGGGGCGGTGCTCGGGGCGCTTGGATCATTGCTTGGCCTTGCCGCAGGATATGGTATGGCAGCATTGGCGCTGCGGTTTTTTGGTGGCGATCTTGGTGGTGGGTATTTCCCCGGAATCAGACCCGATGTGAAGCTTGATCTCATATCCGTCTGCATCTTTTTTGGACTTGGAACAGGTATTGCCTTGTTAGGGAGTTTGGCACCTGCATTGGAAGCGGTGCGTACACAACCCGGCCCAGCCTTAAAGTCGGGTAGTGAAGATGTCGCTATGACACGCTTTGCGTCACCCTGGCCAGCATTGATCTGTCTGGCCACAGGGGCTGTGTTGACGCAATTGCCGCCGCTGTTTGAATTACCTGTCTTTGGTTATCTGGCAATAGCCTTGTTGCTGGTCGGTGGTATTGGGCTGATGCCGCGCTGTTCTGCGCTGGTATTCGGCTTTCTTTTGAATTTTTTGCAAAGTCGTGCTGCTTTACTGCGAAAGAATCAGGTCATGTTACTGGTGCTGGCGCGTTTAAGCAACACGCCGAATCAAGCTTCGGTTGCGCTGGGTGGTGTCTTGTCCAGTTTCAGCCTGATGGTGGCAATGGCGATTATGGTGTCCAGCTTCCGGATATCGGTAGATGATTGGCTGGCGCAGATTTTGTCTGCCAATTTATACGTACGCACGGCCTCCAATGGTGACACTGCCGCGTTTAGTCCGGCACAACAAAAGATGTTCAGTACGCTGGCGGGTGTAAGGCGTACGGAGTTTTTACGTACCATACCCTTAAGCCTTGAAGTAACGCGGCCACCAGTCATCATGATTGCCCGCACGATTGATGCCGCAGACCCCGGGCGTACCTTGCCATTGACCGAAGATGTGATTGATGCCAACAAAATCGCGGCAGAGACCATGCCGCTCTGGGTGTCAGAAGCGATGTTGGATTTATATGACTATCGTGTAGGTCAGCGCGTTAATTTACCTGTCGGTGATCGTATGCATTCATTTACGGTAGCCGGGGTGTGGCGTGATTATGCGCGGCAATCGGGTTCCGTACAAATTCGTTTGTCCGATTACCAGCGTCTGACGGGGGATTTGACGGTAACTGACGCCGCCTTATTTTTTCAGCCGGGTATCAGCAGTTTGTCTGTCATTCAACAGGTGAGGGCGCTGCCATTTGGCAATATGGTCGAGTTTGCCGATCCCGGAGAAATCCGGGCGATCAGTCTAAAAATTTTTGACCGCAGTTTTGCGGTGACATATTTATTGGAAATCGTTGCGATGCTGATAGGCCTGTTCGGCGTGGCCGCGACATTTTCTGCACAGACACTGGCGCGCGGCAAAGAATTTGGCATGTTGCGTCATGTAGGCGTGACACGCAAACAGATATTGCAAATACTGGGCATGGAAGGAAGTTTGTTGACCGGACTAGGGATTGCCGTTGGCTTTGTGCTTGGCTGCGTCATTAGTCTGGTACTGATTTTTATTGTCAATCCGCAGTCATTTCATTGGAGTATGCAAATGCATATTCCCTGGTTAATGCTGGCGTCAGTCGCTGTCTTGTTATTGTTATCTTCCGCCGCAACGGCGGTGTTATCTGGCATGCGCGCTGTCGCAGGTGATTCGGTGCGGGCTGTCAGGGAGGATTGGTAATGCGCCAGATCAAGGCTTGGTTTTTTTCAGTTATCTGCTGTTCATTGCTGGCGATATTCAGCACTGCCTGTCTTGCAGAACCGCCAGATTTCAGCTTGGTGCGGCCAGATGTGGCGTTGAAATTTCCAGCCGATTTTGGTGCGCATCCCGCATTTCGTAATGAATGGTGGTACGTCACAGGAATGGTAGAGACGCCGGATCATCAAACCATTGGTTTTCAGATTACCTTCTTCCGTTCTGCTACCGACCATGATCGTGGCAATCCGAGTGCATTTGCACCGACGCAACTGGTAATAGCGCATGCTGCGCTGTCCGATCCCAAGGTGGGACAGTTATTACATGATCAAAAAAGTGCACGATCCGGTTTTGGCTTGGCGTATGCCAAAGAAGGCAACACGGATGTGAAATTGCGTGACTGGCATTTGCTAAGAAATGCCGATGGCAGTTATCAGGCGCAAGTACAGGCACGTGATTTCGCGCTTAAGGTACAGCTTAAGCCGACGCAGCCCATGCTGTTGCAGGGGGCGTCAGGTTATTCCCGCAAAGGGCCAAAACAAGAGCAGGCCAGCTACTATTACAGCGAACCCCAACTGCAAGTCACGGGCAAGCTGTTGCGCTTGGATGCAACAGGCAAAACGGCCAAGACCGCATTGACTGAGGTAGAAATCAGCGGTAAGGCGTGGCTGGATCACGAATGGTCCACCAGCGTGTTGGATGCACAAGCCACTGGCTGGGATTGGCTGGGTGCCAATCTGGATAATGGCGATGTACTGATGGCGTTTCAGATCCGTAATCAACGCGGCGAGGCAATCTGGTCGCATGCAACGCTGCGCGATAAATCTGGCGAGATCACGCAGTTTCCGTCAGAGCAAATTCGCTTTCAAGCCGTCCGCACATGGAAATCACCTCGCACTAATGCAGCATATCCCGTTGCTACCGTGATTTCTACAGGCGATATGCAATGGCAAATCAATCCGGTTCAAGACGATCAGGAACTGGATTCGCGTCGCTCAACCGGTGCGGTGTATTGGGAAGGTGCTGTCACCATACAGAAAAATGGCAAGCGGGCAGGGCAGGGGTATTTGGAAATGACTGGCTACGTTAAGCCGATGAAGCTGTAATGGCTGGTGATTATTTGCATTCCAAATGAAGTCTGTGTTTGGGGAAGCTTATAGCTGCACGTGCAATGTGTAAGTTACCTGCTTGCGAATCGCCAGTGCATTTGCTCAAAGTGTGTGATCCTATTTAATTCTTTGTTTCTCCAGCTTGCGCGCCAGTGTACGTCTATGCATGCCTAGCCTGCGGGCTGTTTCTGAAATATTAAAGTCGGTTTCGGCCAGCACCTCATGTATTCTTTCCCACTCCAGATTTTTGATGGAGGTGGATCGATTCGTGATTTCGACATCGGCTGTGCCGGCGACATGTCCAAAGGCGGCTTCAATATCGTCTGTGTTGGAGGGCTTGGAAAGATATTGGCAAGCCCCCAGTTTGACTGCTTCCACCGCAGTCGCAATGCTGGCAAAGCCGGTGAGTACGACTATCAGCATGTCAGGATTGTGTTGATTTAAAAGTTGCACGCATGCCAGGCCGGATGAATGTCCATTCAGCTTCAGATCGACGACGGCGTAAGCAGGGGAATGATCTGATAACAGTTTTTCGGCATCTTCCCGGTTTGTTGCGTGCAAGACGGTATAGCCGCGCCGTTCAAACGAACGGCCCAGTGTGCGGGCAAAAGCAGTATCGTCCTCGATAATGAGTAGCAGACGATTCTCTGACATAGTGAACAAATCCTGAAGTTAAACGGAGTTTTTGTTGAGGTGCACGATGGGTGCTATTTCAATACCTGCGTATGGTTCCTGCATTTTTTGGCATCCATTCTTGCACCTTGCTAGCGATGCGTACAAGGTGGGCCGCAAAATGCGGCGAAACTGCACCTGCCGTCTCTAGTAATCTTAACGGAAAATCTCGTTTACAGTTTGATGGCTGAAAGTGGCAGGCTCAATTGTACGATGGCGCCGCCTTCTTCGCGGTTGGATGCTGTGACATGACCACCTAGTTTGCGTGCCACGTTGACGACAAAAAATAATCCCAGCCCACTACCGGGCCGGCCTTTGGTTGACTGATAAGGTTCGCCTAAGCGCGACAAAATGACGGGGTCGAAACCGTGGCCATTATCGACGACTGTGAACAGCAAGGCGTCATCTTCGCGCCTGACTTCCATGCGCAGCCATTCAGGAGAGGCTTCCAGGGCATTATCGAGCACATTGCAAACCATCTGCTTGAGAGCGGTATCAAAGACGACAGGGATATCTTCCTTGATCTGATTATCGAAACCAAACGAGATAATTGGCCGCGTCGATATAAATTCTTTGGTGAGGTCATTTAAGAAATTATTGATCGTGGTTTTGACGGCAGATTCACCACGCGCTTCTCCGGCAGATAGCAGGATGCCGCTGACGATGCTCTTGCAGCGTTGTAGCTGTGTTTCCATCTCGCTGATTTCTTCCAGCAGTCCGGCGTCGTTTTTGAACTGTGGCATCCGTCGCCAGTCACCCAGGATGACCGAAAGCGTAGCCAGTGGCGTGCCCAGTTCATGTGCTGCGCCAGATGCAAGCAGGCCCATGCGCACGATATGATCTTCTTCAACGGCCCGTTGGCGCAGATCGGCCAATTGAACATCTCGCGCATACAGATTGCGGCCTATGCGGGTAATAAAAAAAACCAGCAGGGCAGCATTGAGCACGAAGCAAATAATGAAGCCCGTTACGTACAAGTGGGATAGCCCGCCGGTTTCACTTGGTGGTAGACGTAAGGGCTCAGAAAATAATGATAGTCCGGCCAGGCAGGCACTGGTGATGACCACGATGATCCAGGTAGACCAGGCTTCCAGCAAGACTGCACTTAAAATCACTTGCAGGAGATACAGAAAAGCAAATGGGTTTGAGGTACCCCCACCGAAGTACAACTGTGCCGTCAGGCTGAATACATCGATCAGTAAGGCAAAAACAAGTTCACCATTGGTCACGTATACGCGCTCGTGCCAGCGTAAATGGCTGGCAATGTTAAAGCCTATCAGGCAGATCAGTACAACCAGCATTTTGACCAGGGGCAACTGTATGCCAAAGCCAAATATGACGATCAAAATGGTTGATAACTGACCAAACACAGCAATCCAGCGCAACTGAATAAGCTGCAACATGTTTTTGTGACCTGCCGAGTTTTCGTACGCTATCGCAATAGCGGACTGTTTTTCTGGTGCTTTGCTTGCAGTTTTGGCCACTATCCCTTGCCCGATACGATGAGAAAGTACTTTTTTGTCATGCTTGCCATGTCCCGTTATTGTGCTTTTAAGTGCATGCTAACAGATCATGGGCTAAATATTAAATTTACAATTTCAGCCTGGCTTATGCTGTGTTCCCTGTGCTGGTGCCGCTGATATTTCTTCTATCCCTGATGACATATACCCAGGCTGCTGCTGTCATGGCGGCAAGCAGGAACCAGACTACGGCATAGATTAAATGGCTGTTGTGGAAATGAATAACCGTTAAGCCTGCAATGGGTTCCTTGACTGCCCCATCATTTTGTTGCGAGTTGGATTCATCTTTTGCCGGTCTTGCGTCCGCATCGATAAAGAAGGGGGCAGGCCTGGTCACGCCAGTTGCAGCCGCAATGGCATTCACATCGCGCGAATACCAGCGATTGCCGACAGGATCATTCTTTCTCAAAAAACCGCCATCCGGTTCTGTTATGCGCAACAGGCCGGTGATATGAATGATGCTGGCATCAGCAGGATTCGGCTGATCTTTTTTTGGTGATATTCGATAAGATGCTGCCATTTTTTCCGGTATAAAACCACGATTGACCAGGATCGTAGCCTGGTCTGCTGTTGCTAGTGGTGTCATGACCCAAAAGCCACCACCCAATTCGGTGGAAGCTTGCACCAGTATGGTTTTCTCATGCAAAAAAACGCCGCTAATCTCCACATGACGGTATTCATCAGCGCTTGCATTGATGTGTGGCCATAGTGAAGATTCGGGAACTGGCAGAGGCGCTGCGTGTACACGTTGTTCAACACGTGCTATCAGATCGAGCTTCCATTGAAGCCGAAAAATCTGCCAGGTACCAAGTGAAATGAAGCCTGCAAAAACAGCAGCCATGCAGGCTGTGAAACCTAATCTGAATAGACTGGAGCGGCCGGAAAGATGCTTGGGCTGACCTGCATTTGACGTCAGATCAGCTTCCTTGCCTGTCATTCCTGGGCCTGGCTCATTCGTTGCATTCATTGCATTGATTGCATAGGCTTCATGTTGTCCACCGCCGGACTCAGTTGCGATGCTGGCTTGGGCATGGGCGTGAGTACGGAGGTGGTATTGATCGATTCCGGTTTTGTTTCGGTTTCATGCATCATGCCGGGCATCATATTGTGATTAAGGTGGTACATCACCCACAGAGATCCACTCATCATGATAAATACCAGCATGCCGGTGAACAGTAAAGCCAACATTGACCAGCCGCCCTCTGATTTGGTATTCATGTGCAGGAAATACACCATATGCACCACAATCTGCACTGCTGCAAACGCCAGCAGCACCAATCCTGTCGTGCTCGATTTGTCAAAAACTTTTCCCATGACAAGCCAGAATGGGATGGCTGTCAAAATCACAGCCAAAAGAAATCCCTTGGTATAGCTTTTCAGACTGCCATGGTCAGCGTGAATATGTCCATGATGGTCATCATGATGATCGCCATGGCCGTGGGGGCTGTGTTCTTGGTGTGCGCTCATGGCAAGACTCCCATCAAATAAACAAAGGTAAATACACCGATCCAGATCACATCAAGAAAGTGCCAAAACATGGACAGACACATCAGTCTGCGGCCATTTTCAGGAGTAAGACCATGACGTACGATCTGGAACATCAGGGTAACGAGCCAGACAATACCGAAAGTCACGTGCAGACCGTGAGTGCCGACCAGGGCAAAGAACGATGTCAGAAAGCCGCTGCGTTGTGGTCCTGCGCCTTCGTGTATCAAGTGTACAAATTCATACAGTTCCAGGCTGATAAAGCCGGCACCCAGCAAGCCGGTAACAGCAAGCCAGATCAAGGTCGTTTTGACGCGCTTGCCTTGCATTTCCAGCATGGCAAAGCCGTAAGTGATCGACGATAACAGCAGCAGGGATGTATTGACGGCAACCAGCGGCAGGTCAAACAATTCAGCACCTGTTGGCCCCCCTGCGTAGTTGCGGCCAAGTACGGCATAGGTCGCAAACAGGCAGGCGAAGATCAGGCAATCGCTCATCAGGTAGAGCCAGAAACCAAGCAAAGTGCCGTTTTCTGGATGATGTTCTTTGACATAAAAATCGCTGCTGGCAAGCTTGCCTGCATGTGAATGTGCACTGGTATTCAAGTTCGTGCCCTCAGTTGGGAAAGTTGCAGTATCAGACATAGCTGGCACCTAGCAGGCGAGTACGTTCATCTTCAGTACGGATGACTTCAGCAGCTGGGATGTAGTAGTCGCGCTTGTAATTAAAGGTATGGACGATGATCGCGGCCATCATGGCAACAAAGCCCAGGCCCGCCAGCAACCACATTTGCCAGATCAGGGCAAAACCACACACTGCACTCAGCAAGGCAATGATGAAGCCGGCGCCAGTATTCTTGGGCATATGTATCGCGACGAAGCCGTCTTTTGGTCTGGCGTATTGATTGCTCTTCATATCAGCCCACGCATCGTTGTCGTAGACTTTGGGTGTGAAGGCAAAGTTGTACGCCGCTGGTGGTGAAGACGTAGACCATTCCAGTGTGCGACCGCCCCATGGATCGCCGGTAACATCACGCAGCGAATCACGACGTTTATAGCTGACAAATAACTGGATGATGAAGGATGCGATACCCAAAGCAATCAGGAACGCGCCGAAGGCCGCGACCTGGAACCAGATTTGCAGGGACGGATCTTCGAAATGACTCAAGCGTCTTGTTACGCCCATCAGGCCCAGTACATACAAAGGCATGAAAGCAAAGTAGAAACCAATAGTCCAGAACCAGAAGCAGCATTTACCCCAAAAATCATCCAGTTTGTAGCCAAACGCTTTTGGGAACCAGTAGTTAATGCCAGCAAACATACCAAACAGCACGCCACCGATAATGACGTTATGGAAGTGGGCAATCAGGAACAGGCTATTGTGCAGAACGAAATCGGCAGGTGGTACCGCCAGCAACACACCTGTCATTCCGCCGATGACGAAAGTGATCATGAAGCCTATGGTCCACAGCATGGGCAATTCAAAGCGGATGCGGCCACGGTACATGGTGAACAGCCAGTTAAATATCTTCGCACCAGTTGGAATGGAAATAATCATGGTCGTGATGCCGAAGAACGAATTGACACTCGCGCCAGAGCCCATGGTGAAGAAGTGATGCAACCATACCAGGTAGGACAAGATCGTGATGACCACGGTCGCATACACCATGGATGTATAGCCAAACAAACGCTTGCTACAGAATGTCGATACGATTTCAGAAAAAATACCAAACGCAGGCAACACCAGAATATAGACTTCTGGGTGGCCCCAGATCCAGATCAGGTTGACATACATCATGGCGTTGCCGCCCAGATCGTTGGTGAAGAAATTGGTGCCTACCATACGATCCAGCGACAACATGCCCAATACCGCAGTCAGAACCGGGAAGGCAGCTACGATCAATACGTTGGTGCACAGCGCAGTCCAGGTAAATACGGGCATCTTCATCATGGTCATGCCAGGTGCGCGCATTTTGATGATGGTAGCAATCAGATTAATCCCGGACAGCAAAGTGCCGACCCCGGCAATCTGTAGTGACCAGATATAGTAGTCCACGCCCACATCCGGACTGGACATAATGCCAGACAGCGGTGGATAGGCCAGCCAGCCGGTACGGGCGAATTCGCCGACGAACAGCGATACCATCACCAGACCACCACCAAATGCAGTCATCCAGAAACTGAAGTTGTTCAGGAAAGGAAATGCCACATCGCGCGCACCGATTTGCAGCGGTACCACGTAGTTCATCAAACCAGTCACCAGCGGCATTGCCACGAAAAAGATCATGATCACGCCATGCGCTGTAAAGATCTGGTCGTAGTGGTGGGGCGGCAAGAAACCAGTAGCATCACCAAACGCCAAAGCCTGTTGCAGGCGCATCATGATGGCATCGGCAAAGCCGCGCAGCAACATGACCAGGGCAAAAATCACATACATGATGCCGATCCGTTTGTGATCGATACTGGTAAACCAGTCACGCCACAACATGCCCCATACACGGAAATAGGTCAGCGCCGCAAGAACTGCGACACCACCAATGCCGACGACAATAAACGTCGCCAGCAGGATAGGTTCATGAAAAGGGATCGCATCCCAGGAGAGCCGGCCGAAGATGAGCTTCGTCAAATCAATATGGTCTTGCATCATTTGGTTCCAATGATAAGAGGAGATGCCTTACAGATGTCGGCTTCGGTATCGAAGGACAAACGTAATGCGTTATCTTGTTTCTGACGTTGAGTGAAAATATTGGTGAACGCTGTTTTCGTATTCGATGCAGCGTAGGCATTTGCTTTTGCATCACTCATCATCATTTTGTCCATGCACACTTCACCCGCGCCGACACAACGATTCAGGATGGCATGATATAAATCTGCATCCACACTGGCGTAATGACGTACCGGCTCGCGCTCGCTGGGCTTTTCCAGTGCCTGATATGTTGCACGGTTCAGCGTCTGAGTCTTGGTTTTTGCGGCTTGTACCCAGGCATCAAAATTTTGCGCACTCATTCCATGAAACTTGAAGCGCATGTCAGAGAATCCCGCGCCGCTATAGTTTGCTGAAAAACCATCAAATTCGCCCGGTTTGTTAATAACGGCATTGAGTGTCGTTTCCATTCCAGGCATGGCGTAAATCTGACCGGCCAGTGCAGGGATAAAGAAGGAATTCATGACGGTAGATGCAGTGATCTTGAAACGTACAGGCACGTCCACAGGTGCTGCCAGCTCGTTGACTGTGGCGATGCCAAGGTCGGGATAGATAAACAGCCATTTCCAGTCCAGCGCTACAACTTCTACGTTCAGGACCTTGGTATCGGCGGGAATAGGACGGTTTTCATCCAGGCGGGACAGCTTGCGATAGGGGTCAAGCGTATGCGTGCTGATCCAGGTGATCAGGCCCAGGGCGATAATGATCAGCAGCGGTGCCCCCCATATCACGAGTTCAAGCTGGGTTGAATGATCCCAGTCGGGTTCATACTTTGCAGAAGTATTGTTTTTCCGGTAACGCCAGGCAAAGAGGATGGTAAGAAAGATCACAGGTACGATGATCAGCAGCATCAGCAGTGTGGATACCCAGATCAGATGGCTTTGTTGAGAAGCAATATCACCTGATGGATTCATGACCACTGTGTTGCAACCTGCCAACAAAATTGCAGAAAGAACAGCAAATCCGCGTCGTACAAATAAGGGAATCATATTGAGATAGGTCAATGATTATAGAAATTTGTGCTAATGTACCTTTACAAAAAGGCCTTGGCGATTGGACGTTTTGTCCTAGTTTTCAAATAAGCATCAAAAATGAAGATCGCACAGGAGCCAGACTATAATTTTTGAGACAATGTGAGGGACCATCATGGCCAGCATCAGCACTAATGAAAATGAACTGACCTCCAGCGCGAGCTATATGACAGCAGCTACTGAAAGCAGGAACACCAGAAACACCAAATCTGATCATTCCTCAATTGCACCCGGCGAAATCGCCATCGGTGTCGTCATCGGGCGAGCCTCGGAATATTTTGACTTCTTTGTCTATGCACTGGCCTCGGTGCTGGTTTTTCCCCAGGTTTTCTTTCCATTTGAGCAAAGACTGGAAGGCACTCTGTATGCCTTCGTGATTTTTTCATTTGCGTTTTTGGCCCGTCCGTTCGGCACGGTGACGTTTATGGAAATCCAGCGGCGACTGGGGCGTGAAGCCAAACTCACCATTGCCCTCGTGTTGCTTGGCGTATCTACCGCTGGCATCGCTTTTCTGCCGACATACTCACATCTTGGCGCAACGTCCATCGTCTTGCTTTCCGTGTTGCGTATCGGGCAGGGCGTAGCGCTGGGCGGCTCCTGGGATGGTTTGCCTTCCCTGCTGGCGCTGAATGCGCCAGAAAATAAGCGTGGCTGGTATGCAATGCTGGGGCAATTGGGTGCACCAGTGGGTTTTATGATCGCGGCGGGCTTATTCGCCTATATGTTAGCCAACCTGTCGACGGAAGACTTCCTTGAATGGGGCTGGCGCTATCCCTTCTATGTCGCGTTTGCAATCAACGTGGTGGCATTGTTTGCCCGCTTGCGTCTGGTATCTACCAACGAATATAAGCATTTGCTGGATGAGCGTGAACTGGAACCAACCAATATTGTCGAAATGACCCGTTCTCAAGGTCGTAACTTGCTCATCGGTGCTTTGGCGGCGTTGGCAAGCTATGCACTGTTTCATCTGGTTACCGTATTCCCATTGTCGTGGATTACCATTTATTCCAAACGTTCGCTGAGCGAGTTCCTGGAAATACAGATGATGGGTGCCGTGTTCATGATACTGGGCATTGTTATTTCTGGTCTGGTTGCTGATCGTATTGGTCGTCGCAAAATGTTATTTGTGCTGGCGTCGATGATCGCTGTGCTGAGTGGTTTCGTACCAGCCTTGCTGGGTGGCAGTGAACTTGGGCAGGATGTCTTTATTCTGTTGGGCTTCAGTATATTGGGCCTGTCTTATGGACAGGCATCGGGTGCTGTGACCTCCAATTTTTCTCCCAAATACCGTTATACCGGCGCTGCCCTGACATCTGATTTGGCATGGCTGGTTGGGGCCGGCTTTGCACCCCTGGTAGCACTTGGCCTGTCTTCCCATTTCGGGCTGGAATATGTCAGTCTTTATCTGCTGTCCGGCGCAGCGTGTTCTATAGCGGCGCTCAGCCTGAATCGTGCTTTGGAGATCAGGAACTAGGCGACGAAATTGGGACCGCGTTGGATGTTCATCCGACGCCAGTCATACTGCTAAATCGGCGGGATCAAGAAGTGTTTTTTCTTGATCCCGCCGATTTTTATTTTCAGGCTTTGCCAAAAATTTATGTCCGCCCGCCAGGGATCAAGGTAAAGTTATTGAAACGGTGTAAGCTCTCTCAAAGTTCAAAGGTAGGTCAATGTATTCCAGAACCAGAATCAAAATTTGCGGTTTAACCCGGGTAGAAGATGTGCGATTTGTCGTCGCGGCTGGTGCTGATGCGCTGGGGTTTGTGTTCTATCCGCCCAGCCCACGCTATGTCACGGCTGAAGCTGCTGGGGCGCTGCTGCGGGAAATTCCTCCCTTCGTGATGTCGGTTGGGCTGTTTGTGAATATCGATGAGGCAAGCCTGCAAGCGGTCATAAGGCAAGCTCCAGTGCAGTTATTGCAATTTCATGGCGATGAGACGCCTGAGCAATGTGCCAGCCTGGCGGCCAGTGTGAATCGTCCTTTTATTCGTGCCTATCGCGTCAAACCTGACACAAGTGCGGAGGATTTGCTAGAATGTGAGCAGTCTTATCGTAAGGCTAGTCCTTTATTCAGTGGTTTATTGCTTGATACCCATGTTGATGGGTATGGCGGTAGTGGAAAGGTTTTTGATTGGTCTCTCATCGCAAAAGAGCTCGCGCCTCGGGTCGTTTTAAGTGGTGGCTTGAGCGTACAGAACGCGACTGGCGCAGTTAGTCAGGTTCGCCCGTTTGCGGTCGACATCAGCAGTGGTGTGGAAGCAGCAAAGGGTATCAAGGATGAAGCCAGCGTGCGTGCTTTTATAGCGGCAGTACGCCTGGCAGACAATCAGGAATAGTGATGGCACTTTGGGTAAAACCCAGTGCATCGCTTTCAAACCAGTTTGAAGGAATGAAAATGAAAGAACTCCAGTCTCTGGATGCTCAGTTCGGGCATCAGCCTATCGCCAGTCAGGCAATTTACCAGTCAGCCGGATACCATTTGCCCGATGCGCGTGGTCATTTTGGTCAGTTCGGCGGTACTTTTGTGTCCGAAACTCTGACTCATGCGCTGACAGAACTCAAAGAAGCCTATGCCAAATACCAGAATGATCCTGAGTTTTTGGCTGAGTTTCGCAATGAATTAAAGTATTTCGTTGGTCGCCCGTCACCTGTGTATCACGCCAAACGCTGGTCTGATCTGATGGGGGGTGCGCAAATTTATTTCAAGCGCGAAGACTTGAATCATACCGGCGCGCACAAGATCAATAATGTCATCGGCCAGGCATTGCTGGCCAAGCGCATGGGTAAGCCACGTGTCATCGCTGAAACCGGCGCCGGCCAGCATGGCGTGGCCACGGCGACGATCTGTGCCCGTTTTGGTCTGGAATGCGTCGTCTACATGGGTTCGGAAGACGTCAAGCGTCAGGCGCAAAACGTGTACCGCATGAAGTTGCTGGGTGCGACCGTGGTGCCGGTGGAATCTGGTTCCAAAACCCTGAAAGATGCGCTGAATGAAGCCATGCGTGACTGGGTGGCGAATGTGGATAATACTTTTTACATCATAGGTACGGTGGCTGGTCCGCATCCTTACCCTATGATGGTCCGGGATTTTCAGTCCGTCATCGGTGAAGAATGTTTGTGGCAGATGCCTGAGCAAACCGGGCGTCAGCCAGATCATGTGGTGGCTTGCGTTGGCGGTGGCT
The DNA here is from genome assembly GCF_049340205.1 of Undibacterium sp. Ji49W. Lineage (NCBI taxonomy): Bacteria > Pseudomonadati > Pseudomonadota > Betaproteobacteria > Burkholderiales > Oxalobacteraceae > Undibacterium > Undibacterium sp. Ji49W. The sequence goes on along the minus strand of NZ_JBMPOW010000016.1, from coordinate 33,089 downwards.
CGAATGCCATGGGTATTTTCTACCCGTATATTGATCACAAACAAGTGAAACTTATTGGTGTGGAAGCAGCGGGTGAGGGGCTGGAAAGTGGCAAGCATTCTGCTTCACTGACAGCAGGTTCACCCGGCGTCTTGCATGGCAACCGCACCTATTTGCTGCAGGACGACAATGGCCAGGTCATCGAAACCCATTCTGTTTCGGCAGGGCTGGATTACCCAGGTGTAGGGCCAGAGCATGCATGGTTGAAAGAAAGTGGTCGTGCGCAATACGTGACCATTACCGATGATGAAGCGCTCAAGGCGTTTCATGACTGTTGTCGCATCGAAGGCATTATTCCTGCACTGGAATCCAGTCATGCTCTGGCCTATGCAGCCAAGCTGGCAGCGACTTTGCCCAAGGATCAAATAGTGCTGGCGAATTTGTCTGGTCGGGGTGACAAGGACATGCATACAGTAGCCGAGCGGGCGGGCTTGAAGTTCTGATTAGCCTTTTAGCTAACATGCAGGCTACATGTTGAGATGTGGCCTGCATGTCTTCCCTGTCAAAAATTGAGACTGATGCCATCGCTGTGCCGATAGCGCATCGATAGTGCATCGAATAAGGACCGACAAGATGTCAAGAATTCAAAATACCATGGCTGCTTTGGCGGCCAGCAATAAAAAAGGTTTGATCCCATTTATCACCGCAGGTGACCCTGCGCCGGAATTAACCGTGCCGCTGATGCATGCCCTGGTCGAGGGTGGGGCCGATATTATTGAGCTGGGCGTGCCGTTTTCTGACCCTATGGCAGATGGGCCTGTTATTCAGCGTGCTTCTGAAAGGGCCCTGCAATTTGGAGTTGGTTTGCGGGATGTATTACAATTCGTCCGCGAATTCCGGCAAAGTAATCAAAAGACACCGGTTGTGCTGATGGGCTACGCCAATCCCATAGAGCGCATGGGGCAGGATACATTCATCGCCAGTGCAGCCGAGGCTGGCGTGGATGGGGTTCTGGTAGTGGATTATCCGCCGGAAGAATGTGAAGAATTTGCAAGTAAAATGCAACAACAGGGTATGGATACCATATTCTTGCTGGCACCCACCTCGACCGATGAGCGTATTGCGCAAGTTGGCAAAATTGCCAGTGGTTATGTGTATTATGTATCGCTGAAAGGGGTTACCGGGTCTGGCGCACTGGATCTGGATGCGGTGGCTGCCATGATTCCACGTATCAAAAAGCATGTCACTGTGCCGGTGGGCGTGGGTTTTGGGATACGCGATGGTGCCACTGCCAGAGCCATTTCCACGGTGTCAGATGCGGTGGTGATAGGCTCGCGCATCATCCAGGAACTGGAAAATACCCCGCGTGAAAATGCTGTTGCTGCAGTGAAAAGCTTTATTTCTGGTGTCAGACAGGCTTTGGACGAGTAAAATACGCGCCTGACTGGTTCTTTTACCAGAATGAACCTGATGCCAGGTTGTTAAAAAGACAGCCTGGCGGCCATAAGGAGAAAACATGAGTTGGTTAGAAAAACTGTTACCACCGCGTATACAACGCTCGGAATCTGCAAATCGTAAATCGATTCCCGAAGGTTTGTGGGTCAAGTGCCCGTCTTGCGAAGCGGTGCTTTACCGTTCTGATCTGGAAGCCAATATCCATGTTTGTCCCAAGTGCAGCCACCATTTGCGCATAGGCGCACGTGAACGTCTGGATGCCTTGCTCGATGCAGGTGGCCGTTATGAAATCGGTCAGGAAGTCTTGCCTGTCGATACACTGAAATTCAAAGACAGCAAAAAATACCCGGATCGTCTGAAAGATGCGCTGGAAACCACGGGGGAAACGGATGCCATGGTTGTCATGGGTGGTTCCATCATGGCGGTGCCTGTCGTTGCTGCCTGTTTTGAATTTGAATTCATGGGTGGTTCCATGGGTTCTGTGGTTGGTGAGCGGTTCGTGCGTGGTGTGCAGGCAGCGCTGGAACAAAAAGTGCCTTTCCTGTGCTTCACCGCGACTGGTGGTGCACGTATGCAGGAGGGCTTGCTGTCCCTGATGCAAATGGCCAAGACCACTGCCATGCTGACTAAATTGTCAGAAAAGAAATTACCTTTCATATCGGTGCTGACTGACCCTACCATGGGTGGTGTATCTGCTTCTTTCGCTTTCCTGGGTGATGTTGTGATTGCCGAACCCAAGGCCCTGATCGGTTTTGCCGGCCCGCGCGTGATTGAAAATACCGTGCGTGAAAAATTGCCTGAAGGCTTCCAGCGTTCGGAATTCCTGCTGCAAAAAGGTGCGATAGACATGATTGTTGATCGTCGCAAAATGCGTGAAGAGATTGCGCGTTTGCTGGCTTTGTTGCAAAACCAGCCAGCTGAAGCAGTATCCTCCTGATTTATAGTGAATATCCAATAAGCCCGAAGCATTTTTTGTTCGGGCTTTTTTTATCTTATGACAAATTTACCCGTCACTCTGGCTGCCTGGTTGGCCGTACTTGAAACCCGCCATTCCAAAGAAATCGATATGGGCCTGGACCGCGTTGCTGTGGTCAAAAACAAGCTGGCAATTCACTATGATTGCCCCGTTGTCATGGTCGCTGGCACCAATGGCAAGGGTTCTACCTGCGCCATGCTGGAAGCAGTGTTAATGCAGGCTGGCTACCGTGTTGGCCTGTACAGCAAGCCACATTTTCTTGATTTCAATGAGCGTGCCCGTATCAATGGTGAAATGGTCGGGGACGATGTTTTCATCTCTACCTTCAATGCCGTTGAAGAAGCACGTGGCGATATTTCGCTGACCTACTTTGAATTTACGACGCTCGCAATCTGCAAATTGCTGGCTGATGCCAAATTGGATGTGGTGATACTGGAAGTAGGGCTGGGTGGCCGCCTGGATGCCGTGAATGTCATTGATGCCGATGTCTCCATCGTTACCAGCATTGATATCGATCATGTCGATTATCTGGGTGATACCCGCGAAAAGATAGGTTTTGAAAAGGCCGGTATCTTCCGTCCGGGCAAGGCAGCCATTTGCGGTGACCCTTTGCCACCGCAATCGCTGATTGACCATGCGCAAGCCATAGGTGCCGACCTGTGGCTGTTTGGCCGTGATTTCAATTACAACGGCGACAAGCAGCAATGGAATTTTGCAGGTCGCAGCCAGCGCCGCAATTCGCTTGCTTATCCCAGTTTGCGTGGTGCCAACCAGTTGCTGAATGCATCTGCCGTGCTGGCCGCGCTGGAAGCCCTGAAGCTTGAATTGCCAGTCGGTGCCCAGGAAGTCCGTACCGGCCTGGTCATGGTGGATTTGCCGGGCCGTTTCCAGGTCATGCCGGGTCGGCCGACTGTGGTGCTGGATGTGGCGCATAACCCGCATGCGGCGGCGACCCTGGCGCAAAATATGGACAATATGGGTTTTCATGCCTATACCTATGCGGTATTCGGTTCCATGCTGGACAAGGATATCGATGGTGTGATTGCTCAATTGAAAGATAAAGTGGATCACTGGTGTGTTACGGCCTTGCCTTTGCCGCGAGCGGCCCCAGTTGATGTACTGAAAGATAAATTGATTGCTGCCGGTGTACTGGCTGATCCTGAAAAAACGGTCACCAGTTTCGAGTCGCCAGAGCAGGCCTATGCAGAGGCCATCAGCAAAGCGGGTGAAAATGATAGAATAGTGGTCTTTGGATCCTTTCTGACGGTAGCCGGTGTCATGCGCGCCCGTCGTTCGGCACTCCATTGATGTTTTTGCGAACTGGTTTGTTAATGATCGACCAGTTGGCTAACTAACCAGAAATTTGCACATGGGTTTGCTCTCGCGTTTTACACAGAAGCAGGAAACTTCCGAAGCTCCGGAAAGTGGCGAATTCCGCTCTCGCGCCGAAGAAGAGAGTATTCAGACGCGTTCGCGCACTAAAAAGACCGAATCCAGGCGCAAGGCCAAGACTGATGACCCCATCCTGCCTGAGAAAAAGCGGGCCAGGCGGCGTCTGATCGGTGCGGTTGCGCTGGCGTTGGCAGCCATCATAGGCTTGCCGATGATTCTTGATTCTGACCCCAAGCCTTTGGCTGATGATGTGAATATCCGTATTCCATCAAAAGACAAAGCTTTTGACGGCAATGCAGCTGCCTCTGCCGAAGTGGTAACGCCAAGAGCGAAGAATCTTGCTGCCAATGAACCGGTAGAAGAAATTATTGAGCCGGCACCTCTGCCAAAAAATAAAACGGCAAACAATTCAACTAGTACCACCGTTGCAACTGTTACCAATCCACCTGCTGTGGCGCAGTTGACTGCCGCAAAGCCGGCCAAGCCAGAATTAAAACCGGAAGTCAAACCCGAACCTAAGGCTGACACTAAACCTGTCGCCAAAGCAGAAGCCAAACCTGAGCCAAAAACTGAGGTCAAACCTGTCACCGCTACGGCAAAACCTGCGGAAAAAGATCAGGCAACTGCAAAAGCTGAAGTGAAAACCGAGACCAAACCAGTCGTTGCCAAGCCAGGTAATGCTGATGACGAAGCCGCACGTGCACTCGCCATACTGGAAGGAAAAACACCGCCCAAACCGCCAGTCAGCAAACCGGCGGACGCTGTAGCCAAGTCATCCTTTACGGTGCAGGCTGGTGCTTTTTCTACGCAAGCTAAAGTGGATGAATTGCAAAGCAGGCTGAAAGCCGCTGATATCAAATCCTATACGCAAAAGATAGTGACGACCAATGGCGAAGTGACAAGGATACGGGTCGGGCCTTTTGCCTCGAAAGAAGAAGCAGATAAAATGCGCGCCAAACTGGGCAAACTGGGCATCAATGCCAGCATACCAACGAACTAGGCCGGATCTGTAATGACCCTGTTTGATTATCTCGTCATACTGGTGCTGGTTTGTTCTATCGTCATTAGCACCTTGCGCGGATTGATCAAGGAAATTTTATCGCTGGTGAGCTGGGTGGTCGCCTTTGTGGTGGCGAATGCCTTCAGTGAAACGCTGGCTGGCTGGTTGCCAGAGGCAGTGCCCGGGCAGATATTGCGCCTGATCGTGGCTTTCATTGCCTTGTTCATCGGTGTGCGCCTGATTATGGCGCTGATCATCATGGCGTTTGATGCCGTGATCAAGGCTAGCGGTTTGACGCTGGCAGATCGTGGCCTGGGTGGACTGTTTGGACTGGCACGCGGCTGTGTGCTGGTGTTGGCGGCAGTACTGGTATGCGGAATGACATCCATTCCCAAGCAGGCATTCTGGACCGGGGCAGTGCTCAGTCCGATAGCAGAAGCTGCTGCACTTGCCATCCTGCCGCTATTGCCCGAATCCATATCCGGGCACGTAAAGTTTTAATTGTTTTTTTTAGGAGTCCACCATGTGTGGCATCGTAGGCGTATTCTCAAATAATCCCGTCAACCAATTGATTTATGACGCCTTGCTGTTGCTGCAGCATCGCGGCCAGGATGCTGCTGGTATAGCGACCAATCATGGCAATAAATTCGCCATGCATAAAGCGAATGGGCTGGTGCGTGACGTTTTTCGTACGCGCAATATGCGTTCGCTGCCGGGCAATGTCGGTATCGGCCAGGTGCGCTATCCAACTGCTGGCTCCACCAGTGAAGAAGAGGCGCAACCGTTTTATGTGAATGCGCCATTTGGTATCGTGCTGGCGCACAATGGTAATCTGACCAATGCAGTAGAGTTGAAGATAGAATTGTTCAAGAATGACCGCCGTCATTTGAATACCGATTCTGACTCTGAAGTCTTGCTGAACATCCTCGCGCATCAGATTCAGGAAGTCACCAGTGGTTATTCGCTGGACCCGGAAGGTCTGTTCCGTGCGGTTTCCATGCTGCACAGGCGTGTGCGTGGTTCTTATGCCGTAGTCGCACAAATCTCTGGTTATGGCTTGCTGGCTTTCCGTGATCCTTTTGGTATCCGCCCTTTGTGTATTGGTGTTTCGCAAACAGACAGCGGAGCTGAATACATGATCGCCAGCGAATCTGTTGCCCTCGAAGGTCTGGGCTTCAAGTTTTTGCGTGACGTTGAACCTGGTGAAGCCTTGTTCGTCGACATGGATGGCAAGCTGCATACCCAGCAATGTGCTGATAACCCCAGTCTGAATCCTTGTGCATTTGAATACGTGTATCTGGCTCGCCCTGACTCCATCATCGATGGCGCTTCGGTCTATCTGACACGCCTGAAAATGGGTGAATACCTGGCAGAAAAAGTACGTAACCAGTTCCGCGATGGCGAAATTGATGTCGTCATGCCTATCCCTGATTCTTCCCGTCCTTCAGCGATGGAGTTGGCGTTGAAATTGAATCTTGATTATCGCGAAGGCTTTATCAAGAACCGTTACATCGGTCGTACTTTCATGATGCCTGGCCAGGCTGTACGCCGTAAATCTGTGCGTCAGAAACTCAATGCCATCGGTTCCGAATTCAAGGGCAAGAGCGTGTTGCTGGTTGATGATTCCATCGTCCGTGGCACAACCAGCCGCGAAATCGTACAGATGGCGCGTGAATCCGGCGCCAAGCGAGTGATTTTTGCTTCTGCTGCGCCACCAGTGCAATTCCCTAACGTGTATGGTATCGATATGCCTACCCGCAGCGAATTGATCGCCTATGGCCGTAGCGAAGAAGAAGTCTGCCGTGAAATCACGGCAGATGCCCTGGTATATCAGGACGTTGCTGCCATGAAGCGTTCTATCTCTGATGTGAACCCGGCACTGAAAAACATAGAAGCGTCCTGCTTTGATGGTTTTTACATCACCGGTGATGTAACAGCTGGATATCTGGACAAGTTGGAAGCTGCACGCAATAACCCGCGTACAGAACCAGAAGACCTGTTGCGTTCGCAATTGAACCTGAACCTGGCCACTACAGATTGAGTGTGATTCAGCCAAAAAAACCTGCCCGTCTTTAAACGGGCAGGTTTTTTTACGTCTGATTTTCGACAGATGCCTAAGAGTATTGTGTCAGTAAGCCACAGTTTTGCGTCGTGCTTGCCGAAAAAGCATTGAATGAATTACCATTGCCAGCATCCCTTATCACTACTTCTAGGATGTCTGCCATGACCACACCTCTGCTGGATGTGCGCAACCTGAGTAAGACCTTTGGTGCGCGCAAGGTTGTTGATGATATTTCCTTCTCTATTACACGCGGGCAGACTCTGGGCCTGCTGGGACCAAACGGCGCGGGTAAATCGACCACCGTCAGCATGATCTGTGGTTTGTTGCAGCCAGAGCAGGGCAGTGTGCAGCTCGATGGACTGCCCATGGGTTTGGGCAAGAATGCCGTCAAATTCAAGATTGGCCTGGTGCCACAGGATCTGGCCCTGTATGACGATCTGCCTGCCAGAGAAAACCTGAAACTTTTTGGTGCCCTGTATGGCATGTCGGGTAGCAAGTTGCAGCAACGCTGTGATGCTGTACTGGAACTGGTCAATCTGGCTGACCGCGCCGCTGACAAGCCATCCACTTTTTCTGGTGGTATGAAGCGGCGTTTGAATATCGCCGCTGCCTTATTGCATGATCCAGAACTGCTGATCCTTGACGAGCCGACGGTTGGTGTTGACCCGCAAAGCCGGAATGCCATTTTCGACAGTCTGGAAGTGCTGAAAAGCCAGGGCCGTACCCTGATCTATACCAGCCATTACATGGAAGAAGTCGAAAGACTGGCCGACCATATCGTCATCATTGATCATGGCAAAGTCATTGCCAATGAAACCCCGGCAGACCTGTACCGGCGTCTGCCTGCCAAGGCGGCCCTGTCCGTGGATCTGGTCAGGGAAATAAGCGAAGCCGATGTGGCTGCACTGAGTGTGCTGGATGGTGTGAATAGCGTACAGTTGGCAGATCAGGGCAAGCGCCTAGACGTGACTCTGGTGGAACATGATGTGGCACTGGGTTTGCTGGACTGGCTGGCCAGGCACGCATATAAAACCACCCATTTTGCGACAGCCAAAACCAATCTGGAAGACGTATTTTTAACTCTGACTGGGCGTAGTCTGCGTGATTGATGCGTGCCCTGATTTCTGAATAGCCTGTCCCGGTTTCAATTTTCAAGCGATTTTCTAAGGAATGCATATGACCGCCTTGCTCGCACTGATCAGGAAAGATCTGATACTGTTTATGGCAGATCGCCGCGCCTTGATGCTGAATTTGCTGATGCCCATTCTGCTGGGCGCTTTCTTTGGTTTCATTAGCGGCGGCAGTGGCTCAAAAGACGCTGCCAAGATAGAGGTGGCACTGGTCGTGCAGGACAGTCATCCCATCAGTCAGAAGATAGCCAAAGGGCTCAAGGACGAAGCCTCTCTGTCAGTCAAGGAAATGCCGCTGGAAGAGGCCAAGGCGATGGTGCTCAAAGGCAAAATCAATGTTGCCATCGTGCTGCCAGAAAAATTTGGTGAGCATGCCGGTAGTGTCTTGTTTGGTGCCAAAGCCAAACCGGAACTGCCAGTGTTTTATGACCCTTCGCAGAGTGCCGTGCTTGCCATGGTCAAAGGCATGCTAACACAGCAAGTTATGCAAAGTGTCAGTGCAGAAATGTTTGCAGGAAAAAGCGGTACAAGTTTCGTTGATCAAAGCTTGCAGGATCTGGAAAAAAGCAGCCAGCAAAATCCGGAAAGAGCAGAGCTACGCGATTTTCTCGGTAGCCTTAAAAAATTTCAATCACATCAGCAAATCCAGGGCGACTCTGCCGGCAATGAGCCCAAGGCTGCCAATGAGAATGGGGCGGCGGCAGGGGGCTTGAGCATGCCTTTTACGACCAAAGATGAAGCCATGATCGCAGGCGATGCCGTCACCAGCAAATACAATGGCTATGCACATTCTTTTGCCGGCATGAGCGTGCAATTTATTTTGTTCATGGCGATAGATGCGGGCATTGGGGTTTTGCTGGCAAGGCGTCTGGGTTTGTGGAGCCGCCTGCTGGCTGCCCCGGTAGGCTTGAATACGCTGCTGATCGCACGTGCATTGTCTTGCGCATTGATTGCTTTTTTTCTCATCAGTTTTATTTTTGCGGTGGCAGTTGTGGTGTTCAAAGTGCATATTGCTGGCAGTTTGCCGGGCTTTATTGGCGTTGCGATTTCGTTTTCTTTGATGACGGCCAGCTTTGGTTTGCTGATCGCGGCCTTTGGCAAAACGCCAGAAGCCGCGCGTGGCATTTCAGTCTTTGCGACGCTGATCATGGTGATGTTAAGTGGTGCCTGGATGCCATCTTTCCTGTTTCCGCAATGGTTGCAAAGCCTGACCCTGATCATACCAACTCGCTGGGCAGTTGATGGCCTCGATGCCATGACCTGGCGCGGTTTGGGCCTGGATGCCGCCTTGCCCGCGATTGGCGTGCAATTGGTGTTTGCGCTTTTGTTTGGATCACTGGCTTTGTGGCGTTTTCGCAAAGTCTGAATCAATACGATCAAATATTTGATCGTATTTGCAGTCGCTATATTCTCTTTGTATTCTGGCCTTTGGCGACTTGGACGTAGCCCCGTATTTCCTCTGTTTTGCGGTTCTGGCGTCATGCGTCTGATAGACGCACTACGTCATGGTCGCTTGCCCCAGGTATCGCAAAGTAACTGGAATCGCTGACCTGTTTCATTTCAATACAATAAAGGCGTGGCCGTTACTGGCATTCGACCTTGCATAAAAATACAATCTGCCCAGAGTGCAAAATTCCTTGTGCCATGGCAGTAGCTTATTTTTATATGTTTGAAACTTATGTATCCTAAATTTAAATTAAGTAGTTTGACGCTGGCGATTGCAGGTGTTTTCTCTATCGCGCCTTTTGCCTATTCGCAATCCACGCCGCCAGAACCACAAAAGAATACAGAAGAAACAAATCCAAACGCGAACGCCAAAGATAAGGCGCCCGTCAAAAAGACAGATGCTGCCAGCAAGGACAATGTTCAAAAAGTAACCATCAGTGGTGGTCGTACCGACCTGGAAGAACGCCGTCAGTCCACTGCCGCCAAGATGATTTTTGGCCGCGAAGAACTCGATCGCAACGGCGACAGTAACCTGGGTGAAGTATTGAAAAGATTGCCTGGTGTAACCATCGGTGGCCGCCCGGGTCGTGGCGGTGATATCCGTATGCGCGGCATGGGTAATGGGTATACCCAGATACTGATCAATGGCGAAAGGGCGCCGCGTGGTTTCTCCATGGATAGCCTGACACCGGATCAGGTGGAGCGTATAGAAATTATCCGTGGTGCCGTTGCTGAATTCAGTACACAGGCGATCGCTGGCACCATCAATATTGTTTTGCGTGAAGAGTACAAGCAAAAAGATATCGATCTGAAATTATCGATGGGCTACGAACAGGGCAGGTTGGCACCCAATGTGTCGCTGACTGTGCCTGGCGAAATTGGTAGTTTATCGTATGCCTTGAGTGGTTCCGTTTTTCAGAATCGCCAGCACGACGATGGTAGTACGTACACCAATTCCGTTGGGCAAAGTAAAGACGGTTTGGAGACTTTGATACAGAATCAATATGACCAAACCAACCGAAAAACTACAGGCATCCATTTGACGCCGCGTTTTAATTATAAGTTTGAAAATGGCGACACCTTGATGGTGCAGCCATTTCTGATGAATTCGCGTAGTGATTCCAGTACGCAAAGTAATGTTAATTTGATCGATCACTATACAGTCGACCCAGCCGATCCATCAGGTACGAAGCGCACGGCCACAAACGGGGATTTTGCGTTGGCAACTTCATCCGCACATGCAGAAACAACATTCTTGCGCGGCTTTGGTAACTGGCAGCATAAGTTTGAAGGCAATGCCAAGCTGAATATCAAATTTGGCGGTGGTCTGGGCAAGATGGATAGCAATTCCTTGCGCTATCAGTTTGATAAGGACGGCAAGCAGCTTGACCTGATCAGCGATGTCAATAATACCAAGGACAGTAGTCTCAATACCGGAGGTAAATTCACCATGCCTTATGGTGAAGGGCATACTTTGGCGGCCGGTTGGGATATGGAGGCAGGCAAGCGTAGCCAGACCCGCATTTCGCTGGACAATGGAAAGGCACAGTTTGCTGAATCTGGTGATAATTTGGATGCCAGTACCCGCCGTCTGGCAGTGTTTGCGCAGGATGAATTTGATATAAGTCCACAGTTCTCCGCATATGCAGGTTTGCGTTGGGAGGGGATTAAGATTAGCAGCACTTCAGCCGGACGGGCAATCGACAATACCAGCAGTGTCTGGAGCCCGTTGCTGCACGGTGTTTGGCGTATTCCCGGTGCCGGCAAAGATCAGATCAGGGCCAGTCTGACTCAAAGCTATCGAGCACCCGCGTTGAACGATTTGATTGCTTTGCCGAGCACTTCCAACCAGAACAGCTACTATCGCCCTGACCGTACAGGTAATCCATTCTTGAAGCCGGAATTATCCAAAGGCATTGATCTCGCCTTTGAGCATTATCTGACGCGTGCTGGCATCATCAGTGCCAATTTCTTTGTTCGTGATATCAATAATCTGATACGCAGAAAGACTGAGGAAGTGCTGCAACCCGATGGTTTAACCAAGAAATGGGTGTCTTCTCCTGTAAATATCGGCCACGCAAATACCAAAGGCATAGAGCTAGAAGCGAAATTCCAGTTGCAGGAATTTTTCCCTGATGGCCCGGCTCTTGACGTGCGCAGCAACTATAGTCGTTTCTGGTCCAGTGTGGACGGTATTGTGGGGCCAAATAATCGCCTTGATCAGCAACCAAAGCAGACTGCAAATTTTGGTCTGGATTATCGCCCAACGGGCATTCCGCTGACTGTCGGTGGCAGTATTAACTGGACGCCAGCCTACGATATACAAAACAGCAATAGCCAGATTACCACCACAGGTATCAAGCGCCAGTTAGATTTGTATGGCTTGTGGAAATTTAATCCTAACCTGCAAATGCGTCTGTCTGCCAATAATTTGCGGGCAAATGATTACCAGAGTGGCAGCATCGTCAATTCAGAGACCGTGAATCGTATCGATTACAATACATCTAAAACCTACACCACCTGGACCTTGCGTGTAGAGATGAAGCTGTAAAGAAACGAGCAGGAAGGGCAGGTGATCGTGCAGTGCAGCACGATCACGATTGCGGGAGTACAATAGCTTCACAGGCTGGAGTCTTGCCTGGTTGCCCATTTCGCTGGCTGGCCCGTATTGTTTTCTTTTTGCTCACCATGTTATCTTCAGAACTCAACGCCGATCTTCATAGTCATTCCATCATTTCTGACGGCGTGCTGGCACCTGCACAACTTGCTGCCCGTGCCAAATCCAATGGAGTGGAGTTGTGGGCCTTGACAGATCACGATGAAGTCAGGGGTATCCCGGAGGCGCGTGCAGCTGCCCTTGATCTGGGTATGCGTTACATTCCCGGCGTCGAGATTTCCGTTACCTGGGCTGGCAAGACCATACACATCGTCGGCCTGAATATTGATGAAACCAATCAGGGCCTGGTGGATGGTCTGGCAAAAACCCGTTCTGGCCGTGAAAGCCGGGCGCGTGATATGGCCGCAGAACTGGCCAGCCGTTCCGGCATTTTGAATGCCTATGAAGGCGCACTGAAATACGTGGGTAACCCGGACCTGATTTCCCGGTCCCATTTTGCCCGTTACCTGGTTGAAATAGGGGCCAGTGCCACTGTGTCGGATGTATTTAAACATTATCTGGCTGAAGGCAAGCCAGGGTACGTGCCACATCGCTGGGCCACGCTGAGTGATGCAGTAGGCTGGATACGCAATGCCGGTGGCGTGGCGGTTGTCGCCCATCCTGGCCGTTATGACCTGACCCCGCTGGCATTTGATGCCTTCTTTACAGAATTCAAAAATCTTGGTGGCTTGGCAATAGAAACGATAACTGGCAGTCATACCGTTGACCAGTACGATGAATACACCAAAATTGCTGCGCAATACGGGTTTTTATCGTCGCGCGGGTCGGATTTTCATTCCCCGCAAGATGCGGAAATTGATATTGGATGCCTGCCTGTCTTGCCATCCATGGCGAAACCGGTCTGGGAAACATGGGTATGACTTGAATTTCCCCGGATTGGCCTTATTTGCAGGACATGAATTATGTAGTTTCCTGAGTGAGGTGAGTCATGAAGCGTATCGTACTGTTTTTACTGACTAATCTGGCCGTGATGGCCGTCATGTCTATTGTGTTGTCCCTGCTGGGCGTTAACCGGTTTTTAACGGCGAACGGTCTGCAACTGGGCACGCTGATGGTGTTTTCCCTGGTGGTTGGGTTCACAGGCGCCATTTTTTCCTTGCTGATCAGTAAACCCATGGCAAAATGGTCAACGGGTGCACGGGTAATAGATACACCATCAAATTCAACCGAACTATGGCTGGTGAATACGGTCAAAGCCTTGTCTGAGCGGGCTGGTATCGGTATGCCGGAAGTTGCGGTATACAATGGCGAGCCGAATGCCTTTGCCACAGGTGCCTTCAAGAATTCTGCCCTGGTTGCGGTTTCTACCGGTTTGCTGGAAGGTATGACCAAGGAAGAAGTCGAAGCCGTTCTGGGTCATGAGGTTGCGCATATTGCCAATGGTGATATGGTGACCATGACGCTGATACAGGGTGTCGTGAATACCTTTGTGGTGTTCCTGGCCAGGGTGGTAGGCTATGCAATCGACAAGGCGGTATTTCGCAATGGCGATAATGACCGCCCTGGCATCGGCTATATGATCACCGTCTTTGTGTGTGAAATCTTGTTCGGTATCGTGGCATCGATGATTGTTGCATGGTTTTCGCGTCAGCGCGAATTTCGTGCAGATGCGGGTTCAGCCCAGTTGCTGGGTAATCGCCAGCCTATGATACATGCATTGGCCAGGCTGGGTGGCATGGCGCCTGGTGAGTTGCCGAAGTCAATGGCGGCGTCTGGCATCAGTGATAAACCGGGCTGGGGTGCTTTGTTTTCCACGCATCCGCCAATGGAAGAGCGTATTGCTGCATTACAGAACATGCGCTGATTGATTGAACGACTGTTAGTGGCGGTAGCACAGCTACCGCCTTTCTTATTTTTATGAGCCAATTTTTTCAAATTCATCCGGACAATCCCCAACTGAGGCTGATCAAGCAGGCAGCGCAGATTATCGACAATGGCGGCATCGTGGCCCTGCCTACGGATTCCTGCTATGCGCTGGTGTGCCACCTGGATGACAAGGACGCGGTAATGCGGCTGCGCAAGATTCGCAATGTCGATGAAAAACATCATCTGACCCTGCTGTGCCGTGATCTTTCCGAGATTGCGCAATATGCCAAAGTTGATAATCGCCAGTACCGCCTGCTGAAAGCCGCTACGCCAGGACCGTATACTTTTATTCTAGAGGCGACCAGGGAGGTGCCGCGTCGCCTTAGTCATCCTTCACGCAAGACCATAGGTTTGCGGGTGCCGGAAAATAGTATTACTCATGCATTGCTGGAAGAATTAAAACAGCCTCTGCTGGGTACGACCCTGATTTTGCCGGATGAAGCAGAACCCTTGACCGATCCTGAATTGATACGCGAGCGCCTGGAGAAGTTGATTGATCTGGTGATAGATGGTGGTGCCTGTAGTCTGGTGCCAACCACAGTGATCGATATGACGGCGGATTCTCCCGAACTGGTGCGCCAGGGCAGGGGAGATGTGGCCCTGTTTGGTCTGTAATGTCCTGCTTTTCCCTTTTTTTTGTTTGCCAGTGCCATCTTAGAGCTTATTCATGAATGAACTTATACAAACCGTATTGATTTACGCCTTGCCGGTGGTTTTTGCCATTACCCTGTATGAGGCAGCGCGTGGATATACGGCGCGTCACTTTGGCGATACCACGGCACAGGCGCAAGGCCGTCTGAGCTTCAATCCCATCGTACATATTGACCCGCTGGGCACCATTGTTATTCCTGTGGTGCTGTATCTGGCGACCGGCGGCGCCTTCCTGTTCGGTTATGCCAAGCCCATGCCCATCAATTACGGGCAATTGCGGGACCCCAAGAAAAACCTGAAATGGATCGCTCTGTCTGGCCCTGCGGCCAACTTTGTCATGGGTTTTGCATGGTTGTTGTTGTCGGTGATTTTGCGGACCATGCAAGTGGAAGAAGCTTTCTTTTTGCAAATGGCACAGGCAGGTGTACTGACCAATCTGGCGATGTTTGCTTTCCACCTGATCCCTATTCCGCCACTGGCTGGTGGGCAGATTTTGC
The DNA here is from genome assembly GCF_049340205.1 of Undibacterium sp. Ji49W. Taxonomy (NCBI): domain Bacteria; kingdom Pseudomonadati; phylum Pseudomonadota; class Betaproteobacteria; order Burkholderiales; family Oxalobacteraceae; genus Undibacterium; species Undibacterium sp. Ji49W. The sequence goes on along the minus strand of NZ_JBMPOW010000016.1, from coordinate 17,958 downwards.
TGAGCCTGCTGCCGCATCAGATGGCATATAAGTTCGCCAAAGTGGAACCATATTGCTTCTTCATCGTGATGGGTCTGGCCTTGCTGCATTTGCTGCAATACTGGATGTTGCCCCTGATGGTAGCGGGCAATATGATCTTGCAGGTATTGATTACCCCATTCCTTCTGTTGCTGGGCTAATCAGGCCGGGATCGCATCATGAATCAAGCTTCTGCCTGGTTGCAAATACATATCGGCTTGTTGCCTGCCGGGCTGGTGCTAGACCTGGCTTGCGGCGGCGGCAGAAATAGCTTGTACTTGCTCGAAAAAAACTATGAGGTACTGGCGCTCGACAGGGATGGCCAAAGTTTCGTCATGCTTGAGGCTGCTGGTGCCCGCACCATGCTGCATGATCTGGAAGCGGACGCTGAACACGATAACTGGCCATTTGTAGAAAACGCTTTTGAGGCTATTGTGGTCTGTAATTACCTGCACAGGCCCCTGTTTCCTGCCATGCTGGGCAGCCTTGCTCCGGGCGGCATATTGATCTATGAAACCTTTGCTGCCGGTAACGAACAGTTTGGCAAGCCGTCAAATCCTGCCTTTTTGTTACAGCAAGGCGAACTTCTTGCGCAAATCCGGTCTAATCCCCAGGTGGCAATGCATGTGATTGCCTATGAAGAAGGCTATGTTGAACAGCCAAAACCGGCAATGATCCAGCGTATTTGTGCCAGAAAAACTGGAAAAACCAGGGGTTTGGACAGACTTTGAAACATTCTCCTACAAGTTTAAAGGCTTATTCCAGCTATTTGCGCCCAGATTATCAGCGTATCCGCTACAATCAGGGTTTTACTTTTTTCTTGCATTAACATGACAAAGATTCAGGGAAGTCTGGTTGCGATCGTAACCCCCATGCATGCAGATGGCAGTCTCGATTTGCCTTGTTTGCGCAAATTGATAGACTGGCATATCGCCGAAGGTACGGATGGCATTGTCATTGTCGGGACAACGGGTGAATCGCCTACGGTTTCTGTAGAGGAACATTGCGAATTGATACGTGTGGCGGTTGAACATACGAACAAGCGTATTCCCATCATCGCCGGCTCCGGCGGCAATTCGACTGAAGAAGCCATTGCCCTGACCAAATTTGCCAAGCAGGCCGGTGCGGATGCATCCTTGCAGGTTGTGCCTTACTACAATCGTCCTACCCAGGAAGGCATGTATCAGCATTTCAAGAAAATTGCTGAATCGGTCGATATTCCCGTGATTCTGTACAACGTGCCTGGCAGAACCGTTGCCGACATGTCGAATGAAACCATACTGCGTCTGGCCCAGGTTCCTGGCATTATCGGTGTCAAGGATGCGACCGGCAATATCGCCAGAGGCACAGACCTGATCCGTCTGGCTCCTGAATCTTTTGCTGTATTCTCTGGCGATGATGCGACTGCGATGGCGTTGATGCTGTGCGGTGGCAAGGGTAATATTTCGGTGACTGCCAATGTTGCACCACGTGCCATGCATGAGCTGTGCGTCGCTGCCATGGGCGGTAACATCAAGGAGGCGATTGCGATCAATAACCGCATGTTGCCCCTGCATAATAAATTGTTTGTAGAACCTAATCCTCTTCCAGTGAAATGGGCGATGATTGAAATGGGATTGATCCCAACCGGGATCCGTTTGCCGCTGGTTCCCATGGCTGCGCAATATCATGAAACCGTTCGTGCTGCTTTGCGCGAGTCAGGTGTATTACAATGATCTCCCCTGAACAGGCAGGAATCCTGTCAGTTTGCTTCATGCAGTTTTAATTGATAATAATTCGTAGGGACTTTCACATGGCAAAAAGCTTTGTTGCTAAAAACGGGATCATCGGCGCTGTCGCGTTGGTAGGTTTGACTGGCTGTAGTTCAATCAGCAACATCCTTGAACCGAATCGCATTGATTACAGAAGTGCCAGTAAGGCAACGGCTGCATCCCTGGAGGTGCCGCCAGATTTGACCCAGATTCGTCGTGATAACCGTTTCTCTATCCCTGAAGCCAACAAGAGTAGTGCAACAGCATCCAGCTACAACCTGGAAAAAGGCAACAAGGCCGCTGTCGGTACAGGTAGTGGCGCAATTGCTGTCAAGCAGGTGCAAAACATGCGCATAGAGCGCAATGGTACAACGCGCTGGCTGGTGGTCAAAGACACACCTGAAGCCCTGTGGCCACAATTGAAGGATTTCTGGCAAGAGCTGGGTTTCCTCATCAATGTGGAAAATCAGGAAGCCGGTGTGATGGAAACCGACTGGGCTGAAAATCGCGCAAAAATCCCTCAGGATATTATCCGTAACACCCTGGGCAAGGTATTGGATTCGCTGTATTCGACAGGTGAACGTGATAAATTCCGTACCCGTATTGAACGTGGTGCGAATGGCGAAGTAGAAATCTACATCAGCCATCGTGGTGCGCAAGAGGTGTTGGTTGGTACCCAAAAAGACAGTACGGTATGGACGCCACGCCCGGTTGATCCGGGTCTGGAAGCTGAATTCCTGTCGCGTTTGATGGTACGTCTGGGTTCCGATGGTGAAAAAGCCAAAGTCGCGGTAGCGGCAGCAGCACCAGGCACGCCAGCCGTCGCACATGCCAAATTGCTGAAGGCAGATGGCTCTACCTATGTAGAAGTGGATGAAGCCTTTGATCGCGCCTGGCGCAGGGTTGGCCTGGCACTGGATCGCATCGGCTTTACAGTGGAAGACAGGGATCGCTCGCAAGGTCTGTATTTTGTCCGTTATATTGACCAGGACATTGATGCCAAAACCAAGGGCGCCAGCGATGGCTTCTTCTCTAAACTGTTCTCGTTTGGTTCTTCCAGCGATGCAGCCAAGAATGCACAGAAATACCGTATTCTTGTGAAGAATGCGCCGAATGGTGAAGTCAGCCACGTATCGGTACATGGCAATGATGGCAAGGTTGATACCTCTCCTGTTGCAGAAAAAATCCTGCAATTGCTGAATGATCAGTTGAAGTAATTCTGCTGTCTGGACATGAAAAAAGCGAAGCTGATGCTTCGCTTTTTTTATTGGCTTCCGGTTTTTGCCTGAGCCTGCATGCTTGTTTTCCTTCTTGGCGGGATACTTAACTACAGCGTTTTTTCAACGCGTCGATATACGCTTGCCCATCTGGTGGCAAGCCTGTCCTTTGTGAATTCCATATCATTTCACCCAGGCATTCCATGATTTCATGATGGGCTTCGTGTTCGGAATTGTTTCTCCTTGCCAGAATCTGGAATGCCTGTCTGACACCGGGTGGCTGATCCACAGAAATCTGTTCGGCAATCGACAGGTGCATGGACAGATGCAGGAAGGGATTGGTCTGTCCCTGGTCAACGCTGTAATCGGTTTCCAGGGCGGCTTCGACATCGCTCAGGGCTTCTGCATATTCCGGGTGTTGGCTGATCCAGTCGGCAGCTATCATTTCCAGCGGTGTCAGCACCAGGCTTTCACGGCTTTTGCGGAAGGTTTCACAAAAAAAACGGCGTACATCGTGCTGGCTGGGGGTGAACATGAACGGGTCCAAAATAGTAAGTGCCGCTATTGTAAAAGGTATTTTATTTTGTTGCCCTGAAGCTTTCACCGACTTCGGTTATTATCCTTTGATTATTTGAAAGGAATAGCCCATGTTATCCAAAGAAGCGCTCGACACATTGTTTACTACTGCTCGTACACATAATGCCTGGCTTGACAAGCCGGTAACAGATGCGCAATTGCAGGAAGTATATGATTTGATGAAGTGGGGTTCTACCTCTGCCAATTGTTCGCCTGCACGTATCGTGTTCGTCAGGTCTGACGCTGAAAAGCAAAAATTGCTGGCTTGTGTTTCTCAGGGTAATTTTGAAAAAACCAAAACTGCGCCAGTGACTGCCATCATAGGCATGGATATGGAATTTTTTGAAAAACTGCCACAGTTGTTCCCACACGCTGATGCCCGTTCCTGGTTCGCCGGTAACCAGGCTGCAATCGATGCAACGGCTTTCCGTAACTCGTCCTTGCAGGGTGCTTACTTTATGCTGGCAGCGCGCGCAGTGGGTCTGGATTGTGGCCCGATGTCGGGTTTTGATGCAGACAAGCTCAATGCCGCTTTTTTTGCGGGTACCAGCGTCAAGGTCAACTTCATTTGCAATCTGGGTTATGGCGATGCGCAGCAATTATTTCCGCGTTCACCACGTTTGAGTTTTGATGAGGCTTGCAAGATCGTCTGATGATCTTGCCGGAAGGCTTGTATTGAAGTGAGCCTGCATGGTTGTTGATGCAGGCTCTTTGTTTTGATGCCCTTATTTGATACTCTTTGACGCTCTTTGATGTACTTACCTGGCCTGTGTTTCAGGTGATTTCATACGGTTTCAGGCAGTGGTGTCTTTTGCTTGAATTCGCATAAATCGGCAATCATGCAATTCCAGCATTTTGGTTTTCTGGCGATGCAGGTATAGCGACCATGCAAAATCAGCCAGTGATGTGCATCCTGCCTGAATTCTGCCGGCACAAACTTCATTAATTTTTCTTCGACGATATCGACATTCTTGCCGGGTGCAATGCCGGTGCGGTTGGACACGCGGAAGATATGCGTGTCGACAGCAATGGTAGGCTCGCCGAAAGCGGTATTCATGACCACATTGGCGGTCTTTCTGCCCACGCCGGGCAGGGCTTCGAGTGCTTCACGTTCGCGTGGGACTTCGCTGCCATGCTCAGTCATCAGTATGCGGCAAGTCTCGATCACGTTCCTGGCCTTGGTGCGGAACAGACCTATCGTTTGTATATAGGGAATCAGGCCATCCACGCCCAGCGCATGAATTTTGGCGGGGGTATTGGCGACCGGGTACAGCAGCCGGGTGGCCTTGTTGACCGAGACATCGGTTGCCTGTGCCGACAGCAAGACGGCGATCAGCAGTTCAAATGGTGTCGTGTATTCCAGCTCAGTGGTTGGATGCGGATTCTGTTGTTGCAGGCGGGTGAAAATGGCGTGACGTTTGGCCGCATTCATTCTTTATTGTCCTCGGGCTGGGTTTGCAATTTTTTCAGGCGTGCTCTTTCAATCGCAGCAGCGATAATCGCTTTCTTGCGCTCCTTGCTGGTGATTTCTTCCGGGCTGAGTGCCGGTTCGGCTTCGAGTGCGATCAGTTTGGCGGCGGCCTTGGCTGACAGACGCTCATCATTTTCCTGTTTCTCTCGCAATAAGCGTTGCTGCCGGAGATGAAATTGCTGGCGTGCCTGGCTGGCCTGATCGGCGCTCCAGGCATTCCAGCCGGTTTGCCCTGATGTGACTGGCAGCATGCTGATGCAGTCAACCGGGCATGGGGCCACGCACAGGTCGCAACCAGTGCACAGCGCGGTGATAACGGTGTGCATTTGCTTGGGTGCACCGATGATGGCATCTACCGGGCAGGCCTGTATGCACAGTGTACAGCCTATGCAGTAGGCTTCTTCTATCACTGCGACCGGGCGTTCGCGCTCATGGCCATGGCTGCTGTCGAGTGCAATCAGTGGTTTGCCCAGGATGTGAGCCAGACGTTGTATACCTTCCTGTCCGCCAGGAGGGCATTGATTGTAATTGGCGCTGCCGTCGGCAATGGCTTCTGCATAAGGGCGGCAGGCTGGATAGCCGCATTTTGTGCACTGGGTTTGCGGCAATGCGTTTTCTAACTGGTCGGCAAGGGAAAGTGGCACAGGCATCACAAAAAAGCGGCGGGGAGCCGTGATTATCCGCCGAAAGCAGCGTGCCGACAAACAAAAAAGCCACTGGCTTTCCAGACAGTGGCTTTGCTTGTATTGATTAACTGATGTCAGTTGACATGATCAGGAATGTTCTTTGATGAACTCACCAATTTTCGGGCAGATGATATCGCGCCAACGACGGCCAGAGAAAATGCCATAGTGACCTGCGCCTGGGGCCACATAGTCTTGTTTCATGCTGGCAGGAATGCTGCTGCACAGATCATGGGCTGCCTGGGTTTGGCCGGCACCTGAAATATCATCCAGTTCACCCTCTACAGTGAACAGGGCGACATTCTTGATGTCTTGCGGCCTGACCAGTTTGCCTTCGACTTCCCAGGTGCCGGTTGGCAGGCGGAATTCCTGAAACACGGTCTTGATGGTATCCAGATAGTATTCCGCAGGCATGTCCAGGACGGCATTGTATTCATCGTAAAATTTGCGATGCTGCTCTGCCGATTCATCATCACCCTGAACCAGATGCTGATAGTAATCCCAGTGGCTTTGTGCGTGGCGATCCGGATTCATGGCGACGAAGCCTGTATGTTGCAGGAAGCCAGGATACACCTTGCGGCCATATCCAGGGTAATTGGCCGGGACGCTGTAAATCACGGTATTTTCAAACCAGGAGAATTTTTTCTCTGTTGCCAGATTATTGACCTGAGTAGGTGATTTGCGCGGATCAATCGGGCCACCCATCATGGTCATGGTCTTTGGCAGCATTGGGTCTTTTGCCGTTGCCATCAGCGAAATGGCGGCCAGTACCGGAACCGTAGGCTGACAGACAGAAATGACATGCGTGCCCACACCCAGAAAGCGAATGAAATCCTGAACGTAATAAATGTAGTCATGCAGATGGAAAGGCCCGGCTGACAATGGCACCATGCGCGCATCAGTCCAGTCGGTAATATACACATCATGTTTGGGCAACAGGCCACGTACAGTATCACGCAGTAGTGTTGAGTGATGGCCGGACAAGGGGGCCACCAGCAATACTTTGGGTTGATTCAGCTTGGCGCTTTCCTTGTCACTCAGCACTTTCTTGAAATGCAGTAACTTGCAGAAAGGCTTGATGGTAGCCGTGGTTTGCGCAATTTCGACAACCTGACCAGCTATGGTGGTGGAGGTGATGCCGAATTCCGGTTTTTCGTAATCTTTGCCCAGGCGGAATAGCAATTCATAGCCAGCTGCGATTCTCTGCGAATAAGGCGTGTGTGCCAGTGGCGACACAGGATTGGTAAACAGTTTGGATGAGGCTTCTGCCCACTGCGTAAGTGGATTCAGAAATGCACGATTGAGCTCATGAAGTTGATAAAGCATAGTGAATCTTTCGAATAAGGTGCCATCGATTATTTCTTGCCACAGGCATTGCTGTCGCTGAAATCTGGGTGACTGTGAAAAAACACTTAAGTCAAACTGTTGCATTGCATCATAAACCAGTTTTAAAAATTTGTGGCCCGCCAAAGTATTTGCATATCTTGATGTTGTGAATTAGTGTTAAATTATTGATCTATGTACAATTATTTCTTGTGGAAAAGTTGAAATCCAAGTTATTTTTTCAAAATAACCGGTTAGCGTCGCGTTGACAGTAAAGGGATTGGTGTTGCATGTGCGGGTTTCGTTGTTGCCACCATTGCTGCCACCAATGCTGCCTGCATGTGACAATGCCCACGAAGAGACACATGGTGGTTAAAAGATGCAGATAAATGAGTTTGTCTTGTAGATATGCAAATACAATGTGGTATCTCTCTGTATGTTTCGCCTGGTACGTTTCGCCCAGTATTTGCAGGCCGTACAGGTAAAGACAAATGGACAGTATGAAGACTGGCAACATGACCAGTCACCCCATTTTGGGATGGCATGATTTCTTTCTGAAGAGCTGAGCAGAATGAGTAAAGATGGTTCTCTAACAGAAATTCACTGGCGCGAGCGCTGTCTTGATGCGCTGGATCTGATGCGTGATGTTCCTGCGGATGGTCGCAAGGTCGCTGCCGAGATGCGTCACCACGAAAGCATGAGAAGCAACCCCGCATCATTGATTGCAGCTGATCTGATTGATGCCTTTGCCGACTATTTTGACGATCAGCTGGAATTGGCTGCCCCCGTTTTTGAACGCGCCGCCACTCTGTTTGAATCGGTTGATGAGCATGAAGGCATGGCGTTTGCATTGTTCGGCACCATTGCTGTCTGGCGCAGGCGTGGCAATGTGCAAGATGCCTACGCCCTGTGTCATGCGCGTATCGTGCCTGCCTTGCGCATGCGTGCCAGCCGCATTTCGATTGTGGTGTACAACATGCTGGGCATACTCTCACAGGAACTGGGCTATACCGAAGAAGCTATTCGTCATTTTTATACCGCCCTGAATGATGCGCGCAGCCTGCAAATACCCAATCGGGTAGCGCAGGTAACTGCCAATCTGGGCGAAATTTTCTATGTCAGCGGTAATGCCGAAGATGCCGAAGTCTTGCTACAGGAAGCCAGGGATATCGCCATCCATTCCACTGAGCGCTGGCTGGCACCTTTTGTGTCCACCATGCTGGCCCTATGCAAGGTATCGCTGGACAAGTATGAAGATGCTTACCAGACCATCGCCAGTTACATAGGCGATATCCAGACCGGTCATAACTCTGACACTGCCAGCCGCACGTTTTGCCTGTCGGTGGCTGCTTATACGCTGGCCATGCGTGGGCAACTCAGTGAGGCCGACAAGCTCAGTGAAACGGCCATGTCCCTGCTTGGCAGTTTCGAAGACAAGCATTTGAAGCCATACAGCTGGTGGGTCAGCGGGCATTTGCACAGGCGTCACAAACGCTATCCTGAAGCCATTCGTGATTTGCGGCATGCGGTCAATGAGGTCGGCGGCAATGGTTATATCTACATGCCGCTGCGTGCCATCAAGGAACTGTCAGAAATCTTCACCGAGATGGAAGACTGGAAAGAAGCCTACAACGAACAAAAGCGGTATCTTGATTTGTTCGCCAAGGCACAGGGCCTGGCTACCCGCGTGCACGTGCAGACCCTGCATATCCGCAATGAGCTAAAAGAAGCCGAACTGGCCAGACGCATGGCTGAACGATCCATGGTGGAAAGGCGTCAGCTTGAAGATGAACTCAAGCGCATGCTGTCCGAGCGCGAAACCGTGCTGGAAAATTCCATCGTCGGCATGGTTTTTCTTAATAATCAGGGCCGCGTTCAATGGGTGAATACGCCGTTGTGTCAGATATTTGGTGTCGAGCGTGACAAGGTGCTGGGCGCATCGCTTGAACCCTTCTACGAATCGCGTGAGGCCTATCTGGAATCAGGTGCGGCCGTCAATCAGTCGGTATTGCGTGGAGAAGCTTTCGAAACCGAATTGAAAATGCGACGCAGCGATGGCAGTGTCTTCTGGGTGCATTTTTCTGGCCGCGCAGTGGACAAGGATAATCTGGCCCATGGTACGGTCTGGGTAGTGATGGATATTTCTGCCCGCCGTCAACTGGAAGCCGATCTTAGCAAGTCCGAGCAGCACTACCGCCAACTGATCAATAATGTGACCGAAGGTATCCTGGTGGTGCAGGATGGCCGCATCGTATTTGCCAACCCCCGCGTGCAAAGCCTGACAGGTTATAGCGCCGAAGAACTGGCGCAATTGTCTTTTATATCGGCGATTTATCCAGATGACAGACCGATGGTGATCGATCACCATACCAGACGTCTGCGTGGTGAAAATGTTGAGCAGTATTACCACTTCCGCATACAGAATCACACTACCAGATCGATTATCTGGGCCGAGCTGTCCGCCGTCCTGATTGATTGGGAAGGGCGGCCAGCCACGCTGTCGTTTGTATCCGATATCACTCAGCGCAAGTTGCTGGAATCGCAGCTCAAGGAAAGCATGGCAGAGCAGATGCGTCTGCAAACACTGCAAATGCAAAATGAGCTGAAAGAAGCCGAGATGGCACGTCGCCATGCAGAAGAAACGACGGAAGCCAAGTCCATGTTCCTGGCCAATATGAGCCACGAAATCCGCACGCCCATGAATGCGATTATCGGTATGGCCCATCTGGCGTTGCGCACAGATTTGAATGCCAAGCAAAAAGACTATGTCGATAAAATCCACAAGGCCGGAATTTCCTTGTTGGGTATCATCAATGACATTCTCGATTTTTCTAAAATCGAGGCTGGCAAATTAAGCATGGAGCAGGTTGATTTTGACCTGGATGAGGTACTCAATAATATCTCGGCAGTGACCACTGACAAGGCGGATGAAAAAGGCCTGGAGTTCTTGTTCCGTGCGCCACCGGATATCCCGCGCTATCTGAATGGCGATCCTTTGCGTCTGGGGCAGGTATTGATCAATCTCATCAATAACGCCATCAAGTTCACCGAGCAGGGCGAAATTTTCGTCACCTGCCAATTGCTGGAAGCATTGAATGGCAAGGTCAAACTCAGATTTGAAGTGCGTGATACCGGCATCGGCATGACCGAAGAGCAGTCGGATAAATTATTCCGGCCATTCAGCCAGGCAGATGAATCGACCACCCGCAAATTTGGCGGTACCGGTTTGGGTTTATCCATTTCCAAAGGCATGGTTGAATTGATGGGAGGAGAAATTGCCCTCACCAGCGAAGCCGGTGTTGGCACCTGTGTGCATTTCACAGGCTGGTTTGGCATTGCCGAGCCCATCGTACAGCGTCAGGTCATACCGGCAGCCATCAATGGCATGCGAATTTTGATCGTGGATGATAATCTGGCTGCGGCAGAAATTTTGCAAGAGATCTTGTCGGAACTGCCGGTGGACATTGATGTCGTCACCAGTGGTGCTGCCGCCTTGCAGACTGTGCGGGAATGTAGTTATACACGCCCTTATGGCATGGTATTTACCGACCTGCGCATGCCGGAAATGGATGGACTGGAACTGATCACTTACCTGAAGCGCGATGGTTCGTTGCAACCGGCACCGCTGATGGTGTTGGTCAGTGCGCATGGTATGGAAGAAGTCAGTTACCGCGATGACGTTGCGATCCCGGATGGCTTCCTGACCAAGCCAGTCAATGCATCTACTCTGGTCGATTGCATGGTAGAACTGTTTTCCAATACCAGTTATGCCATCCCCAGTGCCCATGGTGTGTTGATACCCAAGTACACGGATTTACGGGTGTTGCTGGTGGAAGATAATGAAATCAATCAGCAAATTGCTGTCGAGTTGATGGAGGCTGCCGGGATTGCCGTCGATGTCGCCAGCAATGGCAAGATCGCTGTGAATACTCTGCGTGAGGCCGGGCCGGATTATTACGGCGTGGTCTTCATGGATGTGCAGATGCCTGAAATGGATGGGCATGAAGCGACCAGATTAATCCGTGCTGATCAACGCTTTGACGCGCTGCCCATCGTCGCAATGACGGCGCACGCCATGGTGGAAGAGCGCGAGCTTTGTTTTGCCTCCGGCATGAATGCCCATCTGCCCAAGCCGATCAATCCCAAAGAGTTGTACCAGGCCATATCGCACTGGTGCCAGGGTCATGTATTCGGCAGTAATTTTGATACCGTTCAGGTGCCTGCGCAGGATGCCGGCAATACCCTGCATATCGATGGCATAGACACGGAAGAAGGTTTGAGCCGTACGCTGGGTAACCGGGCTTTTTATCTGGAATTGCTGTCACGATTTTGTGATGATCAGCGAAGTGTAGTGGGGCAGATGCGTTCAGCTTATGCCAGTCGCGACTATTTGCTTGCAGAGCGACTGGCTCATACGCTGAAGGGTGTCGCCGGTCTGATCGGTGCCAAGCAGATACAGCCACTGGCTGCCGAACTAGAGCTGATGTTGCATGAGAAGGTCGACCTGCCTGTACTGGGGCCAGTGCTGGATGATTGCGAGGCCCGCTTGCAAGCTGCCATCGCAGCTATTGATCAGCTTTTGACGCAAGAAAAATCGCTCAGCAAGGCGGAAGTGAAAGTCGCTGAATTGGTCCCGGTTGATCATGACGTCATGCAGCAACTGTTGGTTAAATGTTGCAATTTGTTGCGAGATTACGATGGCGAGGCGGTGGACTTGCTGCTAGAGTCAGGTGAGATGATCGCCAATGCATTTGGCGTCGATGTGCACAAGCAGATCATGCGGGCTGTCAGGCAGTTTGACTATGACGTAGCCCTGAACTTATTGACTAACAGTGCAAAAAATCTTGGTTATGAAGTTCTTTGATTTGTTGAATCAATCCGGAGTGATCGGCTTCACAGGAAGCAATACTAGCAATCGGGGTAAAACATGAGTGAAATGTTCGACCATAATGCGAAGCAGGTTGTGTTGATTGTCGACGATACGCCGGACAATATATCCCTGCTGTCGGGTTTGCTGAAAGACCAGTACAAGATAAAGATTGCCACCAATGGCCTTAAGGCCTTGCAGATTGCGTCCAGCCTGCCAGGGCCAGACCTGATACTGCTGGATGTCATGATGCCCGAAATGGATGGCTATGAAACCTGTCGCCGCCTTAAAGCCGATACGACTACGGCGGATATACCCATCATCTTCCTGACCGCCAAAAGCCAGGTGCAGGATGAAGAAATGGGCTTGCGGCTGGGAGCGGTCGATTACATCAGCAAACCTATCAGTCCGCCGATAGTCCTGGCGCGCGTGGCAACCCAGCTCAATCTGGTACGTGCCCGGCATTTGCTGCAAGACCAGAACAAGCACTTGGAAAGCCTGGTGCAAGACCGCACCCGCAAGCTAGGCAAGATGCAGGACGCCATCATCATGGCCATGGCTTCGCTGGCAGAGACCCGCGACAATGAAACCGGTAACCATATCCGTCGCACGCAGAATTACGTCGCTGCGCTGGCGCGAAAATTACAGAAACATCCACGTTTTCAAGCTGAATTGACAGATGAAAATATAGAACTGCTATATAAATCCGCGCCCTTGCATGATATCGGCAAGGTCGGCATACCAGACAATATCTTGTTGAAACCCGACAAGCTGACGTCTGAAGAGTTTGAAGTCATGAAATTGCATACCGTCTATGGTCGCGAAACCATCATATCGGTAGAGACCTACCTGGGTGAAAGTAATGAATTCTTGCAGTTTGCCCGTGAGATTACCTATTCGCATCAGGAAAAGTGGGATGGATCAGGTTATCCGGAAAACCTGGCAGGCGACGCCATACCGCTGTCTGCGCGTTTAATGGCAGTGGCAGATGTGTATGATGCCCTGATCTCCAAACGCGTCTATAAACCGGCATTCAGCCATGAGGAAGCGATCGATATCATGCGCAAGGGTAATGGCAGTCATTTTGACCCGGATATCCTGGAAGCCTTCCTGCAAATTACCGATGAATTTAACCAGATTGCCCATCAATTCAGGGAGTCGGAATCCTATGTGCCTATAAATTGATGGCATGTGGTAGCCCGATGGGGCATCTTTAAACAATTCACCGTCATCAAAAACAAAAAAGCGCAAAGAAATCCTTTGCGCTTTTTGTTTGGGTAATGATTGTCGAATTAATCGAAAACCGGTGTTTCCACCCCCAGGATTTTGTGCAGCTTAGGTGAAGTTGTGGTGTACTGCATGTGGATTTTCTTGTCAGGGAAAATATACGGCGCAGCACCAAACGCAGCCAGGGCCGCTTCATGGAAGCCGGACAGGATGAGTTTTTTCTTGCCAGGGTAAGTATTGATGTCACCTACAGCAAAAATGCCGGGTACATTAGTCTCGAACTTTTCAGTGTTCACGACCTTCAATTGCTTGCGTTCTATGTCCAGACCCCATTCGGCGATAGGGCCGAGCTTTGGTGACAGACCAAAGAAGACCAGCAGAGTGTCCAGCGGCATGCGGCGGGTGACACCATCGGCGCCAGTGACCTTGATTTCAGACAGCAAATCGTCCTTGGTTTCGATACCTGTGACCTGGCCTATGGTCAATTGCATTTCATAGTTGTCGCACAATTCTTTCATCTTGGCGACAGACGCTGGCGCAGCACGGAAATCTTCGCGACGGTGCAATACCACCACGGATTCAGCCTTGCCGACCAGGTTCAGTGCCCAATCCAGGGCAGAGTCACCGCCACCACAGATCACCAGGTTTTTACCATGGAACTGGGTAGGATCTTTGACGCGGTAGAAGACCTGTTTGTTTTCAAACGCTTCTATGCCTTCGACTTTCAAGGTGCGCGGCTGGAAGGAACCAACACCGGCAGCAATGAAAATAGTTTTGGTGATGAAACGTGTGCCTGTCGATGTTTCCAGATCAAAACGACCATCTTCACGGCGTTCGACCAGCGTTACTTCCTGACCCAGATGGAAGGTCGGTTCGAACGGTTCTATCTGTTTTAACAGATTGTCGGTCAATTCCTGTCCGGTACAGACTGGTACGGCAGGAATGTCATAAATTGGTTTGTCTGGATACAGCTCAACGCACTGACCGCCGACGACTGCCAGCGAATCAATAACGTGTGCTTTTATTTCGAGCAAGCCCAATTCGAACACCTGGAACAGGCCAACCGGGCCCGCACCGATGATAACTGCATCTGCTTCAATGGCGGCGCTGGCCGCGGTAGTTTGTTTGTTTTCCATACGACGAGATGATTCCTGATATTGCGGATTTGTGTGAGCCAATTAGCAAAAGCCCTGTATTGCTTTTCCAGATACTTATTTTTCCAGATATTGCAATTTGTCTTTGACATCTTTCCAGTCGTCAGCATCGGGCAATGGAGCAACGGTCTTGGTAATTGACGGCCATTTGCGTGTCAGATCGGCATTGATCTTGATGAATTGCTGTTGATCTGCCGGCACGTCTTCTTCTGCAAAAATGGCGTTGGCAGGACATTCTGCGACGCAAACGGCGCAATCTATGCATTCATCCGGATCAATGATCAGGAAATTCGGGCCAGCACGGAAGCAGTCCACCGGGCACACATCCACACAATCAGTATAACGGCAGCGGATGCAGGATTCGGTCACAACGTGGGTCATAACAGTCCAATCTAAAATTCGATATTTAGGCACAGCCACAGCGCAAAAATAGGCACAGGGCTGCAAAGCCTTGTATTTTAAGGCAATTTAGCAGTTCCCACAAATCAGGCTTATATAGTTTGCGCATAAGCAAATACAGGCTTGCTGTGGCGGTTTTCCAGGCGGTACTGGTCTCAAGCAGGCATGGCAGATGTGCCATGTTGCCAGACAGCAGAATAATTTGCCTTGATGTGCGTCATGTTTCTTCTGCGCATATTCAGGTCTTTTATGGTCTGTTAGTCATCAAACGGGTAGTGCAAATGCGTTTAAACGGGTGAAGAGCCGGGGGCGGTAAGTGCATCTAACTCGACTGGTCTTTGCCTACGAGGTCGAAATTTGGTTATTTTTATAAAAATGAAAACACAAAAACGCTTACTCATCCGCATGTTGGTTGTTTAAGCCACTATGTCGTTGTTGATTTAAAATCATATAAAACGGTAATACAGCCCAGAACAAGCATGGTTTGTTACTCAGCTTGAATCCCAATCCTGAAGACTAGGGCAGGCGAGCCCAAGAATAACAACAGACCATTTATCCCGGTAACACGTCTGATATCTGGTAGCGGTTAACTCCTAACACTGGCCAACGTTCGCCTTCAATCCATTTTCCAGAAAACAGATATGCCCCCGCGTAGCTAGACGCATCCAGTAATAGTATTGTGTACTGGTGATGTGCTTCCATTGCATAGACAGGTTCCATTTGGACAGATAGTTCGTGACGATCAGCATCGCCATTCTTTGATTTGCGTTGACAAACGGGTGAATCGCTAAAAAGTCAGAAAACAATCTGGCAGCAAACTGCACTGCTGTCTGTGCGTCATCTGGATGATGTTCACGTGCGACGGCAAGCAATGCCTCCACAGAGGCTGACAACTCCGTATGTTGCACAAACACGGTATCGCCACGCTTTAAATTGAAATCACGATAGCAACCATAATATTGTGGACGTGTCGGACAAATACTCGCGTGTGATGCCATTAAGGCAGATGTAGTCAGTGCTGTCAGCGGTTGCGGTGGGAAGAAAAATACTCTGGGCAATTTTGCAGCCTGAGCTTCAAAAGCTGAAAATGCACTTCTATCATAGGCACTACGATAGCTGTCCTGCCAAGGCAGTAGATACAATTTGGGATGTCGTTCCTGTTTGGGGATAGCCGGCCCCAAATGAGGCATACGTACTGCATAGGCAACAGAAGGTTGCTGCAACAGTTCTGCATCAAAAAAAACTTTACAAACCTGCTCTGCATAACCAGGCAGGGCAGCCACAAAATGATCATGCTCGATTTTAAGCAGCAGAAAACAAAAACCGGATTCACATAATACAAGTACAGGCCAGGACGCCAGCGCTGTCGCCAAATCTTCTTTGACGACTCGCATGGTCTGCATGCCCAACCGCCGGGTTAGTACCAGCAATAATTTTCCTGATACCTGTCCATGAGCCAATGGAGCCAGGCTCAGCAAATGCGTGAGTCTTACCTTGACACCCCAAGAGTTCAGGAGAACTGCAAGGCACGACAGAAGGCTGGTTTCGGTTTCTCGGCATTCGATTTTACCGAAAAGCTTACAGTATTCAGGCTTTGTAATTACTTCATAGCGCATGGCTGCAAATCAAGGTATGAGCAAAGTCGTAAAAGAGTCGGCTAGATAAAGGTGAGACGCTGGACGCGCGTATTAGTCCAAATCAGGCCATTGCTTCAAATGGCTATTTATAGTGTCAACGACAAACTCCGAAAATGATTGCCATGGCATTGTCACCGCATTTCCTCCCTCAAAAAATTGAAAAACAGGTGGGTCTGCAGAGAAGGGTAAAAAATAATTTATTTCATATCCTTGATGCATACAGAATACCTTTGCCTCCGTTGGCAATAGATTTGTCAGATCAAGCTCCGCTAGTAAATTTCTGGCTTCACTTTGTAGTTGCAAAATTCGTGGGTAAAAAATGTCTGTTCCTCGAAATAGCTTGCCAGCACCTTTGCCTGCAATAACCAAAAAGTCTTTGTAGGTTTGAGGTAGCTGAGAAGAAAAATGCTTTTCAATAGCTTTAATTTCTTGAAGACTACATGCAATCAAACTTTCTTGTTTGATTTTTCCCTGTGTGACGATAGCGTCAAGCACATCTTTAACTTTACTGTTTATTTTCTTGCAATCACTTTCATTCCAATGCTTGGTAATTTTTGCTGAAATTGCTGAATTATGCTATCACATGAAACACATATTGGAGAGGTGCATCACTCCTTCAAAACTAGGCGTTAATCATGCTGTGGCCGTCCAGTGACATGGGTGGTTCCTTGTACTGCAGCGGAACAGCTTTTATTGGCGACTTCGTGTCGCACAACGTTGAACAGGGCAATGGGATAGTCCCGGCTCAATCTTGCAAAAATAGGGCGATGGCAATTCGGGAGGGAGTACGATGGAAGCGGCGTGCGCAACATTGGGGACAGTGTATAACTAGATACAGAAATACCGTTCAAAAATGGAAGAGGTGCGCAACAAGGGCAAGCAATTATTTGCCCCGCATCCAAAAAGGCTCCCCGTTCAAGGCATCATATTCTTCCAAAGGGCGCTTTTTGTCCGTCATGAACTCTGGCATATCCGCAATTACCATTTTTACCGGCTCGTATTCGTATCCAGGATACGACTTAAACGCCTTGTAATTTATTTCTGCCGATTCTTTACAATGCACAAAGTGCTCAAAATATTTCGAGAATATTTCTGCAAGCGTTATTTTATTTGGATCTAACTGTGTTTTTGCTGAAGGTGTAGTTATCCCACTCAAATCAATTGCGGAATTCGGTACATTCGCAAATACTTCCTTGACCTGCTCCATCATGGTTTCTGCACTGGTTAATTCCTCCATACGGAGATACCTGCGATAGAGCCGGTCTGTCAGAATGTTCCAATCCTGCTTAGGAAATTTATGAGCCACGAACTCTTTCATGCAATCGAAAAAAAGCTGTACGTCCGCCACTGAATCAAGTTCACATAGCGAACCCCCGCCGAATAAAGCAATTGTCTTCATTTCAATTGGTAATCCCCCCATTTTTAACCACAGCTAAAAGTAGCACTATGCTGCAATGGCGAGTTTTTGTTTGGGAGTAGCCCCTCCCAAGGCCATGTTAGGCCGTTCGTGATTGTACGTCCAAAGCCATCGTGTGGCGAAATCCTGCACTTCATTCACAGTATCAAACAGATGATGGGCTAACCAATCGTAACGCACGGTCCGGTTGTAGCGTTCGACGTAGGCGTTTTGCTGTG
>NZ_JBMPOW010000015.1:0-179131 GCF_049340205.1 Undibacterium sp. Ji49W | reverse complement strand
TAGCTAATCGGTACCACCCCTTCCCATCCCGAACAGGACCGTGAAACGATTACGCGCCAATGATAGTGCTGCAACCAGTGTGAAAGTAGGTTATCGTCAGGCTTTTATTCCGCAGACCCCCGCTCAGTTAATGAGTGGGGGTTTTGCTTTTAAGTGAGAATAGTCGATTTTATAGGTGGTTTCGCAGATTTTAGTGAAATGGCCAGGAAAAAGACTAGACAAGAAGCCAGATTGTGCAGTATAATTTTGCTTCTGTTGATGTGGTGACACACATTAATGTTTGTCTGACTAAGCAAGAATATGGGTGCTTAGCTCAGTTGGTAGAGCGGCGCCCTTACAAGGCGTAGGTCGGGAGTTCGAGCCTCTCAGCACCCACCACAGATAAACAGCAGCAACGGTTAAGTAGTTTCGGAGTGGTAGTTCAGTTGGTTAGAATACCGGCCTGTCACGCCGGGGGTCGCGGGTTCGAGCCCCGTCCGCTCCGCCAGTTATAAAGAAAAAAGACAAGCGATGCTTGTCTTTTTTTTCGTCCGCATTTTCCTGCAACCCAGGCAAACATTTACGCGGATCCACGAATGTTGCTGGAGTGCCAGCCCGGTAGTCTGCTGCCTGCCCAAACGCGACGATATTGGTTTTCACGGTGAATACGGCATACCAATACAAGGGCTTGAACTGCTCCAACACTTCATCGACAGCACTGAGAATGCCAGTAGCCAGCCATCGAGCTTATAAAAGAAATAGCCGAAGCCCCGTCGCTCCAGCGCAGGCTGGAGCCTTGAGTCGTTGCTTGATGCGCTGTGCGACGTGATTAAGAGAGCGATTGAGCGATAGGACAGCGGTGCGCGCAGCACACCCTACTATGGCGAGGAAGCGCTGCGACCTGGAAATAAGATAAGAAACCCAAGCAACAGAGTAAGAGCAGAGGGCGCATATCGTTCTATTTCAGTTCGCCGGCGTAACGAAGTCTGCTTGCAAGCCGCCTTTCCTGCCTCGGTACCTCTGTGTTGATAGGTCTTCGGTTTATCGTAAATGTTCCGCATAAAACAAAAAACCCGCCCAATTACTTGAGCGGGGATCGGGATAAAACGCCTCAGTTCATCACGCAGCCTGTGCGCTGTCCATCTCGCCATCCAGTGCAAACACCACGTCATCCAGCAAGCGGGCCAGTTCTGCAGTCATCAGCACAAAGTCGGCATCAAAGCGTTCTTCTTCATTGCTGCCCTTGTCTTTGCTTTCATCCAGTACATCCAGCGGTTTGATGCGCTTGATTGTCAATGTATCGGTCAGGACGAAACTGATCTTGTCATCCCAGGTCAATGCCAGTTTGGTGCATTGCTTGCCGGCGCTGATGTGTTTCTGGATATCGTCCGGTTCCAGCGTGTAGCGCACGTAGCGTACGGTGGCCTTGTCTTCGGTGGATGACTTCAGTTCGGTATCCTGGTCTATGGTGAAACCTTTGGGGGCTTCATTGCCGGCCAGCCAGCCTGTCATGGCTGCTTGCGGCGAGGCTTTGGTGCGCAAGCCTTCCAAGGGCAGCTTGTCACAGCATTTCAACAAGAGTTTGATGACTTCATCGGCCTTGGATGGGCTGGAGGCATCAATCACCAGCCAGCGGTTCACCGGATCTATCCATACATTGGTATTGCGCTTGACGCCAAAGGCGCGTGGCAATAATTCTTCAGTAATGCGCTCTTTCAGGTCTTTCATGGCTTTGCGGCCAGGCGCGAAACCCTGTTCTTCCTCGATTTCCAGCGCACGTGCCTTGGTAACCTGATTGATAACGCTGGAAGGCAGCAATTTCTTTTCAGTTGCCAGCGAAATCAGGAATTGCTGATTGACGCAGTGCACCAGCTGATCATTATTGCGTGGCGACGCCCAGCCCTGGCTCTGCATCTCGTTCGATGGACATTGCGAAAAGGCAATACGTGACAATTGGGTATGTAACTCCTCGGCAGTGATCTTCCAGGGAGCAGTAAGACGAAAAACTTGCAAATTCTTGAACCACATAGCGTATCCAGACGAAGAAAACCTAGCATTCTACACGCCTGAGACCACACGCTCACGACCAAAAACACCCCTTTTGCGGCAAGAACCAGCGCTTCGTCGCTTTCTTGCATACAGGCTGGATCAGCTTTGCAATACTTCTTCCATCGCAGCAAAACAAATACCCGAAACGATACTGACCGCACTAAAGGAGATCATCATGTTGAACCAAATCATCAGCAACACACCAATTTATGTATGGGCAATTCTGGGCTTCCTGGCTTATCGCGGCATCAAGTCCAGCGTGGACAGGGAATTGAAAGTCAGGACTATCGTCATCATCCCTGTTGTCATGCTGGCATTGTCGATACAGGGTATCTTGTCCGGTTTCGGTGCTGATCCAGTGGTACTGGCAGCGTGGTTGGCAACGATGGTGCTTGGTTCTGCAATCTCCTGGAGTCTGGTCAATGACAAGAATGTACGCGTCCTGGCAGACAAGGGTACGGTGTTTTATCGCGGTAGCTGGGCGCCGCTGATCATGATGATGGCCATTTTTGTAATGAAATACATAGTCAACGTGGCTTTGCATGTGAATCCGGCTTTGCACACGAATATGCTGTTCGCTGTCATCAGCACTGCTTTGTTTGGCCTGTTCAACGGTCTGTTCCTCGGCAAAATGCTGCGTGTCCTGATCATGTACAAACAAGCAATGTCTACCAATTCCATATTTGCAAGCTCTGCTACAGTATAAAAATCAATCTGGCAGCTGGCGGAGTAGTAGTAATTCGTAACAAGAAGATGCAAGATTCGCTTGCCGCATCTCAGACAGGGGACAGGGGGAGACAGTATAATGTCCCCTGTCCTTATTTTATTTATTGTCAAAATACAATAAAACTTCTGTGCCATGCTAGCTGAACAAAAACAAGAATTACTGAAATTATTCCAGAATGCGGTTGAACCCCTGTTGGTGGGGTCCGAGCTCAAGCCGACGATAGCGCTGGAGCGTCCGCGCGATCCTTCCCACGGTGATGCAGCCTGCAATATCGCCATGCAAATTGCGAAGCCTTTGCGCAAGAACCCGCGTGAACTGGCACAGGCGATTGTTGCAGCAGTAGAAGCACAAAATAGCCCGCTGGTTGCCGGCGTGGAAATCGCCGGTCCTGGCTTTATCAATATCCGTCTTGCAGCAGCAGCCAAACAGGCTGTGGCCGCGACCGTTTTGCAAAAGGGCGCGGAATTTGGCAAAAGCCAGCGCGGTGCCGGTGAAAAAGTCATCGTGGAATTTGTGTCTGCCAATCCTACGGGGCCATTGCATGTAGGTCATGGCCGTCAGGGGGCGCTGGGCGATGCTTTGTCTGCCTTGCTGGATGCCCAGGGTTATGCCGTCAGCCGCGAGTTTTACTATAACGATGCAGGTGTACAGATAGCTAATCTGGCCCTGTCGGTGCAAGCGCGCGCCAAAGGCTTTGCGCCTGGTGACGCTGGCTGGCCAGAGTCTGCCTATAACGGTGACTATATTGCCGATATCGCAAAAGACTTCCTGGCAAAGAACACCGTTTCTGCCGGTGACTGCGCGCCAGTCACGGCCAGTGGTGATGTGGATGATATGGAGTCCATACGTCACTTCAGCGTCACTTACCTGCGTCGTGAGCAGGATGCAGATTTGCTGGCCTTTGGCGTCAAGTTCGATAATTACTATCTTGAAACTTCGCTCTACAAGGAAAACAAGGTCGAGACGACAGTGGCTGCCCTGACGGCGGCTGGCAAGACCTATGAGCAGGATGGGGCACTGTGGTTGCGTACGACGGAATATGGTGACGACAAAGACCGCGTCATGAAAAAGTCGGATGGGACTTATACCTATTTCGTACCGGACGTGGCTTACCATGTTACAAAGTGGGAACGGGGTTACCGCAAGGCCATCAATATCATGGGCAGTGACCATCACGGCACTACTGCCCGCGTGCGTGGCGGCTTGCAGGCTTTGAATGTCGGCATACCGCAAGGCTACCCTGACTACATCCTGCACAAGATGGTGACCGTCATGAAGGATGGTGCCGAGGTCAAGATTTCCAAACGGGCTGGTTCTTATGTCACAGTGCGTGACCTGATTGAATGGTCGGGTGGCGGTGATGAGCAGCGTGGCCGTGATGCCGTGCGTTTCTTCCTGATCTCGCGCAAGGCTGATACTGAATTTGTGTTTGATGTCGACGTTGCCCTGGCCCGTTCGGATGAAAACCCGGTGTATTACGTCCAGTATGCGCATGCGCGTATCTGCTCCGTACTGGCGCAATATGCGACAGAAGAAGCGGCTTTTGCGCCGCTGGCCAATGTTGACCTGTCACCATTGACTGCACCGCGCGAAGCCAGCCTGCTGGCCAAGCTGGCAGAATATCCGGAAGCGCTGGAAAAGGCGCTGGATGAACTTGGCCCGCACCAGGTCGCGTTTTATCTGCGTGATCTGGCAGGTGAGTTGCATAGCTATTACAATGCTGAGCGGGTTCTGGTGGATGACGAAGCGACCAAACTTGCCAGGTTGGCGTTGATGCTGGCAACACGCCAGGTATTGCGCAACGGCCTTGCCCTGATTGGCGTTTCAGCACCAAACAAGATGTAATCACCCAGCTATACTAAGAGGTTGTTGCAAAATTAAGATGGCTCGGCGCCCCCGGCGAGGCGCGTTGCCGCAGACAGTACTTTAGTACAAAGTTATACGCTGGGGCAACGCAACAACACCAGATTAATTTTGAAATAGGCTCTAAGCTAACAAACACGTCGGAGACGCATGAAAGCATATCGTAACGCCTCAGTTCTGAAGCATGGCCAGCGCGGTAATACCCTGACTGGCATCATCGTAGGATTGGTCATCGGCCTGGCTATTGCCGTCGGTGTGGCAATGGTGATTACCAAGTCATCCACGCCGTTTACCAACAAAGGTGGCAAATCCGACAAGGCGGACCTGCCTCTGGCACAGTTGCAGGATCCGAACAAGCCTTTGTATGGCAACAAGGATGCCGTGAAAGAAGCCGCCAAGGATGTCGTCAAAGACCCGAACGCACCGGCCAAGCCTGCCGAAACACCGGTGCCACCACCAGTCAAGCCTGCTGAACCCAAGCCAGAAGTAAAAACAGCGGCTGAAAAAGCGGCAGACAAGGCCGCTGATGCTGCCGATGAAAAATATATTTACTTTTTGCAGGTTGGCGCGTTTAAGGAACAGACGGCTGCTGAAAACAGCCGGGCCAAACTGGCTTTGATCGGCTTTGAAGCACGCATAGTAGAAAAGACATCGGATAGCGGCACCATGTATCACGTACGCATAGGACCATTTTCTCAGCAAGAAACAATGAACCGTATGCGCGCCCGCCTGTCTGAGAATAGTGTGGATGTTGCCGTGGTGCGTACGGTCAAATAAACCTGTAAAGGAACTGAGATGTCATTGTTGAACCGAATTTTTCGTTGTGTGTTGCTGCTTGCCGGTATGAGCCTGATGGCAACTGCGGGTGCTTCGCCTACCATGCCGCAGGCCGGGGTGGAATATCAGGTACTTAAACGTCCGCAGCCTGCTGATGGTGGCAAGAAAATCGAAGTGATTGAATTTTTCGGTTATTTTTGCCCGCACTGCAATGCACTGGAACCCCTGATCGCCGAATGGGTGAAAAAACAGGGTGACAATATTGTCTTCAAGCGTGTGCATGTGAATTTTCACGGCCTGGTGCCGCAACAAAAATTGTATTTCACCATGGAAGCCATGGGTAAGGCGGACGAATACCATATGAAGGCTTTCAATGCTTTTCATATAGACCGTAACCGCCTGCAAAGTGATGCCGAAGTCATGGAGTTCGTGAACAAATCCGGTCTCGACAAGCAAAAATTTTCCGATATCTATAACTCGTTTTCCATCCAGAGCAAGCTGAACCGTGCAGCGCAACTGTCGGACGCTTATCAGGTCGATGGCGTACCCTTCATTGCGGTTGATGGTCGCTTTACGACGTCGCCAGTGATGTCGGTGACCACGATAGCGCGGGTAACGGAAGAGGAACAAAATCGTTCTGTTTTGCAGGTATTGGATTTTCTGATTACGAAAATTCAGAAAGAAAGAAATGCGCCGGCAGCTCCGGCTGCTGCGTCATCAGCTGCCCCGGCATCAGCAGCAGCTCCGGCAAAAGCCCCGGTCAAGAAAAAATAAATAATAGAATCCGCCGTGCTGGCGGATTTTTTCATTGGACGCCATGAAAACTGTCTTCATTACCGGTGCTTCATCCGGCATAGGTGCCGCCCTGGCCCATGCGTATGCGCAACAAGGGGCAACCCTGGCCCTGGTCGCCAGGCGCAGTGATGTGCTGGAAGAGTTGCGCCAGAGTCTGCCTGACCCGGGCCGGCACCATATCTATGCTGTCGACGTGACTGATCATGCCGCACTGGCACAAGCTGCGAACAGCTTCATGCAGGCGGTGGGGCAGGTGAATGTGGTGATTGCCAATGCGGGCATATCGGTAGGTACGCTCAGTGAATTTGCTGAAGACACACAGGTATTCGACCGCGTCTTGCAAACCAATCTGATGGCGACAGTGGCGACCTTCTCCCCCTTCATCGGTGCCATGAAAAGCTATGCCAGGCAGACTGACTGTCGCCTGGTCGGCATAGGCAGTGTTGCCGGCATACGCGGCTTGCCTGGAGCGGGTGCTTACTGCGCTTCCAAGGCCGCTGTTATAAGTTATTGCGAATCCTTGCGGGTGGAGTTGCGTGACAGCGGCATACGTGTGGTCACCATTGCACCTGGTTATATTGATACGCCTATGACACGCGACAATCCCTATCCCATGCCTTTCCTGATGCCGGTGCAGGCATTTTCGAATGCTGCAGTAGCGGCAATCGACAGCGGCGATTCTTACCGCATCATCCCCTGGCAGATGGGGGTTGTTGCCAAGCTGATGCGCATCCTGCCCAACTGGCTGTATGACGCTGTTTTTGCCAGGGCACGCCGCAAACCGCGTGCAGCCGGTGACTGACAGCGTGCAACAGCCTGCTTTGCTGGTGGATGCCATAGGCACCATCCATACTCCTTGTATGACGCCGCCACGCATCGTCAGCCTGGTGCCATCGATTACCGAATTACTGTGTGACCTGGGCTTGTCATCCAGTCTGGTTGGACGCACCGGTTTTTGTATTCATCCTAAAGAAGTGGTTGCCTCCATACCCAAGGTCGGCGGTACCAAGGATGTGAATATCGATAAGATACGCAAACTGGCGCCCACGCACCTGATCGTCAATATCGATGAAAACGAAAAGCCGGCCGTGGATGCCCTGGCGGAATTCATTCCGCATATCGTCGTCACCCATCCGCTGGTTCCACGTGACAATCTGGCGTTATATCAGTTGCTGGGCAATATTTTTGGCGCGCAGGCAAAGGCCTTGCAGCTATGCCAGCGCTTTGAAGAGGCTTATGCGTTGCTGCCTGCATTACCTGAACTGTCCGACCAGACTGTCAGACGCAAGCTGGTGTATTGCATCTGGCAAGACCCGTGGATGACAGTCAGTTCTGCTACCTATATCTCAGCCATGCTGGCCCTGATAGGCTGGCAAACCTGGTCGCCACCAGACAGTACAGCGCGTTACCCGGTTTTCCGCTGGAATGATGAAATGTTGCGCGAGATTGATGGTGTACTCTTGTCCAGTGAACCCTATCGTTTTACCGAAACCCATGTAGATGCGCTGGAAAAACAGCTGGGCCTGCCAGTGCAACTGGTGGATGGTGAAATGCTGTCCTGGTACGGTAGCCGTGCAATAGCCGGTCTGCATTATCTGAAGCAACTGGTCTGAGGCGCTGATACAACAAGGTAATGCAATTCAGCGCATTAGCACCTTTTCCGCAATAGATACATATCATTTAAGCAAAAATGCCACACTGATCAGCGCTTTGATTGACACTCCATTGTCGTGACAACCATACTTCTGGACATACCAGTTAAGGTTTTTTGACAATTCTTGGAGAAGTTCGTTATGAGTAAGATGCTTAAGATGCATAAGGCAGTGTTGCTTGCCCTGTATGGTGCAAGTGCCGCAGCGGTTTTTATACCGGGCATGGCAACAGCACAAACCACGACTGCTCCCGCAGCGACGCCCGCAACATCAGTAACACCAGTAACTGAGCCTGGCATGCAGACGGCAACCATCATCGGTTCGCGTCGTGTCAATTCCAGTGCTACCGAAACGCCTTTGCCTATCGATTTTATTTCCATTTCCAAATCAGCCGAGCAGGGCGGGCAATTTGACCTGGCGCAGACACTGGCAAATATTTCCCCTTCCTTCAATTCCACGCGCCAGACCGGTGCCGATGGTGCCGACCTGGTTGATTCTGCCGCCCTGCGTGGCCTGGGTTCTGACCAGACGCTGGTGCTGGTGAATGGCAAGCGCCGTCATACGGTCGCGCTGGTGAATCTGTTTGGTGCCCGCAATCGCGGCAATACCGGCACGGACCTGAATGCCATCCCGGTGATGGCGATCAGCAATGTCCAGGTCTTGCGTGACGGTGCTGCTGCTCAATATGGTTCCGACGCGATTGCCGGTGTCATGGATATCACCCTCAAGAAGAGCCTTGGTTGTGAAGCCAGTTTTGGTTACAGCCAGTATTCTGCCGGTGACGGTAAAAACTATCTGCCATCCGCATATTGCGGCATCGCCCTGGGTGAAAAAGGGGTGTTGGGCATTACGGTTGAATATACCGACCGTGGCCGTTCCAACCGGGCTGATCCGGGTAATCCGCGCACCATTGGTGACACCAAGATGACCGGTCCTACCGTCTATCTGAACGGTGAAGTGCCTAACGGCGGCAGTGACAAACTGTATTTCACCCTGGGTACGCAACAGCGCAAGGCGTCTTCTGCCGCCTTTGCTCGCGGTGGCATAGGTTCTGACGACATCCCTTCGCGCAATTCTGCCGCCATGTATCCAAATGGTTTTGTGCCTTACATCAATGGTGACATCAATGATATCTACGGCACCATAGGTTATAAGTGGGATATCGGCGAATGGCGGGCTGACCTGTCGCAGACCTATGGTTTCAATGAACTCAAGTACACCACCAGCAATACCCTGAATGCTTCCATTGCCAACAAGGATCTGCTGGCCGGCGGCAAGGGTATCAGCCCGAATCGTTTTGATGCCGGTGGTTTCTCGTTTTCACAAGCGACCACCAACCTCGATTTCAGCCGTTTCTTTGATGGTTTCATGAATGGTGTCAACGTCGCCTTTGGTGCCGAATACCGCCGTGAAAATTACAAGATTTTTGCCGGTGAACCAGGCTCATACAATGACGTCGATGGCGTAGGGTTTGGCGGCAATGCCGGTAGCCAGGGCTTCCCCGGCTTCCAGCCTGGTGACCGTACCGACAAGAACAGGAACAGCGTTGCTGCCTATGTCGATGTAGAAACCGATGTGACCAAGCGCTTTAAAGTGCAGACCGCCATGCGTGGTGAGCGTTATAGCGATTTCGGTTCCACCCTGACCGGCAAACTGGCGGCCAGTTACAAGGTATCTGACGAAATGCTGGTGCGCGGTTCCGTAAGTACCGGTTTCCGTGCCCCGTCCTTGCAGCAAGTGTATTTCTCATCCACCTTCACCGACTTTATTAGCGGCAAGCCCATGGACGTAGTACTGGCACCAAACGGTGGTGCCATCGCCAATGCTGCCGGCATACCTAAACTGAAGGATGAAACCTCCAAGAACTACACCTTTGGTCTGACCTACAAGCCAACCAATGCCTTCTCGATGACAGCGGATCTGTATCGTATCGATATCGCCGACCGTATCGTGTTGTCAGGCCGTTTTGATGCCGATAACTATCCGGCACTGGGGGCAGCGTTGTCCGCTCTGGGCGTGGGCCAGGCGCAGTTCTTCGTGAATTCTGTCAATACCAAGACGCAGGGCCTGGATCTGACGGCATCGCATAAAACCAGTCTGGGCAGCGGTAAACTGTCTACCTATCTGGGCTTTAATTACAGCAAGACAGAAGTCACCAAGGTACAGGCGCCGCCATCCCTGCGTGGCTATGAAGATGTCCTGCTGTCCGAACGTGAACGTCTGTTCATCGAACAGGGTGGCCCAAGGATGAAAGCCACACTGGCCTTCAATTATGACCAGGGTCCATGGGCAAGCGAATTCAAGATCATCCATTATGGTTCACAAACCCTGGGCACTTTCTCGGGCACGGCTGCGGGTGTACCAAATGCCTACTACGAACCCAAAACCTCGGCAGACGTGGCTTTGACCTATGCCTTCAATGACACCACCAAACTGACAGTCGGTGGCAATAATGTGTTCAACGTCAAACCTACACGCCAGGATCCGAACGAAACCGACAATGGTTTTTACTATGACAGCGTGCAGTTTGGCCTGGGTGGTGCGTCATACTTCATCAAGCTGTGGAAGAAGTTCTAATCTGTAAAACCTGTTCTGTAAAAAATCATCTGTACCGCAAGAGCCCTGGCTCCTGCATTCTGAGAATCGGCCTGGATGTGCATCAGGCCGATTTTTTCTATTGATAATTCCTAAAAACGGAATAATTAATTTACAAATACGGATATTCTTTTGTTTTGTGGAATAAGGCAAAGTTACGTCATTCGCGGTGCTGACAGATGCCGACAGATGCCGACAGATGCTGAAAGGAAGCGCGCGAATCCCTTAAACCCGATTTGAATGGAATCTCACATGTCCCGTCTTGCCATCCCTGCCGTAGAACAATCCCCTGCCGCTTCCCAGCCTTTACTCGCTGCCGTCAACCAGCAACTAGGCATGGTACCTAACCTGATGAAGCTGGTGGGCAATAGCCCGGCTGCCCTTGAAGGCTATCTGTCACTCAGTGGTGCACTGGCCAAAGGCAGCCTGAGCGCACAACTGCGTGAACGTATCGCCCTGACTATTGCTGAATACAATGGCTGCGATTATTGCCTGGCAGCCCACGCTTATCTGGGTAAAAATCTGGCGAAACTCAGTGATGCAGAGATTGACGCGGCACGCGATGCGCATGCGACAGATGCTAAAACCCATGCAGCCCTGCAATTTGCGCTTCAAGTCGCCCAACAGCGTGGCCGTGTCAGTGACGCAGAGCTGAGCAATTTGCGTGCTGCCGGGTTTGATGACGCGGCGGTCATAGAAATCGTCTTGAATGTGGCCGTGAATGTATTGACCAACTACGTCAATAACGTGGCCCATACGGACGTGGATTTTCCGAAAGTGAATCCGCGTTAATTCAGGTCTTGTTGGTCAATGTCACCCCGGCGATGACCAGCAAGCCACCTATGATCATGGATGTCAGTATGGGCTCACCCAGTATCAGTGCGCCCAGGCTGATGCCAAATACCGGCACCAGGTTATTGAAGACAGCAGTACGGGCCGGCCCTATGCTTTTGACGCCTTCGTAATACCAGACAAAGCCGATGACAGTACCAAAGGCTCCCAGATAGACCAGCGCGGCGATGACCTGCAGGCTCATGTGAGCCGGTTCAAAACGAGGTATTTCCAACGCTGCACCTATACCCAGCAAGAGCAGGCCCCAGAGTGAAGCATAGGTCGTGGCGGCAATCGGCGACAAACCTTTCAGCGCATGTCTGCCTATGATGGTGTAGGCCGCCCAGCCACAAATCGCAGCCAGCATGAAGAGCTCGCCCTTGCCGACCGATTGCGATAAATCGTGTACGGCCCCCAGCAAATCACCACGGGTGATGACGACCGCCGCACCGGCAAAGGCAATCAGGATGCCCAGCCAGCGTAGCTTGCTCAGTCGTTCTCCAAACAGCATGGCCAGCGCCAGCGCGGTGACGATAGGGTTCAAGGCCACAAACAGCGCCGTACGGCCGGCGGGCATGCGCTCCAGTGCGGCAAAAAAACACAGGTTATATAAAAAGATACCGGTTGCCCCAAGCGAAAACGTCGCGTGCATCTGTTGTCGCGTCAGTTTCGGCAAGCCACCTTCCAGTCGCCATGCCAGCAGCAATAAAAGAATGCTGGCCACAGAAAAGCGGATAAACGCCGCAATCATATGCGGGATTTCCTTGGCGACCAGACGCCCGGCAATGAAAGTGCCACCCCAGAACAGAGCGACACAGACAAGTTTCAGGTAAGTGATGACAGGAGTTTTGTTCACGGTGGTGTAGGCAATGCAAAAGCTTGTTAGCCTACACCAAAACCATGAATCAAGTCTTTCGCAACGCTAGTGAATCTCCAATAGCAAAACACTACGCGCAGGCACGTTCAATGTTGGCGCAAGTGCAAATTCCTGCCCTGTGAACACGTCTTTTCCGGTGGCCCTGGCGGGCAGGATTTCGTCAAAGCGCTGCGTTTTAAGTTCTGTAGCAACAGTATTCTTGTTCATCACCACCATGAACTTGTGTTTCTGGTCGTAGCGGAAATACACATAAATACCATCCTGCGGCGCGAAATGCATGAGTTTGCCGCTGTGGATGGCGGTCTGGGTCTTGCGCCAGTTCAGCAGTTTTTTGATAAAGGCCTGTGCTTCCAGTTGTCTGGGGTTAAGCCCTGCACCGGTGAAGGCATTCACCGTATCGCCTGCCCAGCCACCGGGAAAGTCTTTTCTGAAAGCGCCGTCATCCCTGTGTTTGGTACTGGTCATCAGGATTTCCGTGCCATAGTAAAACTGTGGTGTGCGCGGCATCGTAGCGACGTAGGTGACGGCCATCCGGAATAAATCCAGGTCTTCATCCAGGGCGCTGTACAGGCGGCTGACATCATGATTGCCTTCAAACAGCACCATTGCCGATGGTTGTGGATAAAGCTGGTCATTGACCAGGCTTTCATACAATGTGGCAAAGCCGGAATGCAGGTTTTCTGGTGCGACCAGGGCTTTGCGCAGGGTATCGTGCAAAGGGTAATCCATCATGCTGGGCATGTGGGATACATAGCCATTCGCATTCTTGTGCCCGCGCAGCCAGTGGGCGACCAGATTCGGATTGTCTGACCATTCTTCACCGACCAGTGTCAGGTGCGGATATTCCTGCATGACACGGCGCGACCATTGCGTCAGAAATGCGGGGTCGGAATAGCCGTAAGTGTCAGCGCGTATCCCTGCCAGCCCGGCATACTCTATCCACCAGATAGTGTTTTGTATTTGGTAGTTGGTTACCAGGGGATTGTTCTGGTTCATGTCTGGCATGTGTACTTCAAACCAGCCCTGGGTGTAATTCTTTTTATCGATGGCGGAGGCATACGGGTCACTGACTGTGGTGCGCGCATGGTAGGTGGGTACAAATTCACTGCCATAGCTGAGCCAGTCTTTGCTGGGCAAGTCTTTCATCCACCAGTGACCATCGCCGATATGGTTGAGCACGATATCCTGTATCACGCCTATACCCTGCTTTTTGGCCTCGGCCACCAGTTGCCGGTATTCTTCGTTATTGCCTAGGCGCGCATCGACCTTGTAATAATCGCTTGTCGCATAGCCATGGTAAGAATAGCTTTGCTGATTGTTTTCCATGACCGGCGTCGGCCACAGCATGGTGTAGCCCATGCCGGCAATGTAATTCAGATGGTCACGTATGCCTTTCAGGTCGCCCCCATGCCGACTGGCACTGGCATCCGCACGGTCGAGCTTGTCGGTAAAGCCTGGCAGGCTGTCATTGCTGGTATCGCCATTGGCAAAACGGTCTGGCATGAGATTGAGGATGACATCTGCCGGACCAAAGCCAGGTCTTTGCGCCGAGTTTTTTTCGCGCGCTTTCAATTCATAGGGGATGACAATTTCTTTATTACCCTGACGCAGGATGATGTTGAATTTGCCTGCCCTGGCAACGGGCGAAATCCGCAGATTGAGAAACAGGTAATTCGGATTGCTGACTTTGCTGGTGCCATCAAGTTTGACACCTGGATAATTGATGGATGGCGCATAGGTCGCAATCTGCGGGCCATGCAGCATCAGTTGCAACTGCGGGTTTTTCATGCCTGCCCACCAGAAGCTGGGTTCCACATGGTCCAGGCTATTGGGTTGTGCTAATGCGGGTGTCGTGATCAGTCCGGCCAGCATTGGTATCAGCACCATTTTCGCCATCAACCGGATAGGCAGGTCAGGGAATTGCATAGGGTCTCCTTCTTTTTATATTATGTAATTAAACTACATTTGTAATTAATTATAGGATTTAAATCATTATTTAAGGGTATTTTTAATATTTTATGTGTATCAAAGATACATGATCGAAGATGTTGTTTATGCCAGTCGCTACATTAGTCTTGATGCCAACCGTGTTTTAAAGCTGGAAATGAGGGGAAGATCTGCCTCTTTTATACGCATCCTGTGGCAGTTTTCTTTGTTATTTTTAGACTCGTGGCAATTGGAAGAGAAAAGCAGCGAAACCGCTGCGCTCAGACTGGAATCCCAAGGGGGGTATATGAATGATATTACGAGTTTAAAAGCGTTTTTCGGTGATGTACAGGAACTGCAAAGCAAGCTGAAAACCAGGATGACCGATGTAGAAAGCACTGCCGACAAATTCAAGGCGGCTTTTCAGGCTGCTGCCAAACCGGGTACCAAAGACACGATCGTAGCGGCACTGAAAGATGCAGTGTCTGGCGATAGTAGTAATAACAGCACCAATAGCACCAGCAGCACCAGCAGCACCAGCAGCGCTGCTTCCGACCTGGCAGGCCAGATACAGGCAACACTGGCGGCCTTGCAGCAGCAATTGCAAAACAAGATCACCCCGGCACCAACGCCAGCCGCTTCGGCGACCAGTGATGCGGTCAGCAGTGTGGCTGCCAGCACGGTCACCGCTGCCACGGCTGCCACCGCCACTACCGCCGCTGCTGCGACCACTACAAGCACTACAAACACGACCAACGCTGCAAACGCTACTACGGCGGCAACTGCGGTAGCTGCTGCGACCAGTGCGGCATCTGAGTCTACCACTGCAACGGCAGCAACGCCGCCCGCGCCGGCACCAGCCATCGCCGCCGTCAATGCCACGCATACGCCATACCGTGTCTACGATCCGACTAATCCTTCCGCTTTTGTGGAGCCAACCAACCCAGGTGGCGGCCCCAACCTGCTGGCATCTGACCTGGTATTCAATCCGGACCCGCGACCTAATTCACCCCTGTCGGTCGCCTTGCCTACCGCAGCCTATGGTTCGGCAGAATGGAAAGATCAGATCCAGACCTATAAGGCTACCTATGAAAAACTGGGTGCCGACAATGCTGCCTGGAACCAGAAAAATATGGAATTGCGCAAGCAGACCTTGCTTGCTTCGCCTTACGCAGCCTTCGCCGGCCACCAGGGGCAGAACGCCGCTGCTGCGGCTGATCCATACACTCTGGCGTCTGCTGCCAGCAGAGCTGCCATCTGATTTCATGGTATCGGGTTTGCCTGCGCTGATGCCAGCCTGGGCATTACTTCAACATGGACAGTCTGAGAATGTTTTAGTACCGTCTAATGGATGTGTTTTTAAAAAACCTCTCCCAGTACTGGACCTCACGCATCGGAAAAATGACACTTGCGGTGATCGTAGTAAATCTTTTAGCGGTTGCTGATATTATTTTAACGATCGAATGATCGTCGCACGATGTTGCTAAGAGCAATTAATTGGTAAGTCAATATGTTATTTCGAATGGCGGTAAGTAAAGCTTAGGCAGATTTTGTCTGAGTTCACAAGCACTATCTAAGTGCATGGAAGTCAGGGCCATCAATTTAATGACATGGACGTCAGCTCAATGCTGCTGGACCCTGATCTACTGCGACTCCATTTAAGGTTTTCTCCATTGATCAGGCCTCCCCTTTGATGTATGGCGCACGCGCTCAACGTGTGGTGCAACTCCATTGTTCAGTTCTAGAGCACGTTGGATAGCCTCAGCTTGAGTTGGCTTTACAGCACTTGCCCTTTCGGCGTTTGGTCGCCTGACGGCGAAGTCACCTTGTGGGCGCTGTTCTACATAAATTCTTTTATCAGTCATACCATTTCCTTTCAAATAGATTGATACTGCATGTAGTGCTAACTGCACCATTTACTACTATAGGTGGATTTTTCTGAATCACAAGGAGTTTTTAGCACTCTCCTCATGAGAGTGCTAAAAGACCAAGCATGTCATTTTTGAGGTAGTGCCCGCTATGAGGATTTGAAATCATTTCATTTATTTTCAGCGGTATGGAATAAAACGGCGCTGCCTGACGTTTATCCCTTTGTAAGATCGTGAACAGGTTCTAAGCCGCATGAGTCTGTATGGCTTGTTCAAGGTCTTGCATCGACTATATCTATACAACCAGGAGTTCCTTGATGAAAATTCGCCAAATTTGCCTTAGCCTGTCTTGTGCCGCCATGTTGCTGGGTGGTTATTCCGTGGCCCAGGCCCAATCCATGCCCAAAGCCGCCGATGGTGTGCTGGTCAGCGCCAGTGGCATGACACTGTATAGTTTTGACAAAGATGTTGCAGGCAGCGGCAAAAGTGCCTGCAATGGCCCTTGCGCAACCAACTGGCCGCC
Source organism: Undibacterium sp. Ji49W (assembly GCF_049340205.1). Lineage (NCBI taxonomy): Bacteria > Pseudomonadati > Pseudomonadota > Betaproteobacteria > Burkholderiales > Oxalobacteraceae > Undibacterium > Undibacterium sp. Ji49W. The sequence continues at coordinate 162,669 of NZ_JBMPOW010000015.1, read as the reverse complement.
GGTTCCGGCACCAGCCCAGCTGCCAGCCGGCAAGTATTCTGTAGTGACGCGTGACGATGGTAGCAGCCAGCTGGCGTATGACGGCAAGCCTTTGTATCTGTATGCGGCTGACAAGCAGGCTGGTGAGCGCAATGGCGATAATTTCAAAAATGTCTGGCACATCGTCAAACCATAATTGATGCCCATGTTGATGACAGTCACGAACCGCAGCGCCCCTGCCTATGCTGGATAAACAGTCCAGCCATACGCAATTGCTGGCCTGTATCCCTCGCCTGCGTCGCTATGCGCGTGCGCTGGTCGGGGACAGGGCGGGTGCCGACGACCTGGTGCAGGACACCATGGAGCGCGGCTGGAGCCGCTTGGCCGGATTTTTACCCGGCAGCGATATGCGGGCCTGGCTGTTCAGCATCATGCACAATTTACGGATTGACCATTTGCGCAGACCGGTGCTGCCTACCGAAGCCTTCGAAGACGAAGCGCAGTTGCCGCCGGTACCGGCAGAACAGAGCCAGGGCCTGGAATTGCGTGATTTGCAGGCGGCACTGATGCAATTGCCCCTGGAGCAGCGCGAAGTCTTGCTGCTGGTGGCGCTGGAAGAAATGCCCTATGAAGCCGTAGCGCAGGCCCTGAATATACCCGTGGGGACGGTAATGTCGCGCCTGTCACGCGGGCGTGAGAAGTTGCGTGCCATCATGGAAGGCCGGTCACAGCCAACTGTGCTGAAGGTCGTCAAATGAAGAAAGTACCAGCATGAAACAGGCCCCCATCAGCGAAGCAGATCTGCATGCCTATGTCGATGCGCAGTTGTCGCCTGCGCGCCAGGCAGAGGTGGAAGCCCATTTGCAGGCATATCCGGATGACGCCCGGAAGGTAGAGGCCTGGCGCCAGCAAAATGCCAGCCTGCATCTGTTGTTTGACTCTGTCATGCAAGAAGCCTTGCCCGACAGACTGGTGCAGGTGCCAGTGGACCGTTTGCCGGTGCGCCGGACAGGGTGGGGCTGGCAGCCTCTGGCTGCCGGGGTGGCCATTGCTTTTGTCAGTGCTGGCATGGGCTGGTTTGCAAATGACTTGCATGGCAAATCGGGTGAGGCGGGTTTGCTGGCTTTAGGGCCGGGTCAGGTACCAAGGGTGGGCGTGCAAAATGCTGCAGCCTTTGCCCACCAGGCTGCCGTTGCGCATCTGGTGTACAGCCCGGATGCCCGGCGTCCGGTAGAAATCGGTGCCGAACAGGAAACCCAACTGGTCGCGTGGCTGTCAAAGCGCATAGGCAGCCCCATGCATGCGCCCAAGCTGGGCAAGCTGTCGTATGAACTGGTGGGCGGCCGATTATTGCCAGGCGGCAGTGGTCCAGTGGCCCAGTTCATGTATCAGGACGCCAGTGGCCAGCGCCTGACCCTGTATGTAAGTACAGACCAGGTGCATAACAAGGACACAGGTTTCAAATTCATGCAGGAAGACAAGGTCAATGTGTTTTACTGGATAGACGGCAAATTTGGCTATGCCTTGTCTGGCAATATCAGCAAAACTGAGTTGGCGCGTATTGCCAGTGCCGTCTACGAGCAACTTGATAAACCGTCCTAGTCTGGCACATGAAGTACGGCTCGGAGCTGCAACGCAGCTGGGGCGGTTCTGTGTAAGTCCTATTTATTTGTCACGTTAAGTAAAACTGGGTGACAGTTGCCCGGAAAATATCTATTCTTTCCCGTCTGATGCCGGACAATATGATTCCCGGCCTTACATCCAGGATAGACGCATGACAGATAGGAAGGAAATCGCCAGCTTGCCCCGCCGCACATTCAGCAGCCTGCTGGCCGGGTTGATGGTGTGCTGCCTGGCAGCCAGCCAGCCAGCCAGTGCAGCCACAGCGGTGTCGACTACCACATCCGCCTTGCCCACCTATGGTTATCAGGTGGTGAACAGTTATCCGCATGATGCAAATGCCTTCACCCAGGGGCTATTTTACAAGGATGGTTTTTTGTATGAGAGCACTGGCTTGCAGGGACATTCATCGGTACGCAAGGTGAAACTGGAAACCGGTGAAGTGATACAAAAGATCGACTTGCCCAGGCAAATTTTTGGTGAAGGCATTACTTACTGGGATAACCGCCTGATAGGCATTACCTGGACATCGCAGGCAGGGTATGTGCTGGATCTGAACAGCTTTGCCTTCCAGAAAGAATTTGCCTACAAGGGCGAAGGCTGGGGTCTGGCGCGCAACGACAGTGAAATCATCATGAGCGACGGCACCGCAGAATTACGTTTCCTGAATCCGGAAACACTGGCCGAAGTACGCCGGATCAAGGTAACAGCACGTGGCAAACCGGTAGATCAGTTGAATGAGCTGGAATGGGTCAAGGGTGAAGTGTTCGCCAATATCTGGCAAACCGACAAAATTGCCCGCATTGATCCCAAATCCGGCAATGTAACTGCCTGGATAGACCTCAGCGGCTTGCTGCCGATACGTGAACGCATGATGAGCAATCCTGATGTGCTCAATGGCATTGCCTATGATGCCGCACACGACCGCTTGTTCGTGACTGGTAAATTATGGCCGCGGATTTATGAAATCCGCCTGGTCAAGCGCTAATCAGGTGTCAGTGATTTCGACATGGCAGGCATGAATATCGTCAGACATAACGACAGAGTTTTTTCTGTTGATCAATTTCTTGCAGCAGACGAATGCGCACAACTGATTGCGCTTGCTGAAAAACAAGGTTTTGTTGCCGCAGGCGTCCGTACCAGTGAAGGACAAAAATCCATGCCCATGATCAGGAACAATGAACGCGTTATGGTGAGATCTCCCGAATGGGTCGCGCTGCTGTGGCAACGCTTGGCAAACATTAACTTACCAATACTGGATGGACAGCAAGCTTGTGGCTTGCCCAGGGATTTGCGCTTTTATAAATATGTTGTTGGTCAGCGTTTTAAAATGCATAAGGACGGACCGTGGACAGAAGACGGGTTAAGCAGCAAGCTGACCATGCTGGTTTACCTGAATCAGGAATTCAGCGGTGGCAGCACAGATTTTCGTGATGTCTGCATACAGCCAAAAACCGGGTCTGCCTTATTCTTTATTCACGATACCTGGCATGAAGGCCGGGCGATTGAGGATGCTTGTAAATATGTACTTCGTTCAGATATTCTCTATGATGATATTTAAGAAACCTTGGGTGCGACTGGCTTATTTGCTTGCACCGTCTTTAATCGCGATGCCGTCAATGGTTTTTGCTGCCAGCGATGCTAGCCTTGAAGCCGGTCTGGTGCAGGCGCTGAGTATCAAAAAAAATGGACCGGACAGGCTGGCCAAATCCAGCCCCGTGATTACCGCCTACAAGCAGGCTGGCATCTTGGCCCGACAGGCGGACGCGCGCGCTGATTATGTTGATTTCTATCTTTTGCGCAAACCAGCCAGTTTCATGGGGCATAAACTGGTGTTGCTGGAAGAAGAATACATGGATACTTATGTCGGCTGTTGTGTCAGCCCAGGCATGGGTCTGGTGGTGCAGGTGAGTGGCAGTACAAAAAGCATGCAGGATTTTGCGGAAAAAAATGCCTGCACTTTTAAACCGAATGCGGATGTATTTGATACCTTGAAAACTTACGGTATCAAAAATAAGTTACCCAAAGTTGATTATGCCTCACTCAGCTGCCGCGAGAGGGATGCGCAGAAGTAAGATGAACTTGCATAAGCCTGCTTTGTTGTATATAAAGTAAGTCCTTGTACTTATCAGCGTCCAGGCAAGTCTTCTTCAGGAGCTAAGCATGTCCCAGTCTTATCGCACGCCGTCCGATATCCATCCCAGCCTGATCTATGATGACGCACCCGCGGCAGTAGACTGGCTGGTACGTGCCTTTGGCTTTACCTGCCGTTTTGTCGTACCCGGGGAAGGCAATCGCATAGAGCATTCTGAACTGAGCCTGGGTACAGGTGTGGTCATGGTCAGTTCGCCCAAGGCAGAAACCCACCATGTCAGTCCCAGATCTTTGACCGGGATTTCACAGGCGCTGAGTGTCTACGTGGCTGACCCGGATGCGCATCATGCGGTGGCCATCGCTGCTGGTGCCAAACTGGTACGTCCCTTGCAAACGGAAGAGTACGGCGCACGCGGTTATATGGTGCTCGACCCCGAAGGCCATCTCTGGTATTTCGGCAATTATCGTCCTGGTGAATACTGGCAGGATGCAGCGTCTTAAGCCGGCGCACTGTCGGTCAGACTGACATCACCTTTTTCATTTTCAGGAGCTTGAATACCATGCATAAAGGCAGTTGTCATTGCGGCAAAATCGCATTTGAAGTAGAAGGTGAGATAGGAACTGCACTCGCCTGTAATTGTTCCATCTGTCAGCGCAAGGGCTCACTGCTGTGGTTTGTGCCGCGTGATCACTTTCACTTGACGACACCTGAAGATGCAGCCAGTACTTATGACTTCAATAAGCATGTGATACATCATAAATTTTGCCCTGCTTGCGGTATCCATCCTTATGCTGAAGGTGTAGATCCAAAAGGCAATCGTGTAGCAGCAGTCAATATCCGCTGCCTGGAAGACATAGACCTGGACGCCATACCCGTGCATCACTATGATGGCCGTGCGCTGTAGAAGTATGGCTGACATGCTGAACAAGTGCCTGGGTAAGTTTTGGATATTGCTGACTTTGGTAAGTCTGTGTTCACTGTCTGTGCATGCGGCTGATTTTCCAGATCAAAAGCGCGCAGCAGCGGTAGCCGAACTGAAGCGCCTGTCCGATGCCTGGGACCAGGCAATAATACGCAAGGACAGGGCCGCAATTGAATCCAATATGACAGAAGATTTCCGTCAGATAGATGGCAGCGGTGATATCGAAACCAAGACCAGTTTCGTCGATGGATTAGTATCAGACAAACTGGTGCTTGATCCCTACACAGTGGAAGATTTTGAAGTGCGTCTGTATGACAATATCGCCCTGCTCAGTGGCCGTACCCAGATGACAGGGCGTTACGATGGCAAGCCTTTCAAATCACATTACCGCTATATCGACATCTATATCAAGCGCAATGGCAGATGGAAAATAGTTAGCGTGCAGATCAGCAAAATACCTCAGCAATAAGCATACTGGTCCCTGTGACAGGGACTGTATGCATCAAAAATTATTTCTCCACAAAACGCATGATGCCGTCACTGCCCAGTTCCCTGCGCAGAATGTTGTCAAACCACAGCTTGTGCAAATGTGCCAGGGCTTCACCGATGGCAAATGTCAGTTGATGTGCATCCAGCGGGCGGCGGAACATGATGGGGACGATGTCTGCCGCTGACTGCGGTGTGCTGCAGGCTTCTTTGACTTCTGCCAGGCGCTCTGCATGATGGTCCTGCAATTGCTGAACGCGGGTATGCAGGCCCTTGAAGGGTTTGCCATGTGACGGCAGGATCAGCACGTCTTCTGGCAGTGGCAGGTATTTTTGCAGCGAATCCAGATATTGCTGTACCGGATTGGCTTCAGGCTCTATCGCAAATACCGATACATTGGTGGAAATGCGCGGCAGCAGCATGTCGCCCGAGATCAGGATATTCAGTCCGGCGCAATACAGCGACGCATGCTCGGGGGAATGACCAAAGCCGCAGATGACTTGCCAGTGGCGCTGATTGATGACGACATCTATGCCTTCTTGCAGGCGACGATAGGCAGTCGGCACGGTTGGCACCAGGCGGGTGTAATGGTTCTTTCTTTCCTGTATCTGGTCTTGCATGGCGGTATCTACCAGGCCATGTTTGCGGAAATGCGGGAACATGGCCGTGCCATCCGCGCCGGGCAGGCTGGCCGACATCATGCGGGCAAACGCATATTCGCCTGCTGTCATCCACAGTTGACAATTCCAGCGGCTGCACAGCCAGTCGGCCAGGCCTATGTGGTCAGGATGGCAGTGGGTAGCAATGACGCGGATGATGGGCAGGCCGCGCAGATGATTGTTGAGGTCCCCAAACAGAATTTCCCAGGCGTCGCGCGTGGCATCGCTGGCAATGCCGCAATCGATAGCGGTCCAGCCGTGTACCTGCCCCTGTTCGGTTTCAATCTCATCTTCCAGCAGCCACAGATTGATATGGTTCAGTGCGAATGGCAGACCCATGCGTATCCACAGCACACCCGGGGCAATTTCCATGGTTTTGGCGGTGTCCGGCAGGGTTTCGCCAAAAGGGTAGTGCAGTTGTTGTTCCAGTAAGTTCATGGCCTGACCTGTCTCTGTTGTTATTGTGAAGGCGCAGGCATCTCTGTGCCTGCTCTTTTTCGCATTATGGTTGATTCCATAAGCGCTGGAATAGCCTACAATGCGATTTAAAACTATTTGACGTTAACGTAAACTGCAATTAACGCAAATTGTAATCAGAAAATCGTTTCTGTGTTTTTTCAACAGACTTTGACCATGGCCACTTACACCATTACCGACCTTGCCCGTGAATTTGACATTACGCCGCGTGCGATACGATTTTATGAAGACCAGGGTTTGCTTAGCCCCAGCCGCGAAGGACCAGGCGGACGTAACCGCATCTACACAGCGCGCGAGCGTACGCATTTAAAACTGACCCTGCGTGGCAAACGCTTGGGCCTGAGCCTGTCGGATATCAAGAGTCTGGTCGACATGTACCGGTCTCCTAAAGATACCGAGGTGCAGTTGCAGAGTTTTCTGGTGGTGTTGGCCAGGCACAGGGCAGCGCTGGAACAGCAGCGCGAAGACATAGAAATCATGCTGGCCGAAATCAGCGCGCATGAAGAAAAAAGCCGCAGCCTGTTGGCACAGGCAAGTACCAAGCCGGAATAAACAAGCTGGGATAATCAGGTCGTAATAATCAGGTTGGAAATCGGCGTTCAGTTTTTAAAAAGGAGACAAAGATGCTTAGTTTATTACCTAAGTTATTGCTCAATCTGCAATTTTTCTCGGTCGGTTTTGTCTTTTATGCAGCACGCTATCCTGAAAAAATCACCGTTAAAAATGCCATACGGTTGATATTGACGGGTGTCTGCCTGCTATTGCTGACCTTGTGTTTCGGCGTTTTTATGTCAGACAAGACCATCGCTGCCACTTTGTTCGGTATCAACAGCGGTGATGACCATCACATGGGCGTTATTTACGGCGTCAGTGTGCTTTACCTGGCTTTTTTATGTGGCGTATGGAATGTATCCCGCTATTTTTTCCGTCCTCAGGTCAAGGCCAAATAATTGGCGGGGCAGGGATAGTCAAACTGAAAAGCGTCAAATTGTTGAATTGACGTTTACGTAAACGTCAATTAGTCGTATTATTTTTGCCTGAGCTGGTTTTTCCGTTGTTATGGAGGTTTCATGAGTAATCAGGCAACACATCAGACAGCCGCCGCACTGGATCATAAACTGGCCCTGAGCTTGCTGGAAAGCTTCAACGCACAGGGCGCATTGATGGCCTGGAATGCCCGGCTGACCAGCATCACCCCCGGTGCCTGCGAAATCAGCCTGCCTTTCAGTGATGTAGTCAGCCAGCAGCATGGTTATTTTCATGGCGGCGTGATAGGCACGATCGCCGATGCAGCGGGTGGCTATGCCGCTAATACGCAATTGATGCCGGTGAGTGAGTGCTTAACTGCCGAATACAAGATCAATATCGTCGCACCAGGCAAGGGCGATACCCTGATTGCCCGTAGCAAGGTATTGAAGGCAGGTAAAACCCTGGTGGTATCCAGCGCCGAAGTGTTCGTGGTGCATGAAGGCAAGGAAAAACTCTGCGCCATCATGCAGCAGACATTGTTCGTGATACCCAAGGCAGATGCAAAAATCTAAATCAGTCGCTGGTTCTGGCCAGTAGCTGAAAGCAGTACTATGGCTGGCATGCTTGAATATAAGCTCGCATACGCCAGCGAATTTTAATTTTATAAAAGTGTGAGGACGACATGCTCCATTTACCAGGTTTAACTTTTGATCATGGCGAAGATATCGCCGCTTTGCGCGAAGCCGTGCAGCAATTTGCCCAGGCAGAAATTGCCCCGCGTGCTGTCGAGATAGACCGTAGCGACCAGTTCCCCATGGATCTGTGGCGCAAGATGGGTGACCTGGGCATTCTGGGTGTGACCGTCAGTGAAGAATACGGTGGCGCCAATATGGGCTATCTGGCACATATTATCGCCATGGAAGAAATTTCCCGCGCCTCTGCCTCTGTCGGCCTGTCGTATGGCGCCCACTCCAACCTGTGCGTGAACCAGATCAAGCGCAATGGCACAGAAGAACAAAAAGCCAAATACCTGCCTAAGCTGATCAGCGGCGAACACATAGGCGCGCTCGCCATGTCCGAACCAAATGCCGGTTCCGACGTCGTCAGCATGAAGTTACGTGCCGACTGGAAGGGTGACCGCTGGGTCTTGAACGGCACCAAGATGTGGATCACCAATGGCCCGGACGCCGATACCCTCGTCGTATACGCCAAGAATGACCTGGAAGCTGGCCCGCGTGGCATGACGGCCTTCCTCATAGAAAAAGGCTTTAAAGGTTTCAGCATCGCGCAAAAGCTCGACAAACTCGGTATGCGCGGCTCCCACACAGGTGAGCTGGTGTTCCAGGATTGCGAAGTCCCGGCAGAAAACGTACTCGGTGGTTTGGGCAAGGGCGTCAATGTTTTGATGTCTGGCCTGGATTTTGAACGCACTGTCCTGTCCGGCGGCCCGCTGGGCATCATGCAGGCCTGTATGGATGCAGTGGTTCCCTATGTGCATGACCGCAAGCAATTTGGCCAGCCTATCGGTGAATTCCAGTTGATGCAGGGCAAGCTGGCGGATATGTATTCCACCATGATGGCGTGCAAGGCATATGTTTATGCGGTTGGCCAGGCCTGTGACCGCGCCAAAACGCCAGAGGCAGTACGCGCCCTGCGCAAGGATGCGGCCGGGGCGATTTTGTATTCCGCAGAAAAAGCCACCTGGATGGCGGGCGAAGCCATCCAGACCCTCGGTGGCAATGGCTATATCAATGAATACCCGGTTGGCCGTCTGTGGCGCGATGCCAAGCTGTATGAAATCGGCGCCGGTACCAGCGAGATACGCCGCATGTTGATAGGCCGTGAATTGTTTGCAGAAACCAAATAAGCCATTTGCGCTACACTGGTCAATTTATGACGCAATTACATATCGCTACACCCTTGCTGGAGCATAGGCGTCTGTCCGCCAGCCTGGCTAGGTCAGTCTGGCTGAAGATGGAAAACACCCAGCCTTCAGGCTCGTTCAAGTTACGTGGCATAGGCGTAATGTGTCAGCGTGCTGCTGCCAACGGGGCGAAACATTTTGTTTGTCCCTCTGGTGGCAATGCCGGTTTTGCGGCTGCCGTGGCAGGCGTGGCCCTGGGTGTACAAACCACTATCCTGGTGCCACAAACCACGCATGAAAGCGTGCGTGCAGCGATACGGGCCATCGGTGCCACTGTCATCGTTGAAGGTGGCGTCTGGGATGAAACCAATCAGGCTGCCCTGCGCCTGTGTGAGCAGCCTGGTGCAGTTTATATTCCTCCATTTGATCATGCCGATATCTGGGACGGCAATGCGACCCTGATCGATGAAGTGGCTGGCAAGCTCGATTTCGATGTCGTCATCTGTTCGGTCGGTGGTGGTGGCTTGCTGAGTGGTATTGCCTTGGGGCTGGAACGCAATGGCCTTGCTCACATCCCCATTATTGCCTCGGAAACGGAAGGCGCAGCATCCCTGCATGCAGCCGTGCAGGCGGGGGAACTGGTGACCTTACCTGCAATAACGTCTATTGCCAGCACGCTGGGTGCACGCAAGGTGGCACAGCAGGCATTTGACTGGACGCGCAAGCGTACTATTCATACCGTTACCGTCAGCGATGCCCAGGCTGTGCAGGCTTGCCTCGACTTTGCTGATGATATGCTGGCCCTGGTAGAACCTGCTTGCGGCGCCGCACTGGCAGTTGCTTACCAGAACCTGCCAGTACTGACTGAGTTTAAAAAACCACTGATTGTGGTTTGTGGTGGTATTGCCGTGGATTTGGGTAAACTACAGGCTTGGAAAAACCAGTTCCAGCCGACAGTTGACTGATGTGAGCGCCGACCATGCCCAATACCCATTTCCCCAAGTTGTTATCTTCACAAATTGCCTTTGATATCGCCAGGACGATACTCGATGGCTTTGACAAGCATTACCACTTGTTCAGGGCCAGTAGCCAAAGAGCAAAGCAGCAATTTGAAACGGGGGACTGGAAAGCGGCGCAAATCGCCGCCCGCGAACGTATAGGCTATTACGATACCCGCGTGCGTGAATGCGTGCAGGCACTGGAAGATGAATATGCAGAAGAAGACCTCAGCGACGAAGTCTGGCGCGAAGTCAAACTGCATTACATGGGCATGCTGATCGATCATCTGCGCCCTGAACTGGCAGAGACTTTTTTTAATACGGTCTGTACCAAACTGCTGCACAGAAACTATTATCACAATGATTTTATCTTTGTGCGCCCGGCTACCTCGACCGAATATCTGGAAAGTGAAGATACGCCACCGAGTTATCGCGTGTATTACCCGGCGACGGATGGCCTGAACTTCACCATCAAGCGCATCGTCACCAATTTCCAGTTGAACGCCAGGTTTGAAGATCTGGACCGCGATGTGGCGCTGGTGGAAGCGCGCCTGCGTGAAAACTTTGGCCCCGCCAAGCTGGAACCGAATCATCAGATACAGGTATTGGCCAGTCTGTTCTACCGCAACAAATCTGCCTACATTATAGGCAAAGGCATTAACGGCAATCGTGAATACCCGTTTGTGGTGCCCGTCATGCACAAACGCAAGGGCGAACTGGTGCTCGATACGGTGATCTTTGACACCATGCTGATTACCGTCCTGTTTTCTTTCACGCGTGCCTATTTCATGGTGGACATGGAAGTGCCATCGGCCTATGTACAATTCATACGCAGCATCCTGCCGAAGAAGCCGCGTAGTGAAATCTACACCATGATAGGTCTGCAAAAACATGGCAAGAATCTGTTTTACCGTGATTTTTTGCATCACCTCAAATATTCATCTGACCGCATAGAAGCTGCACCCGGTATACGTGGTCTGGTGATGCTGGTGTTTGCACTGCCGTCTTTTCCGTATGTATTCAAACTGATCAAGGACAGCTTCCCGCCACCCAAGGAAACCACCAAGGCCTTGATCAAGGAAAAATACCTGCTGGTGAAGAACCACGACCGCGTAGGCCGCATGGCGGATACGCTGGAATATTCAGATGTGGCTTTTCCACGTGCGCGCTTTTCAGAAGAACTGCTGGCAGAGATCAGGCAATATGCACCGTCGCTGCTGGAAGTTAATGATGATGAAGTCGTCATCAAGCATCTGTACATAGAACGCCGCATGACACCTTTGAATATCTGGCTGACTGAAGCCGAACAAAGTGGTGACATGGCAGCCATGGAACATGGTTTGAAAGAATATGGCAGTGCCATCAAGGACCTGGTGGCAGCGAATATCTTCCCCGGTGACATGTTGTACAAGAATTTTGGCGTCACCCGTCATGGCCGTGTCGTCTTTTATGACTATGATGAAATCGAATACATCACTGACTGCAATTTCCGCACCATACCTTTGCCGCGCAATGAAGAAGATGAAATGTCTGCCGAGCCCTGGTATCCGATTGCCAGAAATGATGTTTTCCCTGAGCAATTTGGTACTTTCCTGCTGGGGAACAAAAACGTCAAACAATATTTTATGAAGCATCACGCTGATTTGCTGACCGCCGAATACTGGCAGGCACGCAAGAAGCGTATTGTCGATGGCAAGGTGGATGACGTGTTTCCATATCCGCAGGAAATCCGCTTTTGCAATCAGATCAGCAGTACAACTTAGAAGCTTTGTGCTTGCCCGTTTTATGACGGACAAGCCATCATCAGTCAGGCAGTCAATCTGCTTTTATTTTTGGAGAACAAGATGAATGATCCTATCGTAATCGTTGGCGCAGCCCGTACCCCCATGGGTGCTTTTCAGGGTGATTTTTCTTCACTGACAGCCAGTCAGTTGGGCGCTGTCGCCATCAGGGCTGCGGTTGAACGCGCCGGTGTCAAACCAGAACTGGTAGAAGAAGTCTTGTTCGGCAACTGCCTGATGGCAGGCCAGGGCCAGGCTCCTGCACGTCAGGCTTTGCTGGCTGCGGGTTTGCCGGTTTCTACTGGTGCCGTTACCCTGTCAAAGATGTGCGGCTCAGCCATGAAGGCGACCATGATGGCCTTTGACTCCATCAATGCAGGCAGCAATGAAGTCATCGTTTCTGGCGGTATGGAATCCATGACCAATGCTCCTTACCTGATTCCCAAGGCGCGTGGTGGCTACCGTATCGGTCATGGCATGATGTATGACCACATGATGCTTGATGGTCTGGAAGATGCGTATGACAAGGGCCGCTCCATGGGTACTTTTGCTGAAGACTGTTCAGCCAAATATAACTTCAGCCGTGAAGACCAGGACGCATTTGCGATTGCATCTGTCAAACGTGCGCAGGCGGCAACCGCCGATGGCTCCTTCGCATGGGAAATCGCGCCAGTGACCGTATCTGGCCGCAGCGGCGATGTCGTCATCGACAAGGATGAAGGCCCCTTGAAAGCCAAGCTGGATAAAATCCCTGCGCTGAAACCAGCCTTTAAAAAAGATGGCACGATTACCGCTGCTTCCTCTTCATCCATCAATGATGGTGCTGCTGCTCTGGTCTTGATGCGTGAATCGAAAGCCAAAGAACTGGGCCTGACGCCACTGGCAAAAATCCTCGGCCATGCCAGCAATGCGCAGGAACCAGGCTGGTTCACTACCGCGCCGGTTGGTGCGATCCAGAAGCTGTATAAAAAACTGGGCTGGACAACGACGGATGTTGATCTGTTTGAAATCAATGAAGCTTTTGCGACTGTGCCTATGGCAGCCATGAAGGAGCTGGATATTCCGCATGACAAGGTCAATGTGCATGGTGGTGCATGTGCTTTGGGCCATCCTATTGGTGCTTCTGGTGCGCGCATCATCATCACGCTGATGGGCGCCCTGAAGAAGCAGGGTAAGAAGCGTGGTGTGGCTGCGCTTTGTATTGGTGGTGGTGAAGGAACAGCTTTGGCGATTGAATTACTGTAATTCTTGAATACGTCATTCCCGCGCAGGCGGGAATCCAGTGGCGTTCAGAGTCGCTGGATCCCTGCCTGCGCAGGGATGACGGTCATTTTCCCCTTCTGCATTAGCAAATATTTGTAACAGGAAAACCATGCCAGTCGCTTTAATCATCGGTGCATCACGCGGTATCGGCCAGGAGCTGGCCATGCAATACAAGGCTGCAGGCTGGCGTGTTATCGCTACTGCGCGCAAGGAAGAAGATCTGGCTGCTTTGCAGTCGGCGGGGTGCGAAGCCTTGCCGCTGGATGTGACGAACCTGAATGACTGCGCCGGTCTGGGCTGGCGTCTGGACGATGAAAAACTGGATGTGGCAATCCTGAATGCCGGCATGTTTGGCCCAAGAACGTCGGGTTTGACCACACCGGATCAGCAGCAGTTTGATGCCGTCATGCATACGAATGTATTGGCTGCGATGCGCATATTGCCGATAGTACTGCCGCTGGTAGAACATGCCCGGGGCAGGCTGGCTGTGCTTTCTTCCGGCATGGCATCGATAGGTGAACGCAGCAATCCCGCTGGCTGGTTATACCGCGCCAGCAAGACGGCATTGAATTCTGTGCTCAAGGATGTATCGCTGAGTACAGAAAAAGCGATCTGTGTCGCCATGGACCCGGGCTGGGTACAAACCGATATGGGCGGCAGCGGCGCAGAAATTACTGTGGATGTCAGCGTGGCTGGCATACGCCAGACTCTGGCGGCACTCAAACCAGCCGACAATGGCAAATATTTGCAATATACGGGTGCTGAACACGGCTGGTAAAGCAGTCATAGGTACTGAATCAATCGCACTGCATCAATAGCACCACATCAATAAAATAGAAGACAGAACCACTATGCTACTCACACCAGAACACGAAATGATACGCGACGCCGTGCGCAGCTTTGCCCAGGAACGTCTGGTGCCCAATGCGGCGCGCTGGGACAGGGAACATCACTTCCCCGCAGAAGAATTGAAAGAACTGGCACAAATGGGGGCCTATGGTGTGGCCGTGCCGGAAGAACTTGGTGGTGCAGGCATGGATTATCTGTCGCTGGCCCTGGTGCTGGAAGAAATCGCTGCCGGTGATGGCGGTACCTCTACCGTGGTATCCGTCAATAATTGCCCGGTTTGCAGCATTGCCATGATGTATGCGAATGACGCGCAAAAAAAACAATGGCTGACGCCATTGGCACAGGGCGAGATGCTAGGTGCTTTTTGTCTGACTGAACCACACGCAGGCAGTGATGCGTCGGAATTACGCACGACTGCAAAACGCGACGGCGACCAGTATGTCATCAATGGCGTCAAGCAATTCATCACCAGCGGCAAGTATGCTGATGTCGCCATCGTCATGGCTGTCACGGATAAAGAAGCAGGCAAGAAAGGCATCAGCGCCTTCTGGGTGCCCACCAGCACTCCTGGCTATATCGTCGCCAGCCTGGAGCAGAAAATGGGCCAGCATTCTTCCGACACGGCACAAATCCTGTTCGAGAATTGCCGCATTCCTGCTGAAAACCTGATCGGTGAAGAAGGCATGGGTTACAAGATTGCCCTGTCTGGCCTGGAAGGTGGACGCATAGGCATCGCCTCGCAATCAGTAGGTATGGCCCGCGCAGCCTTTGAAGCAGCACTCGCCTATGCCAAGGACAGGACCAGTTTTGGCAAACCGATTTTTGAGCACCAGTCCGTGCAATTCAAACTGGCAGACATGGCGACACAGCTGGAAGCCGCACGTCAGTTGATATGGCATGCTGCCAGCATGAAAGATGCAGGCAAGCCGTGTTTGAAAGAAGCAGCAATGGCAAAATTGTTTGCTTCAGAAATGGCAGAAAAAGTTTGCTCGGATGCGATACAAATCCACGGCGGTTATGGCTACGTCAGCGACTTCCCGGTAGAGCGGATTTACCGTGATGTACGAGTTTGCCAGATATATGAAGGTACTTCGGATATACAAAAGATTTTGATTGGGCGAGCATTGGCTGGTTGAGTGGTTTCAGTTTTAAAAATAACGGAGACAGCATGAAAAAAGGTTACAAGCAACTGGTCGACGAAGCCAATGCCGAAATCAAAACCTATAGCGTGGCTGAAGCCCTGGCCAAACTGACAGATGCCAATGTGCAGTTTGTTGATGTACGTGATATCCGCGAACTGGAACGTGAGGGCGTCATCCCCGGTGCCTATCATGCGCCACGTGGCATGATAGAGTTTTGGGTTGACCCGGATTCACCGTATTTCAAACCTGTATTCGGCGAGAAAAAAGAATTCGTTCTGTTTTGCGCCGCTGGCTGGCGCAGTGCCTTGACCACAAAGACCGTGCAAGACATGGGCCTGGAAAATGTCGCCCATATTGATGGTGGCTTTACCGCATGGAAGGCAGCAGGCGCGCCAGTCGCCATCAAGGAAAGTAAAAAGTAATAATGAGCAGTAAAGCATGCCCCTGTGGCTCGAATAAAAATTTTGAACAATGTTGCGGCCCTTACATCAGTGGTGCAGCGGTGGCACCAACGGCAGAAGCGCTGATGCGTTCGCGTTATAGCGCCTATACCTTGAATGACGAGGCCTATTTGCGTAGCACCTGGGATGAAAGAACCTGCCCCAAAGAACGTATCACGCATGACGACCCGACCAGATGGCTGGGCCTGGAAGTAAAGAAATTCAAGCCTGATGGTGATGCGGCGACAGTTGAATTTGTTGCCCGTTACAAGATAGGCGGCAAGGCGCACAGGCTGCATGAAGTCAGTCGCTTTGTGCGGTATGACGGCAAATGGTATTACGTGGATGGCAGTTTTCCAGAAAAGTGAAAAAGATAATGACAACTTTAGATTCCAAACTCAATCCCCGCTCTGAAGAATTCAAGGCCAATGCAGCAGCCATGCAGGCCGTGGTGGATGACCTGAAAGAAAAAATCGCCAAAATCGCTCTGGGTGGTGGCGACGAAGCACGCAAGAAACATCTGGCGCGTGGCAAACTGCTGCCGCGTGACCGCGTGCAGATGCTGCTTGATGCAGGCACGCCTTTCCTGGAGTTTTCACAGCTTGCCGCCTTCGACATGTATAAAGAAAAGAACGATGTCGATGCCGCTCCATCTGCCGGTGTGATCACCGGCATCGGTCGCGTGGCCGGGCAGGAATGCATCATCGTCTGTAACGACGCCACCGTTAAAGGCGGTACCTATTACCCCCTGACGGTCAAGAAGCATCTGCGTGCGCAAGAGATTGCTGAACAGAATAACCTGCCCTGTATTTACCTGGTCGATAGCGGCGGCGCGAATCTGCCGAATCAGGATGATGTCTTCCCTGACCGCGATCATTTTGGCCGCATTTTCTTCAATCAGGCCAATATGTCCGCCAAGGGCATACCGCAAATTGCGGTTGTCATGGGGTCGTGTACTGCCGGTGGTGCCTATGTGCCAGCGATGAGTGATGAATCCATCATCGTCAAGAACCAGGGCACGATTTTCCTTGGCGGCCCACCACTGGTGAAAGCCGCTACCGGTGAAGTCGTCAGTGCCGAAGACCTCGGTGGTGGTGACGTGCATACGCGCTTGTCTGGTGTGGTGGATCATCTGGCGCAAAATGATACACATGCGCTGTCGCTGGCGCGCACTATCGTCTCGCATCTGAATCGCCAGAAGCCACAAACCGTGGTCATGAAAGAAGTCGAAGAACCGAAGTTCCCGGCGGCTGAACTGTATGGCGTGATACCGGTCGATACCCGCAAGCCTTTTGACGTGCGTGAAGTGATTGCCCGCATTGTCGATGGCAGCCATTTCGATGAATTCAAGGCGCGCTATGGCACCACCCTGGTCTGCGGTTTTGCGCATATCCACGGCATGCCGGTTGGCATCATCGCCAACAACGGCATCCTGTTTTCTGAATCGGCCTTGAAGGGGGCGCATTTCATTGAGCTGTGCTGCCAGCGCAAGATACCTCTGGTCTTCCTGCAAAACATCACCGGTTTCATGGTGGGGCGCAAATATGAAAACGAAGGCATTGCCCGCAACGGCGCCAAGATGGTGACCGCAGTAGCGACGGCGAATGTACCCAAGTTCACCGTCATCATCGGTGGCAGTTTTGGTGCAGGCAACTATGGCATGTGTGGCCGCGCTTATTCGCCACGCTTCATGTGGATGTGGCCTAATGCCCGTATCAGTGTCATGGGTGGTGAACAGGCTGCCAGTGTGCTCGCCACAGTCAAGCGTGACGGCATAGAAAGCAAGGGCGGTACATGGTCAGCCGAAGAAGAAGCAGCCTTCAAGCAACCTATCAAAGACCAGTATGAACACCAGGGCCATCCTTATTATGCGTCAGCACGCCTGTGGGATGATGGTGTCATCGATCCGGCAGATACGCGCATGGTGCTGGGCCTGGGCTTGTCGGCAGCTTTGAACGCGCCGATACCGGATGTTAAGTTTGGCGTGTTCCGCATGTAGCATGTAAATGGCGATAGCATTTATGAATAAAAATACTCTTACGTCCCTGTCTGTTTTGGCCATCACCTTGATCCTGGGTGCTTGTACCACGCCGCCCTATGTAGAACCGCAAAGTGGAAACACTGCTGAAATGGTGGTGAGAATCCAGCCTGCACGTGGAACCCTGTTTTACCTGAATACCTACGACAATGCTGAATCATGTTCAGGTGAGAAGACCATCGTCAGTGATACGAACCGGATTAGCGTATCCAAGTTTAAATTTGCAACTGAGAAACTGACTACCCTGCAATATATGGAAATGCTGGGTGGTGCAAATTGCCTTATGAAGTTCAGTTTTTTTGGGAAGGCTAATCACGTCTATGTTCTTGATAGCCAGACCACGCCAGGTAAATGCAGCATTAAATTGCGGGATGCAACGGATATGAAAACCCTGGTGCCTGTTCCCACGATCGACCGCTACAACGGCGATAATGTTTGCCCTAACTTCAAGGGCTAAATGCACGAATTTACATGTGAGCCAAGCCATGTCCATCATCTTTAAAAAATCCGTTTTTTATACCGTTTGTTTGCTGTGCCTGGCAGGTGTGGATACCATGGCATTTGCCATGCCGCAAGAAGAGGCAGAACCAGCGAAAGCTGCGATCAAATGGGCAACGGATATCAATGAAACGGTCAGCACCTTGCCGGTTGCGGTGAAGGATATGTATGGACGTGATATTTCCGGCGAAGTGGTGATTACGGCATTCAAACCGGCGGGACCTGGCCCTTTTCCTGTAGTGATCCTGAACCATGGTCGTAGCGCGACAAATCGTGCTGAGCCGCCACGTTTTCGCTATACCCAGCAGGCCAGATATTTCGTCCGGCGTGGTTTTGCTGTGTTTGAGCCTACCCGTATAGGTTATGGCGAAAAGGGAACCACGCCCGATCCGGAAGACAGCGGAACCTGCAATAACAAAAGCTATGCCCCCATGGCAGAAGCAGCCAGTACCGAAATACTGGCCGTACTTGAGTATGCAAAAAAGCAAAGCCATGTTGATGCCAGCAGAGTGCTGATCGTCGGCCAATCGGTTGGTGGCTATAGCACAGTGGCGACAGCGGCGAAAAATCCGGCAGGCTTGGTGGCTGCCATCAATTTTGCTGGTGGTTCGGGTGGTAATCCGGCGGAGCGTCCAGGCGAGCCCTGTCAGCCAAACAGGCTGGAAAAAATGTATGAAACTTTTGGTGCCAGTGCCAAGGCACCCATGCTATGGATTTATACCGAAAATGATCAATATTTCGGCCCCAGGTATAGTCAGGCCTGGCATGCCACCTTTGTGAAGGCCGGCGGCAAAGCTGAGTATGCCTTGCTGCCAGCCTTTGCCAAGGATGGCCATACCCTGTTTGCATCCGGGATGAAGATATGGGAACCTGTGGTCAGCCGTTTTCTGGATGAAAACGGGTTTCCCGCTGCTGGCAGATAAGCTGTTGGCAATGAAATTTAAAAATAAACAATAATTCAATATGATCAATCTTTCCCGTTTTGCCAGCTTTCAGAAGTCTCAGATAAAAAACATCCTCTCGTTATTGGCAGTGACTTTGTTGTCTGCTGCCTGTGTAACAACGGGACCTTATGTAGCGCCGCAAAGTGGTGCAGTAGCTGATCTGGCGGTCAGGATTACTGCCGCCAAAGGAAGCAGTTTTATTTTAAATATTTATGATGACGCAGAGTCTTGTTCCGGTGCAAAGTCGTTGGTGGATGATGCCGGGAAGGTGAGTATTACTGCCACCAAGTTGGCCGCAAATAAATGGACGACGTTTGCTTACTATGAAGTTCAAGGCAATTCCTCATGTAAAGTCAATTTCAGTTTTTTCCCAAGGGCTGATCACACCTATGTGCTGGATAGTGAAACGGGCAGGAGTAGTTGCCATTTACGTATGGTTGATGCAACGGATTTGAAAAGAATGATGGTTGTCCCTATGACCAACCGTACAGTGAATGGTGCTGCGTGCGTACCTTTAAAGAAATAAGCAAGCCGCCAGCTTTTACTGAAAAACAGGCAAAAATGGAAACTTTACATATCGAAATTGCAAATCGGGTGGCAACGGTGACACTGAACCGCCCTGACGTACGCAATGCTTTTAATGAAACTACCATTGCAGAAATCACCCGGGTTTTTCGCGATTTGGATAAGGACGACAGCATTCGTGCTATTGTGCTGGCCGCGAATGGTCCTGCTTTTTGTGCGGGGGCAGACCTGAACTGGATGAAAAAGATGGCCGATTACACCCATGAGGAAAACCTCGCGGATGCCGGTCAACTGGCAGACATGTTGCACACCATTTATCGCTGTAGCAAGCCGGTTGTTGCCAAAGTGCAAGGTGATTGTTATGCCGGTGGCATGGGTCTGGTGGCTGCCTGCGATGTGGCTGTCAGTGTGGATACGGCCCATTTTTGCCTTAGTGAAGTCAAGTTGGGCCTTATACCGGCGACGATTTCGCCGTATGTCATCAAGGCCATGGGTGAAAGTGCGGCGCGCCGGTATTTCATCACTGCCGAGCGGTTTACGGCGACAGAAGCGCATCGCACCGGTTTTGTACATGAACTGGCGACGGCAGAGTCGCTGGATGCCAAAGTGGCCGAGATCGTCAAGGCCCTGGTCAGCAATAGCCCGAATGCGGTCAGACAGGCCAAACGCCTGGTGCAGGATGTTGCCAGTCGGGAATTGACACCGGTACTGATTGCGGCAACGGTAGAAGGTATCGCGCAGATACGGGCTTCAGATGAAGGCCGTGAAGGTGTACGCTCCTTCTTGGAGAAGCGTAAGCCGGACTGGCTGATATAGTTTTTGAAACGTGGGCAGGAAAGTGGAGACAAAGCAAACATGAAAAAAAGAAGAGTCTTGTTGACCGGTCTTGCCACGTCCCTGCTTGCTGTTGCCGGTGTGGCCAGTTATCGCAAATCGACTGTGGTGATTACCACTGTGGCTAAGATGCAGGCGCGTTTGACTGCCTTGAAATCGGGCACGCTGGTCAGCGTCAGCGGCTGGTCGCCACATAAGGTGTTTGTGCATCTGGCTCAAAGCATAGAGTATTCGATGACCGGTTACCCGGAAATGAAATCGCCAACTTTCCAGCACACCGCCGGTGCGGTGGCGTTCTATGCTTTTTCAGTCGCTGGTGCGATGACGCATAATTTGAGTGAACCCATACCAGGTGCACCAGCCATCGCCGAGAGTGGCGATACCAATGCAGCCATCGACATGGTGATCACTGCATTACAAAAATTTGAACAGTATGCAGGCGAAATCAAGCCGCATTTTGCTTATGGTAGTTTGAGCAAGACAGAATTTGCCAAAGCCCATGTCATGCATATAGAAAATCATTTGAAACTTATACAGTCCCAGGCTTGAGACCGTATGTAGTAGTTGGTAGTCAGTAGTCAGTAGTCAGTAGTCAGTAGTCAGTAGTCAGTAGTCAGTAGTCAGTAGTCATTAGTCATTAGTCCGTAGTCATTAGTCAGTAGTTTGCTTAGTAGAATAAATGTGTCGGGAATAAATTTGAATCAACAAAATGACTGGGTAGCACGCAGCCTGCAACATGTATGGCATCCGTGCACCCAGATGCAGCATCATGAAACCGTGCCGCTGATACCCGTCAGCCATGGTCGTGGTGCATGGCTGTTTGATATGGAAGGCAAGCGTTACCTGGATGCCATCAGCTCCTGGTGGGTGAATCTGTTTGGTCATGCCAATCCGCGTATCAATGCCGAACTGAAAGACCAGCTCGACAAGCTCGAACATGCAATGCTGGCCGGGTTCACCCATGCGCCTGTCATTGAGCTATCAGAAAAGCTGGCCGCGCTGAGCAATCATGCGCTCGGCCATTGTTTTTATGCGTCTGACGGTGCATCGGCAGTCGAGATTGCACTGAAGATGAGCTTCCATGCATGGCGCAATGGCGGCCAGACAGACAAGCAGGAATTCATTTGCATACAGGGCAGCTATCATGGTGAAACCGTGGGCGCGCTGGCGGTGACGGATGTCAGTCTGTTCCGCGAAGCTTATGGCCCCATGTTGCAGCGTGCCCATGTGGTGGCATCGCCCGATGCGCGCCTGGCCGAAGCGGGTGAAACCGCGGCTGATGTCGCCTTGCGCGCTGCCGCCGCACTGGAAGCAAAATTGCAGGAAAGAGCAGGCAAAATTGCTGCCGTCATCATCGAACCGCTGGTGCAATGCGCCACCGGCATGGCCATGCATGACCCGGTGTACCTGAAGCGTTTGCGCGAGCTGTGTGACCAGTATCAGGTACATCTGATCGCGGATGAAATAGCGGTAGGCTGTGGCCGTACCGGCACCTTCTTCGCCTGTGAATCGGCACAGATATGGCCAGACTTTTTGTGCCTGTCCAAAGGCATCAGCGGTGGTTATCTACCCTTGTCGCTGGTAATGACGACGGATACTGTGTACCAGGCTTTTTATGATGCCGATGTGCGGCGCGGCTTTTTGCATTCGCACTCTTACACCGGTAATCCGCTGGCATGTCGTGCGGCGCTGGCGACCCTGGCGATTTTTGAAGATGACAAGGTTTTGCAAAAGAACCGTGCCAAGGCTGAATTTCTGAATGCGGCTTTTGCTGATATAAAAAATGATGCCCGTGTGCGTCACTTCCGCCAGCAAGGCATGATCATTGCCTTTGATGCGGTAGTGGATGATGCAGAACGCGCAGCGACATTTTCACGCCGGTTTTTTACGACGGCATTGAAACATGAATTATTAATGCGACCCATAGGTCGCACGGTCTATATGATGCCGCCCTACATCCTTGAACAGGATGAAATGAGTTTGCTGGCACGCAAGACCAGACAAGTATTTGAAGAGGTAATGGCATGACAGATGTCATCAAGAATGGAACTACAGTTGGTAATGCTTCCAACAATATACGTATCGCCAGTCAGCGCCGGTCGCTGGTGCAGGGCCTCCAGCAAGAACTCGACGTACTGGATCAAAAGCATTTATTGCGTCAGCGTCGTACGGTAGAAACACCGTCCGCCCCCAGCCTGCGTGCTGATGGTCGTGATTTGCTGGCGTTTTGCAGCAATGATTACCTGGGCCTGGCCGCCCATCCCAAGCTGGCAGAGGCCTTGCAGGAAGGTGCATCCCTGTATGGCGTGGGTAGTGGTGCCTCGCACCTGATCAGCGGCCATAGCCGTGCCCATGCCGTGCTGGAAGAACGCCTGGCAGAATTTGTGTCACCGTATATTGAGAACGCACGCGCCCTGTATTTCTGTACCGGCTATATGGCCAACCTGGCTGTCATCACGGCGCTGGCCATCAACAAGGATACGACGGTATTTTCTGAAGCACTGAATCATGCATCCCTGATCGATGGTGCGCGTTTATCACGTGCTGCGGTGCAGGTATTCCCGCATCGTGATTACACCGCGCTGGAACGCATGCTGCAACAATGCAAGACCAAGCACAGGGTGGTGGTTACCGACAGTGTTTTCAGCATGGATGGCAATATTGCTGAACTGGCACCGCTGCTGGCAATCTGCGAACAGTATGATGCCTGGCTTATCGTTGATGATGCACATGGCTTTGGGGTATTGGGTGAACATGGTCGTGGCGTGCTCGAACATTTGCAGATCAGCTCACCCAATCTGGTGTACATGGGTACGCTGGGCAAGGCTGCCGGTGTGGGGGGGGCTTTTGTTGCCGCACACTCCACCGTCATTGAATGGCTGGTGCAGCGGGCCCGTGCCTATATCTATACCACGGCGGCGGCGCCGGCTCTGGCGCATGCGCTGCTGACCAGCATCGACATCATTTCGGGTGAAGAAGGCCAGCAGAGACGTGCCCATTTACAAAAACTGATAGCCCTGTTCCGCAACGGCCTGCACCTGCAAGTCTGGCAGGGCATGCCTTCTGATACCGCGATACAGCCGGTCGTCATTGGTGACAATGCCGACATGTTAAGGGTTGCCGGCAATCTGATGGACCAGGGCCTGTGGGTAGGCGCAATACGCCCGCCTACCGTACCGGTAGGAACAGCGCGTTTGCGTGTGACCCTGTCGGCCGCGCATACGGAAGTACAGGTATTGCAACTGGTGCAGGCGATCAATCGCCTTGATCAGATGAGTTATGTTGCCCAATGCTTTGCAGAGGTCGCCTGATGTCTGGCCAACTGCATCATCATCATGTGCCTCAGCCTCAGCCTCAGCATCGTTGTCTGTTCGTGACCGGCACAGATACAGAAATCGGCAAGACCCTGGTCAGCGCTGCCCTGTTGCATGCGATGCAGGCACAGGGTTTGCGCGCCGTCGGTATGAAGCCGGTTGCTGCCGGTGCCAGCTTGCAGGATGGTGTGTGGCATAACGAAGATGTAGATAGCCTGATGGTGGCAAGCAATGTCCTTGCGCCGCAGGAACTGGTTTGCCCTTACCTGATGCAGGCACCTGCTGCGCCGCATATCGTGGCTGAACTGGAAAAAGTGGATATTACCCTGCCACATATACTGGATTGCTATCAGCAATTGTGTGCGCAGGCAGATGCTGTTGTGGTCGAAGGAGTAGGTGGTTTTTGTGTGCCGCTGAATGATGACGTAACGACCGCCGACCTGGCACAGGCGCTGGATCTGCCTGTCATCATGGTGGTTGGCATGCGCCTGGGCTGTATCAACCATGCCCTGCTTACCGCAGAGGCCATCAGGGCACGCGGCCTGACGCTATGCGGCTGGGTTGCCAATACCGTTGATCCATCCATGCTGTACCTCGATGAAAATATTCATGCCCTGCGTACGCGCCTTAATGCGCCTTTGCTTGGGCAGATTCCCCGTTTGAACGTTCCGGACCACGAGAAAGCGCAAAGCGCCGCCTCATATCTGGATTTGAGTGTATTGAAGTAAAAGGAAACAAAGATGCAAGCTACTGATACGACTTTGCAAGCCGTGCAATTCCAGCCTCCGGTCAAGAAAATCGAAGCTGAAACCTGGCCCGTGGATGAAGTGCTGGCCCTGTTTGATTTGCCCTTCAATGACCTGATGTTCAAGGCACAGACTGCACACCGCGCCAACTTCCCGGATGGCGATGTGGAGCTGGCGACATTGTTGTCCATCAAGACTGGTGGCTGCGAAGAAGATTGCAGTTATTGCCCGCAGGCGGCACGCTATGACACCGGTGTCGAAGCCAAAAAAATGCTGGATGTGCGTGAAGTGCTGGACGCTGCCAAAGCCGCCCGTGAAAACGGCGCAACCCGTTTCTGTATGGGTGCTGCCTGGCGTTCACCCAAAGACCGCGACATGGAAAAAGTCGAAACCATGGTGCGTGAAGTCAAGGCCATGGGCCTGGAAACCTGTGCGACACTGGGCATGCTGAAAGAAGAGCAGGCACAGCGTTTGAAAGATGCCGGTCTCGATTATTACAACCACAATCTTGACACAGCGCCCGAGTTTTACAGCAACGTCATTTCTACCCGCGATTATCAGGACAGGCTCGATACCCTGGGCCATGTACGCAGCGCCGGTTTGAAAGTCTGTTGTGGCGGCATCGTTGGCATGGGTGAATCACGTCGCCAGCGCGCTGGCCTGATCGCACAACTGGCGAACCTGAATCCCTATCCTGAATCGGTACCGGTCAATCATCTGGTCCAGGTGGAAGGCACACCTTTACACGGACTTGATCCACTTGACCCGCTGGAATTTGTGCGCACCATCGCCGTCGCCCGCATCACCATGCCAAAGGCACGGGTACGTTTGTCTGCCGGTCGTCGTCAGATGGGTGAAGCCGTGCAGGCCATGTGCTTCCTGGCGGGTGCGAATTCGATTTTTTACGGTGATAAATTGCTGACTACGGCCAACCCGGAAGCGCAGGATGACCGTGTCTTGCTGGATAAACTGGGCTTGAAAACGCGCGGCAAGGTCGAGGCGAAGGCTGGTAGTTGTTCTTGAGGAAGACCTTACTTCTTCAGCACAGAGCTTATTTGAGCACAAAGAGAAAAATGAGACACAGAGGAAGGCAAGTACTTGTTTAATTCTTTTACTTGCATTTCTTTAATGGCTACATATCGTAAAAAATTATCGTAACCAATACATCCGCCCAAAAGGTTAGAGACATGTTTACTAAAATTCTTATCGCCAACCGTGGTGAAATTGCTTGCCGTGTTGCTGCTACCGCACGCCGCATGGGCATTAAAACTGTCGCTGTGTATTCCGAGGCTGACGCCAATGCCAAGCATGTGGCTGTCTGCGATGAAGCCGTGCTGATCGGCCCTGCCGCTGCCAAGGAAAGTTATCTGCGTGCTGACAAGATCATCGCAGTTGCCCTGGCGACTGGTGCACAGGCTATACATCCTGGCTATGGCTTCCTGTCGGAAAACAGTGAATTTGCCGAAGCCTGCGCCAAAAATGGCATAGCTTTTATTGGCCCGCCCGCATCAGCCATCGAAGCCATGGGCAGCAAATCGGCAGCCAAATCATTGATGGAAAAAGCCAATGTACCACTGGTGCCTGGCTACCATGGTGATAATCAGGATGCTGATTTTTTACATACCGAAGCTGATCGTATCGGTTATCCGGTGCTGCTGAAAGCCAGTGCCGGCGGCGGTGGCAAGGGTATGCGCGTGATTGAAAAATCAGCTGATTTCAAGGACGCCCTGGCATCCTGCAAGCGCGAAGCCATCAATTCTTTCGGTGACGATAAAGTGCTGGCAGAAAAATATCTGCAAAGACCGCGCCATATAGAAATCCAGGTGTTTGCGGATACCCATGGCAATTGCGTGTATCTGTTTGAACGCGATTGTTCGGTACAGCGCCGCCACCAAAAAGTGCTGGAAGAAGCACCAGCACCCGGCATGACAGCAGAACGCCGCGCTGCCATGGGCGATGCTGCCGTGGCTGCCGCAAAAGCGGTGGGTTATGTGGGTGCCGGTACAGTGGAATTCATCGCCAACCAGGACGGGTCTTTCTATTTCATGGAAATGAATACCCGCCTGCAAGTTGAACATCCTGTGACAGAAATGATCACCGGTACTGATTTGGTGGAATGGCAATTGCGTGTTGCTGCCGGCGAAAAACTGCCTCTGCAACAAAGCGAATTAAAGATCCATGGTCACGCCATAGAAGCGCGCGTGTATGCAGAAAATCCGGAAAAAGGTTTCCTGCCATCGATAGGGACATTGCGTCATGCACGCACCCCTGTTGCGGTAAATTTTGAACTCGGTGGTGCGACTGATCCTGCGGCTTTCCGTATCGATAGCGGTGTGCGTGAAGGCGACACGATTTCGCCTTTCTATGACCCCATGATCGCCAAGATGATCGTCTGGGGCAAGGACAGGAAAGAAGCACTGGCACGCATGGCGCAGGCGCTGGCGCAATACCAGATCGTCGGCCTGAACAGTAATATCGCCTTCCTGTCACGTCTGGTCACCAGCACGGCTTTTTCTGGCGCTGACCTCGATACGGGTTTGATAGAACGCAATCAGGCAGAACTGTTTCCTGCACCGGTAGCAGCGAGTCTGACGACACTGGCGCTGGCGGCCGTGTCCCTGCTGAATTCAGAAAAATCCTCAAGTAACAACAGCAATGACCCTTGGCAATCCAGCCATGGCTGGCGCATGAATAGCCTGCTGCAACGTAGTCTGCAATTCACCGAAGAAGAACAGGCGCATCAGGTGCAGGTGACGTATCTGGCTGATGGCTGGCAAGTGCAGCTTGGTGATGCCGTCGCACATGTTAGCCTGGCACTGGCCGATGAGAATGATATTGTCATCAAGATTGCAGACCAGACTGTCGCTGCCACCGTGGTGCGTGACGGCGAACACTTCCATGTGTTCAGCCAGGGCAGACATACAGACCTGCATTACATTGATGCACTGGCACATGCAGGCGAAGCCGAGGCCGAAACTGGTCGCCTGACTGCTCCCATGCCGGGCAAAATCGTTGCCGTACTGGTCAACAAGGCGCAGGAAGTGAAGAAGGGCGATGCCCTGCTGATCATGGAAGCCATGAAAATGGAACACACCATTTCTGCACCGCATGACGGTGTGATTGATGAAGTCTTGTATGCGATTGGTGATCAGGTAACGGAAGGGGCGCAGTTGCTGGCGTTTCAGCAGTAAGCTTGCCTGAAGCTTGAACCGTA
Source organism: Undibacterium sp. Ji49W (assembly GCF_049340205.1). Lineage (NCBI taxonomy): Bacteria > Pseudomonadati > Pseudomonadota > Betaproteobacteria > Burkholderiales > Oxalobacteraceae > Undibacterium > Undibacterium sp. Ji49W. The sequence continues at coordinate 135,012 of NZ_JBMPOW010000015.1, read as the reverse complement.
AAGCCAGCACTGTTGTGCTGGCTTTATTCTTTAAATATACGGTTTTTGCCTTACCCTTCAAGGGGAAGGCAGGGATGGGGGATGGATTTCAGTCGCTAATCCAATAAGTGTTTGATTGTCGGAAACCCATCCCCACCCCAACCCTCCCCTTGAAGGGGAGGGAGCAAAAAAAACGATATTTTTGCGAATAAAACAGATGTAGCAAGAAATGGGCGGGCTGTGTTACTTGTGTAAAGTGATTGGCGAGACATAATGTCTGGTCCAGGATGCATATGTAAATGAATTAGCGCAAGGGAGTAAAATCTGTCCTCAGGATCTTCCTCAAATTTTGACTAACCAGTTGACCTCAACATGACCGCACTCTCCATCAACATCAACAAAATCGCCCTGCTGCGCAATTCGCGTGGTCGTAATTATCCGGACGTACAGGCTTTTGCCGCCCGTTGCCTGGATCTGGGGGCGCAGGGCATTACCCTGCACCCGCGCCAGGACCAGAGACATGCGCGCTATTCGGATGTGGAAACTCTGGGTGCGCTGTGTCAGGCGCGAGGTGTGGAATTGAATGTCGAGGGCTATCCTGCACCGGAATTTCTGGATGTCGTCAAACGCTACCGTCCTGCACAATGCACGCTGGTACCGGATGCGCCAGATCAGCTGACCTCAGACCATGGCTGGGATTTGCGCAAGGATGCAGATTTTTTGCGCCCGGTGCTGGCCGAGCTCAAGGCCCTGGGCATACGCAGCAGCCTGTTTGTTGATTATGACAACATGGACCTGAACCTGGCCAAAGAACTGGGTGCGGATCGTGTCGAGTTATATACCGAACCGTATGCAGAACATTTTGGCACGGCACATGGTGAAGCAATTTTCCAGGGCTTTGTGGCTGCCGCCAAACGCGCGCAGGATGCTGGCCTGGGCGTGAATGCCGGGCATGACCTGAACCTTGATAACCTGGCCAGATTCCTGTACATACCAGGCATACTGGAAGTATCTATAGGCCATGCGGTCATCGTCGAATGCATAGAATCAGGTATGCAAGAGGTATTGAGTCGTTACGCAAAAATCTGTCGCCCGTACTAGAACTCATTTCATAAATAGGGGTGAGATGCGTTTGCCTCATAACGTGGGCTGGCAAGGCGGACGAGGCAGTCAATAGTAGGCCTATTGACAACGAGTCCAACGCAGTCCAGCACGCGTTATGAGGTAAACCCTTCGGGAACTGACGATTTGGGCGTATTGCAGCGTTGTGCCGCTTGCTAAGGCACCAGCCTTAGCTGCGCGTCACGCCTTGCACTACATCCCAAATCGTCTTGTTCGCACTCGCTCCTATTTATGAAATGAGTTCTAATTATTATGTATTTTGCATGGAAGAATGAAAAGCAAAAAAATGTGAAATTTTTCCTTGAATGCTGCAAATAATTGATCTACATTGAAATCGCAGCGGCCACAACGTGGCTGTTGGTGATGTGTCCCTTGATGCTTTTGTTGTTGGCAACATAGACCATCTTGCAGTAAAAACCGTACAAACAGCAATGTTTGTACAAAGGCAAACCATTCGAAAGGATGGGACGCAAAACTAGAGGGCCCTCGCAAAATACCGCAGGGCAGCCAGATGCCGTAATCCGCACATGCGGTTTTTCGTTAAGAGGCAGGTCGCTCATGAACAGTCATTCTATGGCGCTTTCCGGCGCTTCCAAAAAAGTCCTTATTGGTGTTTTTGGATTGTCAGATTACGAACTGCGTCTGGTTCGTAGTGTACTCAGTTTAACCATGGCAAGCGGCCGCAGGCATTCATATGCCCTGTTTGATGCGACGCATACTGCTGATCCGGATATCGTCATTCTTGATCCTGACAATATGCAGGCCAGAGCTGCTTTGCAGACCTTGATAGAGTCTCGCAATATCCCTGAACCTGCTACCGTATTTATCTCTAATGCCGGGCAGACCACGCCTGGCAAACACCATTTGCTGCATCCACTGGTTCCGACCAAAATGCTGGCACTGCTGGATCAGGTCGCTGATGAGCTGGACCGCGTCATGCCAGGCGCAGCGGCAGTAGCGACCGATGCAGCTAACACTTCCTCTTCTGTGGTACAGACACTGGTGCAAAAAACTGCACCGGCTTCAGTATTACAGACCGGTCACCGGGCTTTGATCATCGATGACAGCCCGACAGCCAGAATCAAAATTGATCTCGAACTGCGTGCCATGAAGATCGCTTCTGATTGCGCAGAGACGGGTGAACAGGCTTTGCAGATGCTGGAGAAAAAGGCTTACGACATCATTTTCCTGGATATCGTCATGCCGGGTGCAGATGGCTATGAAATCTGCAAAATCATCCGTCGTCATCCTCAAACCAAACGTACGCCGGTCGTCATGCTGACCAGCAAATCTTCTCCTTTTGACCGCATACGCGGTTCATTGTCGGGTTGCAGCAGCTACCTGACCAAGCCTGTGGAACACCTGAAGTTTCGCGCCGTGGTGGAGAAGAGTTTAACTGCTGGCGACCTTCCCTTTGCGATGGAAAAAGCCTCTGGCCTGGCCATGGGTACCTGAAGCAATTCCTGTTCAAGAATTTTGTTTAAAAGTACCGTTCATCCGAACGGTACTGGCAATGTGACCACCTATCTCAGGAGCAAATCATGAAAAAAGCCCTAGTCGTCGACGATTCCATGGCTGAACTGGCCAATATCAAAACCATACTGTCCGATGCCGGTTATCTGGTCGTGACCGCATCCAGCGGCAAGGAAACGCTGGAAAAAGCCAAGGCAGAAAAACCATCCATTATTTTCCTCGACATCGTCATGCCGGAAATGGATGGCTACGAAGCCTGTCGCAGCCTGAGCCAGGACCCGTCCACCAAAGACATACCGATTGTTTTTGTCAGCAGCAAATCGCAAAAAGCTGACCGCATCTGGGGCCAGTTGCAAGGCGCAAAAGGCTATGTTGCCAAACCCTATACCGCTGACCAGATCATCGATCAGCTCAAGATCGCTGCCTGAACTTTTTGAAGAGACGCATCATGAGCGCACTTTCCACCAGCAGCAACGGACCAGTCAAAGAATGGCTGCCACCCAGTATGGCCTTACAGCGTTTTGCCCCACCGGGTGACTTGCTGTGGAACGATGCTGCACCGGTGGTGGAAAGAAAGCGCTACGGCTATCGTCTGGCATCCCTGAACCTGCTGGTCAGGGCCGAGGTTGGCAGTGAAGTGATACGGGCGCAGGCCCTGGCTCCCTTGCCTGGTGCAGCGACCTATTTGCTGGGCCTGATCAATCTTCGTGGCAATCTGGTGCCTGTCTTTGATCTGGGTCTGGTATTGGGCGGCCGCAGGTCAGACATTACGCCGAATAAATTGTTCCTCATACTGGACAAAGGTGACAACGCCGTCGGTATGGTGATCGATAGCTATCCGCAGCCTTTGGTGGGCTTGCGCAGCATCGCGCAGTTGCCGCAACTGCCAGCCACGCTGGAGGCACATGTGCCTGCAGCCTACATGCTGGATGAGCGGGTCTGGCTGGATTTTAATCACGAAAGTTTTTTCGACAAACTCAGCCGCAGCAAGTAAGAACAAGTAAGAACAAGTAAGCACAGATCAGAACAGCAATACAGGCAAGCCCGCCTGTTCTTTGTTGATGTATTTTTCGTGGAGAGCAAAATGAAATTACGTACTCCGAATATCGGTATCCGGCTTGGTCTGGGTTTTACTGCCGTGTTGTTATTGCTGGCAGTCACCGCCTGGCTGGCGACATCCAATCTGAAAACCATCAATGACGGTACCCACCGCATTGTGGACGGCAGCTACCCGAAAGTGGTGCTGGCTTATAAGATGCTGGGCAATGTCAATGCCAATGCGCGTTCCATGCGTAATATGCTGTTACTGAATGATCAGGCAATGGTCGAGAAAGAACAGCAACTGATTTTGTCACGCAGGCAGAATCAGGAAGCAAATATCGCAGGCTTTGAAAAACTGATCGCCAGCGAAGAAGAAAAAGGCATCTTCCAGACCGCGACCGATGCACGTAACAAGTATGGTGCTTCACAAAAAGAATTTTTGCGCCTGGCGACGGAAGGCAAGAAGGCCGAAGCCACTTCCTGGCTGTTGGGCAATCTGCAAGCTGATCAGGAAAAATGGTTTTCTTCCATGGATAACCTGATCGATTACCAAACCAAATTGGTGAATTCCGATGGTGCGGCGGCGGATACCACTTACCTGAACGCCAAGAACGTATTGTTCATGGTTGCCGCCCTGTCCATCTTGTTGGCTGCTGGCGTGGCGTACTGGATGACGCGCAGTATTACCCGCCCGGTATCACATCTGGTAGCGGTTATGCAGAAATTGACACAGGGTGATGCCACCGTCAGGGCCCGCAGTAATCATCCGGATGAAATCGGCAAGCTCTCACGCCAGTTCGACAAGATGGTGGATGAACGCGAAGCCAGCCGCAAGACAATTGAAGAAGAAAATGAAAAACTCAATGAATCCGTTCTGGTGCTGTTGCAGGCGGTGGCGCAACTGGCTAGTAAAGATCTGACTGTAAAAGTGCCGGTATCTGCCGATGTGACAGGCGCGGTATCTGACGCCCTGAACATGCTGACCAGTGAAACCGCGAAAGTGCTGCGCGACGTAAGTAATATTTCTGCCGACGTGACGGAAGCGACGATGAAAGTGAAGGCTCAGTCCGATAACGTGATGGCGGCGGCGGCAGAAGAAAGGCTGGAAGTGGAACACACTACTCTGTCCCTGTCGACCGCTTCTGAAGAAATGCGCAATATTGCTGATCTGGCACAGACCTGCAACCGTGCAGCGGACAATGCGATACGCTCCACCCAATTGGCGATGGATACGGTAACCAGCACCGTGGGTGGTATTAACAGCACACGTGAAATCATACGCGAAACAGAAAAACGGATTAAACGCCTGGGTGAACGTTCGCAAGAAATTTCCGGTGTGGTCGGCCTGATCAATGCGATTGCAGAACGTACCCACATCCTGGCCCTGAATGCGAGTATGCATGCGGCGTCTGCAGGTGAAGCAGGTCGCGGTTTTGCGGTGGTTGCGGATGAAGTGCAAAGGCTGGCAGAAAATGCGCGTCAGGCAACGCTACAGATTTCTGGCCTGGTCAACAATATTCAGCTGGAAACATCCGACACGGTCAACACCATGAACTCTGCCATTGCCCAGGTGGTGGAAGGTAGCCGTCTGGCAGAACAGGCCGGTCTGCAAATGCAGGCAACCCAAAACGCCACTACCGAACTGGTGCAGTCGGTACAGCAGATTGCGGTCAAATCTCATGGCCAGGCCAAGGCCAGCCAGGATTTGCTTGATCGTGCGATACAGATCAAGAAAACCAATCAGGAAACCAGTCTGCAACTCGATGAACAGTCAGCCCAAACCACCAATCTTGTGGAATACGCAAGGATGCTGTTGTCTACGGTGCGCGTGTTCAAACTGGCTGCCTGATATAGCGTTGCAAAGGGTACAAAGGGTAAAAAGGGTACAAAGGGTACAAAGAGGGTCGGCTTGCCGGCGGCATGGTTTGCTGCCGGATTTTTTCTTCCCTTCCTCTTCTTCTATTTTCGTCATTTCCACCATTACTCGTCTGAGGCATCATGGAACAGCTAGAAACCCATTCGGCAGATTTCAGTCATGTCGTCCTCGGTGCGCTGGACGAGGTATTCAAGCTTATGGAGACTGATGCTACCCATTCGGTTAACGTGGCCGATGTCAGCAATGTGCTGGCTTGCTATATCGAACAGTTACGGCGCATACGTGCCGCAGCCAGTGCTGCCGATATGCCGGGCCTGCATTGGGTCTGCGCGCTGATAGAACGTAATCTGATCAATCTGCATAACCAGAACCGCCTGCTCAGTGATGAAGAATATTTTTTGCTGAGTGAATGGCCAGACCTGCTGGCCAGCCATGCATTGAATCATGGCGACCGCAATATAGAAACCCTGATCGCCCATCTGTCCACTGCCAGCTGGCCCCTGCCATTGAATCAGGTTGATTCCTGCGAATTGCGCCAGTTGCTTTGCACGGATCCGCTCACCTCTGATGAGGAAATTGATGAACCTCCACCTCTGTTCCTGGTTGCTACAGGCGACCTGCTGATGGATTCCACCCTCGATGGTGCCTCTTATACGAGCGCCAGCTATAGCATGTCGTTGCCTGTGCCACTGTCTGTTCCCCACAATGAGCAGGATTTCAGTCTGGCGGAAGCCGTACTGCAATCACTGCAGGGCGAGCCATTAGCTGATCCGCTCCCAATCTCCAGCCTGCATGATGCGCTGGATGCACTCATCATGAGCCTGACAGCCGATGAACAATTTGCCCAGGGCGGCGAGCATGATGCCCTTACCCTGCAAGCCTATGCAGCACAGTTGCTGGTATTTTCCAGTTGCGCATCCGCTCCGGCGATGGAAGCGATTGCCGACGCCTGTCATGCATTTGCCGCCGTAGTGACACAAAGATCAGCAGTAGCACGTCCCGTGAATGAATCCGAACTGGGATTGCTGAACCGCTTTCCGCTATTGCTGATGGATGGCATTACCGACCCGGCCAATCCTGATCTGACCGCGAACATGCTGGATGTTATCTATGATGCGGCATGGATGGGCGAGCATGAATCAGTCGCAGGGTCTGACACTGACGCATCCCGGGTAGCAGCGGAAATACAGGTGCAGGCAGACGTAACAATGTCTTCGGACGCACCCGCGCCTGTTTCTATACTTGTTTCTGCTGCTGAACAGGAAATCAGTAGCGACATGCTGACATTGTTTGCCAAAGAATTCAGCCTCATGGCCGACATGCTGACGGAAGACCTGAATGCCGTGCAGGCATTGGATGCCTCCAGCGCAGAAACAATGCAAGCCCTGCAAAATTACGGCGATGCCCTGTCGCGCATAGGTGCCACTGCAGAATCCGTGGGTCTGATCGCGTTACAACAGGTATTGAATATCCTGGCACAGCAATTGTCTGCACTGAATGCAAAACCCGATGAACACCAGCATGTGCTGCTGACGACTTTGCCAGCAAGGCTGCTCGCTTACCTCGAAAATCCGCTAGCAGAAGTGCCCGCACTGGAATTGATGGAACTGGTCATGGACCCATCCTGGCCAGCGGATGCCGTGCAATGGGATGACAGCCTGTTTGCCCGCCTCATCGATGTCAGGGTGCTGGAAGCGAGTCAGCAGGAAGACAGTGCGCCAAGCATCATCAGTGCGGCTGATGTATCCGTACAATTGCCGAATGATCTGAACACGGAACTATTCGACGGCCTCTTGCAGGAACTGCCTGTCCAGGTTGCCAGTTTCACCTCGGCCATTGAGAAACTGGCCAGTGGCACAGGCAAAATGCAGGACGTGGAACAGGCCAAGCGGGCTGCCCACACACTGAAAGGTGCGGCCAATACGGTAGGCATTGCCGGTATCGCCAATCTGACTCATCATCTGGAAGATTTGCTGATCGTACTGAGCAATCAGCAAAGCTTGCCTGACAGGGCCTTGTCCGAAGTACTGACCGAAGCGGGCGATTGCCTGGAAGCCATGGGCGAAGCAGTTATGGATGCAGGCCCGGCACCGGCCCAGGCACAGGAAGTCTTGCAGCAAGTCTGTGATTGTGTGCGCATGATGCAGAGTGGTGAGCATATTGTCCAGCGTGTTGCAGAACATACCATGCCGGAAGAAAGCCAGGACATATCTGCTGTTGTATCGGTTGCGCAATCCGAAGGCGTGGTGCTGGATCTGGTTGAGCCTGGCTCGCATGCTTCCGAACCGATGTTGCGTGTACCGGCCAAAGTCGTCGATGAATTATTGCGCCTGGCTGGTGAAAACGTGATTTCGAATGCGCAAATCCAGGAACAGCTGAAACAGACACAGAAACAATCAAAAGCCATACAGAAGCAGGACATCCTGTTCCAGAAACTGATCGCCGATCTGGAAAACCTGGTCGACGTGCGCGGCATGAGCAGCCCGCAGAAAATCGCCAGCTCCAACACCAGCATGACAGATGGTGACTTTGATCCGCTGGAGTTCGAACGCTATAGCGAATTGCACACCATCACTGCCCAGCTGGTAGAGGCGCGCACCGATGCCTTCGAAATGTCGAATCACATCGATGAACAATTGCATTCACTGGCCGAATTGCTGGAAGTGCAGCGTCGCCTGCAAATGGAAAACCAGCATGCCGTGATACGTACGCGCCTGGTGCCGGTGACGACCGTGGTGTCACGCCTGCAACGCAGCGTGCGTCAGACCTGCCGTCTGCTGGACAAACAGGTCAACCTGACGATACTCGGCGCGAATACCAATATCGACAGCAATATGCTGAATGACCTGACTGATCCGCTCATGCACATCTTGCGCAATGCGGTGGATCACGGCATGGAAGCAATTTCTGCCAGGCTGGAGCAAAAGAAAGCGGTCGCCGGACTGATAGAACTGAGCTTTGCCCGTGAAGGTAATTCCATCGTCGTGCGCTGCCGTGACGATGGTGCCGGACTGGATTATGCCGCCATACGTCGTACTGCCCTGAAGAGAAAACTCATCAGTGCTGACCGTGTCCTTTCGGATGAAGAACTGGCAAGGCTGATCCTGATGCCCGGTTTTTCTACCAGGGATGCCAGCACGCAAACATCTGGTCGTGGCATAGGCATGGACATGGTGCATTCCCGCATACTGGAAATGAAAGGCTCCCTGAACCTGCGTTCCGTCGCCGGTCAGGGTCTGGTGGTGGAATTGCGTCTGCCAGCCAGTCTGTTGTCGGAACATACCCTGATGGCCAGGGTGGGTGGCAACATGATGGCAATTTCCAGCCGCCGCATCCTCGACATCCATTACATCACTGACGCGCAAATCGACATGATTGCAGATCAACCCGTGTATCGGGTTGATGACACCGTGCATCAATTGCTGAAGCTCGACAAGTTGCTGGGCATGCAGGGCAAGAGCCGTGATGTGCAGGCGCATGGCTATCCGGTTTTGCTGATTAGTACCGATACCGGTGCCACCTGTGCCATACAGGTACAGGAACTGGTTGATGGCCGTGAAGTCGTGGTCAAAAAATTTGGTCGCTATGTACCTAAAATTCAGGGCACTATCGGTGCCGTTATTCTGGGTGACGGCAGTGTCGCACCAGTGATTGATTTGCCTGAATTGCTGCGTGCCACCATGCAGCAAGACATGCGCACAGACGATGAACGGACAGATTTGCCGGTACATGGCGAAGCACAGGCCATGCATGTTAGGACTGCACTGGTGGTCGATGATTCCCTTTCCGCCCGTCGTGCCAGCGCACAGATCATGCGTGATGCCGGTTATGAAGTGCGTACCGCGATTGATGGCCTGGAAGCCGTTGCCCTGATCGATGAAGCCTTGCCTGATGTGATACTGGTGGACATGGAAATGCCACGCATGAATGGGCTGGAACTGACCAGCCATGTGCGTGCCCGCAAATTGAAAAAACATATCCCCATCATCATGATCACTTCACGTTCCACCCAAAAACACCGCCAGCAGGGCGATGCCGCCGGTGTCGATGCCTATCTGGTCAAACCCTTCAGCGAAGATGCACTGCTCCAGCATATTAATCGCTTGACCAATCGTCTGACCAACCGTCTGACTGATCCTTCGACAGGGGTATGAACATGGGCGCGATGATGCCAGGCATGAGACAGGAAACCAGAAACCGTATCCTGCTGCGTATTGAAGGTTTGAAACTGATGCTGCCGCAAGGTGATATCTGCTCAGTGGAATCCGTGGTTGACATGGATATGCAGGACCCGCCAGCCCATGCACTGGGTCGCATTGCCTACCTTGGACAGCGCTGGCCGGTAGTTTGTATTGATGGCGAATTCCGCGTGCTGGACACACTACCGCCGGCACGTCGTGCCTGTGTCATGCTGGCCACCGGCAGTGGCTTTTTGGGGCTACTGTGTGATGACGTGCGGGTTTTGAACCAGCTTGATATCGCGGATTATTCCCTGCCCATGGCGATGCGCTGCAATGACACGCCGGTACAGGCATTGATGCCATTTGAATCAGGTCTGGCCTGTGTTACCGATGCCGGACGTTTATTGCAGTTCGGTGCGCTGGCTTTGGCACTGGCTCAACAGAAGCAGGAGAGGTAATCATGTCAATCGCTACTGCCTGGCTGCTGGATGTGGGGGATGGCAAACGCGTCGCCATCGGTCAGCGTGAGTTGATACAGATTATTGATGCCCCTGACAGTTTTGAAGTACCGCTAGCGCCCAGCCATATGCGCGAGGTAATCTTCTGGAAAAAACGGGTGGTGCCGGTCATGCAACTGCCGTTGCGCCTGGGTGGCCAGGCTTGCACAGGTAACATCCTGGCGCTGGTTGCTTATCATGATCAGCTCAGCAATAGCGCCGGTCTGGGGGCGATCCACCTGTCGGCACCGCCGGTGCGTGTACTGGTTGATGACAGTCAGGCCAGTGATCTCGAAGACGAACATCCAGCCTGGCAGGAAATGGCGATTTCCTGCTTTGACCAGCAGGGCAGCCGCATACCGGTATTACACCTGAGCCGTATATTTGCAGGAACGGCCTAGATTTATTCAGCGCAAGCCATGCCTGCGCATTTTATTCAGCAAGCCTACGCGTGAGATACCCAGTTGCCTGGCGGCATGCGTGTGATTGTGTTTATTGTCTTCCAGCGCAGTTACGATCAGGCGTTTCTCCAGACTGGCCACTTGCTCTTCCAGCAAACCTGCGACTTCATTTTGTGCTGGTGGCGACACTTCACCGCAGGCCAGTGCCAGATCATCTACGGCAATATCCGGTTGTTCACCTGCCAATGCGGCTGCCGTTTGCAGGCAGTGCTGTAATTCCCTGACATTACCTGGCCACGGACGCGAGCTTAACCATTCCAGTGCCGTGGCGGTAAGGCGTTTCGGCGGTGAATACCTTGCACTGATGGCTTGCGCGATGAGGGCAATGTCCTCTGCCCGGTCAGTCAATGCCGTGGTGCGCATTTGTATGCCTTTGAGACGGTAGTACAGATCATCACGGAAGCTTTTTTCTTCCACCATACTGGCAAGATCACGGTTAGTCGCTGCGACGATGCGTACATCGACATGCTGCTCTTCGCGTGCACCAACGGCAAAGAAACTGCCGGACTGCAAAAAGCGTAATAGTTTGACTTGCATGGCAAGCGGCATTTCGCCTACTTCATCCAGGAACAGGGTGCCGCCATCGGCAGCGGCAATCAGGCCTATGCGGTCGCGGTCTGCGCCGGTAAAGCTGCCCTTGCGATGGCCAAATAATTCACTCTCAAATAATTCGGCAGGTATGGCACCGCAGTGCACGGCGATAAATGATTTCGCCGCCCGTTTACCATGTGCATGCAGGGCACGTGCCACCAGTTCCTTGCCGGTACCGCTGGGGCCTGTCACCATGACGGGCACATCAGTAGGTGCAATCCGTCGTACCAGTGAACGCAATTCGTCCAGTTCCTTACTGATGCCTATGAGACCCATGGTATTGTCATCTGGTAAGGCTTTGCCGCGCCACTCTGCCAGCTCACGTTCCAGCCGGCGTTTGGTCATGGCTCTTTCCACCACTACACGCAGGATGTCGGGGTCGAGCGGCTTGGGCAAGAAATCCCAGGCCCCCAGACTGATGGCGCGCAAGGCCAGTTCCCGGTCGGCATGACCTGTCATCACCACCACCGGCACCGGGGTCAGCAGCGGCAACAGGCCCAAGCCTTCATCAGGTGTGAATGTCGGTGGCAGTGCCAGATCCAGCAAGACCAGATCAAAGCTGTTGCAGGCCAGCAGTGCGTGTACCTGTTCTGCCGTGGCGGCAAGTTTGACGGTGTAGCCCAGCCCCGCCAGCCAGTTGCCGCACAGACGTTGAAAGGCTGGTTCATCATCCACCAGCAAGATACTTTGTGTGCTCATGATGCAAGAGGTAAGTAAAGTTCAAAACAGCAGTTCCAGCCGGGGTAAGCGACCAGGCTTACTGTGCCGCCATGGGCTTCGGTCAGGCGGCGTACTATCGCCAGCCCCAGGCCGGTACCACCTGGCCTGCGTGTCTTGAAGGGTTGAAATAAATCGGCCACCAGGTCGGGCGCTACGCCTGGCCCGTTATCACATACCCGCAGCCTTGCCATGCCGATCGCAGGAATGGCTTCTGCTTCTATGCGTATGCATGGATCTGGCCGTCCACGCAACATGGCCAGGGCATTGTTCAGCAGGTTCCCCAGGATTTGTTCAGCGCGGTTGCGGTCTATGCAGACCAGCAGGCTGGTATCTACCGCCTGTTCTATCTGCACGCCAGCAGCCATGGCGGTTTTTGACTGGTTGCTCACCAGGCTGTTGAGTAATTCGGCCATGCTCACATCCTGACAATTCAGCCGGACCTCGCCAGAATAACTGAGCAGATCCTGAATCAGGTGATCGGCCCTTTCTATTTGCGTGCGAATTTCTGCGCGTGCGTCTGATGGGCTGGATACGGCTGCCATGCTGATGATATTCAGGGGATTGCGTAACTCGTGTGCTACCGTCGCTGCCAGTCCGCCCAGTTCCAGCAGATGTGCTTGTTGCAGGCGCTGTTTTTCCTGTTCTGCATAGCGCAGCAACTGATCCAGCCGTCCTGCTGCTGCCACCAGCAGTTCGGCAAAAACGGCACCGACTTTTTGCACGCTGGGGGTGGCACCTTCCCAGCCGGGTAAAGCATAATTCCAGGTCGCTTGTCCTGTCTTACGTTCAGAGATACGGTAACAATGCACACAGGGCTGTCCTGGCAAGGCGCTTGCCATCTGATCGCCGGGTGCGATCAGAACCGGCATGGGTTGCTGTAAATGGGTTTCCAGCAGCCTGGTGGCGATGCTGGCGAGTTGCTCCCAACTGGCAGCGGCTTCCAGTTGCTGACGCCATTGTGCGAGTACCTCGGCTTCCAGGTGTGCACCGGGGAAGATCAGTTTTTCCATGATGCGGCGAGTCGGTCTTTCCATTGTCACCATACTTAACAGCATGACGGTACCCAGCAGCCACAATTGCCACAACGGAATCGCTGCCAGTGCCGTAATACCGGTACGGGCCACCAGACTCAGCAACAGGCTGACGATGGCAACTGTGATGACACCCAGAGCCAACCAGGCGAGCAGACGATTGGCCCACAGATTGACTGCCATCAAGTCGTAACGCAGTATGCCGAACACCAGCAATACGGCATAAAACGGCAGCAAGATCACACTGTAAGGAAAAATCGGAATATTGAATGAGGCATTCAAAAACATCAACGTCGATGCCGATCCCCATACGCCAGACAGGCACAGTGCCAGGATTTGCCGGCGTTTTTTAAGTGCTGCCGCTGGCCAGGCCAACAACAGCACGATATATGCCCATATGCTCAGGCCACTGACGAACAGGCCAGGTATCCAGCCCCAGACTGGAAATACGTAATAGCGTTTGAATTCCAGCCAGGGCAACAACTGTCCCATATCAAATATCGCCAGACCAATTACGATCGCGGCTGCGATGGCATACCAGATCAGTAACTGCCGCGTCCGCAGGTAGCCCAGAAAGCTGTACACGAAATGCAGAAAGAAGACTGCATTCAGCGGGCCGGTATTGACCAGCATTTTTCCAAACTGGCCCAGATCATGATCACCAAGATTGATCGCCAGTTGTCCACAAGCCCAAATGCCTATCCAGAGACAAAATAGGGCAAGGGCCTTCATGCCGGGTTGCCGTCCTGCTTTTACCCATAGCCAGATAGCCAGCAAGGGGCTGACACAGCCTTGTAGCGCGAGCGAGAAAAAATAAAGTCTATAGGCATCCATGGCTGATAGTTGTCAACAATCTTGATAGTAATTTGGGGCCAACTATATAGCAAACTTACAGCTGGTGTTGGGTCTTTACATTAATTTCTTTAAGAAACAATGACTTAGAAAAAATCTTCAGATGGCATGTCGCTTGCGAATACGGTATCAGGCAGCTTCTGCATTTCACATACCAGGTCTGCCGCACAAATGAACCGTTTTTACTTATTGCGCCAGAAAGCCATCATGAATATTCCTACTAATTCCATCGTTCATTTTCCCATCCTGTCGCGTGCCAATCTGATCAAGCTGAACCGTCTGCTGGCGTGGACCATGCTGGTGACACCACTTATACAATTTTTTGTTCACGCACCTATCGCCAATTGTCTGTTGCTGGATGTTGGCTTGCTGATTGCACATGCAATATTGTCGCTGTATCTGTTTGGTGTCCCCAAAGTCAAAGGCGAAAAATTTAATTTTGCCATGCATGTAATGGGTTTTCGTATGTCAGGTTTGAGTCCGCGCAATGTGTTCTTGTTGACTGGTTATCGGATTGTCCTGGGTATTGCCGCATTGTTGTCATTTTTTGTGCCAGGTGGCTGGGTCATAGCGTTGTTGCTTGTTTATCCTCTGGTCCGGATGTCGATTTCGGTTATGCAACATCTGTATGCTGCAATTGTGTATGCATTTCAACGTTGGGGGATCAGAAAAGCGGGGACGGAATGGACGTTCATCATCATTATCTTTTACGTCTATTTATTCATATTTAATTTGTTGCGTGCTTAAGCGGGAGAGCACGTATGACTACCATTCAATTATTGCATCCGGCCGTTTCTATTAACACCCGCGCTGCCGCTTCACCTATATTTATCCCGATAGCACAACCAGCACATGGGAATGGGCACGGCCATCTTAATCGTCGTGAAGCTGGCTTACCCAGCCTGAGCAAACTGGGTGGTGATTTGCTGGTGGCAAGCAGAATGCAGCGAGTGATATGGCCCTTATTACCCTTGTTGACACTCGCAGGGTTTGTGGTGATCTACATCAGACATCTGTATCTGCTGTTGCCGCTGATCTTTCTGGTTCATTTCCTGATATCGGTCACCTTCACCCATGATGTACTGCATGGTGCCGCCGGATTCAAACCACGTACCACTGAGTGGGTATTGTTTGGCATGAGCCTGTTATTGCTGGAAAGCGGTCATGCTTTCCGCCAGGCGCATTTGCACCACCATAGCCACTGTCTGGAAGAGAACGATTTTGAAGGTAGTCCTGCACGCATGCGTTTTTTGCAGGCCCTGGCAATCGGCCCACTATATCTCGTAAAACACTGGCGGCATGCGTATGGACTGGCCAAAAGCCAGCAGCAAAAACGCTGGATGCTGGTCGAGCTGTTTATTCCTGTCCTGTTCCTGATCATGGCCATCATGCTGTCCTCAATAACCATGGCACCGCTGATTTATTTTATTTTTATGTGGCTAGGCAGTTGCCTGTACCCTATCACAACGGCCTGGCTGCCTCATTTCAGGCCCAGCAATGCCTTATTGGGGCAAGCCAGAAGCTTGCGTGGCAAGATTATTCCTGCCCTGTTATGCAACCTGTCTTATCACCTTGAACACCATCTGTACCCTCAGGTGCCCAGCTATAATTTACCGCGGCTGGCAGAAAAGCTTGATCCTTATTTTGAGAAGTTGGGCGTGTCGTTGTTGCATGTCGTGTAATTATTTCCACCTTGCGGGGCAAATCACTGGTCTGCGGGTAAAATGTAGTTATAGAACTTATTTCAGCTCATTTGAGCAAGGTGAGTGAGAGGCGCAAACTTGTCAGCCGGAATCGTTGCTGGCATATAAAGGAAAAACAGATGAACACCTCATTGCCGCAGCAAGTCAAAATCGTTGAAGTCGGACCACGTGATGGTTTGCAAAATGAAAAAGAAAGCATTCCTGCCGACGTCAAGATCGAACTGGTCAATCGTCTGACCGCAGCCGGTTTTGTGAATATAGAAGCAGCCTCTTTTGTATCGCCAAAATGGGTCCCACAAATGGCGACTTCAGCAGAAGTCATGGCTGGTATTACACGCAAGCCTGGCATTATTTATTCTGTGCTGACACCGAATATGAAGGGCTTTGAAGCGGCGCTGGCAGCCGGTGCCGATGAAGTGGTGATTTTCAGTTCGGCTTCTGAAGCCTTTGCGCAAAAAAATATCAATTGCTCGATTGCCGAATCGATAGAACGTTTTCGTGATGTGGCGCAGGCAGCAAAACAGCACAAGCTGCGCCTGCGTGGCAGCATTAGTTGTTCTTTCGGTTGCCCATATCAGGGAGAAGTTGCCGTGGACAGCGTGTCTGATGTGGTCAAACGCATGCGCGATCTGGGTTGCGATGAAATCGATATTGCCGATACCATCGGTGTGGGCACGGCCTGGCAGGTTCAGACTGTCATGCAGCGCGTGGCCGAAGATTTTCCTATTGCAGCCTTGTCCGGCCATTTCCATGATACCTATGGCCAGGCACTGGCAAATATCTATGCCAGCCTGGAAGTCGGTATCTCGATTTTCCATTCATCTGTCGCTGGCCTGGGTGGTTGCCCTTATGCCAAAGGGGCGACCGGCAATGTGTCCACCGAAGATGTCCTGTTCCTGATGCAGGGTCTGGGTATACATACCGGCATAGACCTGGATGCCGTGGTTGATGCCGGGCAATTTATTTCCGCGCATCTGGGTCGCAAAGCGGTCAGCCGCGCCGGCAATGCACTGGCGGCAAAACGTCTGGGCTGACAAGTGCTAAGCAATACATGGCAAGTTCGAGGCGAGATGCACTGAGCTTCTCGCCCGATTTTTTGATGGCACAAACAAGACCTGAAGCCATACGCGTGTTCAGGATGACACTTCTACCCCACGCCAGAAGGCGATGAAACCGGCTATTTCTTTGGCCGCATCCTTGGGGGTGGGATATGTCCAGGCGGCGTCGGTGTTGACCTGTTCATTGACGACGATGTCGTAGTAACTGGCGGTACCTTTCCAGCCGCAAACCGTGTGTTTTTCGCTTTCACGCAAATATTCCTGATGCACGCTTCTCATCGGGAAATAGATATTGCCTTCCACCTTGACGATTTCAGCATCCGTGGCCTGGGCGATGACGGTATTTTTCCATTTTGCTGTGGGCATAAAAATTACTCCTCAGGGTCTTGCTGTGAACGGGCCAGGCGCAGGCCAGTGAGTTGCCAGCGCGCCGTCGCCGGGAAGAAATTGCGATAACTGTTGCGGCTATGTCCTGCCGGAGTGAAGGCAGACGCGCCGCGCAAGACATATTGATTGACCATGAATTTGCCATTGTATTCGCCGACGGCACCGGTGGCTGGCACAAAGCCGGGGTAGGGGCTGTAACTGCTGCTGGTCCATTGCCAGCAAGAATCAAATAGCTGACTCAGCTGGCCTTCTGTTTCGTGCTGGCTGGCAGCGTATTCCCATTCGGCTTCGGTCGGCAAGCGCGCATCGGCCCAGACTGCATAGGCACTGGCTTCAAAATAAGACAGATGGCTGACAGGATGTTGCAATTTCAGGGCTTGCAGGCCATACAGGGTAAATTCCTGCCAGCCTTGCGGATCAGTATGCCAGTACAGCGGATGTTGCAAGTCATGCTGGCGCACCCAATCCCAGCCTTCGGCCAGCCACAATGCGGGCTTGCGGTAACCGCCATCATTCACGAAGGCCAGGTATTCAGCATTGCTGATAAGACGTGTGGCAAGCTGGAAGGGCTCCAGAAACTGGCGGTGGCGCGGGCTTTCATTATCAAAGCTAAAGCCTGTGCCTTGATGACCTATTTCACAAAGACAGGCATCATAATTTTGCCAGGCCAGCGTCGTACATGTTGCCACTGATGGCAGCAGGTCGGCGGGGCTTGCATACAGTGCCGGGTTAAGCGGATTGCAGGACAGCAGGTGCTTGACATCTGTTAACATCAGTTCCTGGTGCTGCTGTTCATGTTGCAGACCCAGTTCCAATAATTGGAAAAAATATGGGTCATGGATGCTGTCACAACATCGCAGTATGCGTACATCGACCTGTTGCCGGTAAGCCAGCACCATGTCTAAAGGAGGACGGGTTAGCAGGCCGCGCTGCGGGCGTGGATGTTTTTCGCCTATGCCGTTGTAATACGAATTGAAAAGAACACGAAAGTCATGGTGAAATGGCTGGAAATGCTCTTCAAACTGTTCCAGGATGAAGGTTTCAAAAAACCAGGTAGTATGTGCCAGATGCCATTTGATGGGGCTGGCATCGGGCATGGATTGGGCCATGCAATCTTCTGCTGACAGGGGGGCTGCAATCGCAAGCGAGCGTTGACGTACCTGCTGCCAGCGATCAATGATGTCTGCGTGCTGCATGCGATGGTTCTCCTGGTGTGGCTCAGGCTGCTTTGGCATAAATTACGGCAAACCATGCGTTGGCATCGGTCCAGTGGCTGACATGTGAAAAGCCTGCTTCTGTCAGCAAGTTCACAAAACTGTCTATGCTGTATTTATAACTGTTTTCGGTATGGATGTGTTCATCCCTGATGAAATTCCGGTACCCGCCTGGCCAACTGACGCGGATATTTTCCCTGGCGCGTAAATGCATTTCTATGCGTGATTTGGCGGTATTGAAATACGCCTCATGCTGCCATTGGCGCACATCAAAGTCGCTGTGTAATAAGTGATTGATGTGTCGCAGCAAATTGAGGTTGAATGCTGCCGTCACACCCAGGGTATCGGCATAGGCATCATCCAGCAGTGCCTTGTCCTTGATCAGGTCGACCCCGATCAAAATGCCACCATTAGCATCACAGGCCGCGCGCAAATGCCGCAGGAAAGTCAGCGCCTGATGCGGTTCAAAATTACCGATGGAAGAACCGGGATAAAAAAACAGGCGCTTTTCATTGCGTACTTCGGCGGGCAGTTGCCAGTCTTGCGACAAATCCAGCCCTAGCGCCGTCATTTCTATGTGCGGGAAACGCTGTTGCAGACGCCGTACGGCATCCTGCAAATGATGGACAGAAATATCGATGGGTACATACTGATCAGGATGCAGGACTGGGAACAGGCGCGCTGCCTTGGCGCAATTGCCAGCGCCAAGATCAATCAGGCTGCCGCCAGAACCGATGACATGCGCCATGTCGGCCATGTGACGGGTGAAAATTTCTGCTTCGGTGCGGGTTGGATAATATTCTGGCAGTACGCAAATGGCTTCAAACAATACTGAACCGACCGCATCATAAAAATACTTGGGCGATGTGTGGGCAGCATCGGCCAGCAGGCCGGTTTCCAGTTCATGGATGATGTGTGCCGGTGTCGTGCGTTCTGCGGTGGTGGCGCTGTTCAAACGGTTTGATTCGGGCATGGTCGTCAGGTCAAGAAATTCAATCGGCAAACCGCATGGGCCTGTTTTTGATACTTGGTAATGCCTTTCCAATTCAGCGCCGTCTGTGCGGGGCTTGCGGTGAAGTATTGTTACTGAATCAAGGTGGGGCTTAGTGTACAACTTATCGGATAAAAAATCCTGAGGGGGCTTATTTGGCTCAATATACGTAAATTTACAGCATTGATCATGACGTCATTCCAGCGTGTTTTTGGCTGGAATCCAGTGGCGTTTGTTGCAGGTTGCAAACTGCTTCCAATCAGATTTGCATAGGTCCGGTTTTTTCAGTGCAAAAATTGGAAATGTCTACAACTGGCTCTCCATGCAGTGTGCGAATTTTTGCCTCCCATTCAGGTCAGACCAGGTTGAACGCAGGCGTCCTATCAGGAGTCCTTGCAGGTTAATGGCGGCTAAAAGTACTGTTATTTAAGCCCGAAGGTACTGGAATTTGCGTAATAAAACATTGCAAAAAATAATTCTTTAAACATATTTTTTGATGCAAAAAATGCTTTATATTCGGGTTTAGTCCATTGAAGCTAGTTCAATAGATAACTTTCTGTCGCAAATCAGTTCTTCTGTTTGTGTTTTGTCTGGCCCGCATTGGAATCTATGAACGGAGGAAACACTGATTGTTGGTTAGTACCTGCGCGGGATATTGCAAGTGATAGTCGGCTCAACCAGGAAAGTCATCTCGTGATGAGATTACTTTTTTGAATTTCCCATAAAAATACCAAGAGAAATTTCAAACGTGAAAATTAAAAAAATTCAATTATTGATTCTGGCTTGCGCTTTGATCCTGTCTACATCTGCCTGGACACAAATGAGGGCATCTACCCGTAGTGACTGTAAAAATAAATGTAATTCTACTTTACTAAAATTCCCAAAATTTAGTGGTGAACTCACCAAAATACGGGAAGCCATTGCAAAAGAAACAGACCCTGAGAAACTTCAAGAATTGCGTCAAAAAGAAAAAGAAGAATTTGAACGGGCAACACAAAAAGTAGAAGACGCCTGCGAGGAGATTTGTCAGCATAACCCAGAGTGAAAGTACTTCACCTCGTCTTGTATCGTTTTAGACAATACATAATTTTTTCTGCTACACCTTTAACATTTCAATGTGGAGATGAAATGGTCGGGTTCTTTGTGGGGCCCCGACCATATTTTTTTATGAATAAAAAAATGAATGCAGCATGTAGCCTGCTACTGATCAGCGGATCGGTTTGGGCAGCAGATAACAAGCAACCACCAGCACCACCAGCACCACCAGCACAGCAAGCACAACAGGTTATAGTCAGTGGTGCGCAAACCGACATCGAAGCTGCACGTGATTTTGTCGCAGGCAAGCTGATTATCGGCCGCAAACAGATCGAACAGAGTGGCTTACAAAATGTCTCAGAAATCCTCAAGCGCGAACCTGCCATTACGGTAGGCAAGGATGGTCGCCTCAGTTTGCTGGGCTTGCCTGGTTATACCCAGATTTTGCTCGACGGACTCCCTCCTGCTGGTAAGTCACCTTTAGAGCTGGATTTGATACAGGTCGATAAAATCGAGATTATCAAATCGGCGACGGCAGAGACCGGCCCTTTCGGGATCGCAGGGACGATTAATGTGATCAGCCGCAAGATCGAACGTAAAAGCGTGCAGCAAGTTCGTCTTGGTGTGACTGGGGTGGCTGGTGAGTACGGCGGCAATGCATCGTGGATGATGAACCAGTTCAGTCCAGATAGCCCCTGGAGTCTGAATCTGAGTGTCAGCGCCAGGAACAGTCGCAGCCCGCGTTCAGGTAGCGATCAACAAATACTGATCAGCCAGGCAGGTTTTCAGCCGCAATTTAATGCCCAGCGCAACTCGATAAGAACGGATGAATTTTTAACTCTGACAAGTGAACTCGCGTATACATTCGGTACCGGAAATAATCTCAGCTTCAAGCCGGATTACGGCCAGATAAAACAGGACCAAACCAGAGCAGAACAAAGAAACTGGAGCGACGGACGATTACAGCAGACCAATCAACGCGGAACCAGCAGCCTGAACGGATATGCATTGCCATTTAGCTGGACCTACGATGCAGGAGATGCAGGTCAACTGGATGCCAGTTTGCGTTACAACCAGATGCAACTCAGCGGTGACACCTTGCGTATCGATCAGGGTACTGCGATAGCTTATGCCGTTCGTCGTCAGTTGCAAATTGATGATCAAACCAGTTATATCCTGTTATTGAATTACCGTAACAGTTTTAGTGGCGGGCATACTGTCAAATCTGGCTTGCAATGGATACATGGCAGCCACGACATCAATCGCGCTTATTGGCTCAATGACCAGCCGGATACCAGTCTTTCTGCATTGAGCAAGCAAAGTCTGGCCCGGGACGATAAATTGCGCATCTTTGTCCAGGATGACTGGCGCTTGAATAAAACACTTGCACTCAACGGTGGGGTTTCAGTCGAAGACCAGGTATTGAAATTTAATGAAGGGGGCATCCGGAGTCAGTCGAATTTCCGGGTCTGGTCACCGTCTTTTCATTTGGCAAAAAAACTGGAGGGCGATCAGAAGCGTCAGTTCCGCCTCTCGGTAGCACGCAGCTTCAAGGCACCCAGCTACGACCAATTGCTATTGCAGCCGGTCATAGATCCTTTCGCGCCTTGTATTACTCCGGCGGGCTGTGGCAGCAACACGATCGATACTGCCGATAGCATGGGGAATCCGAATTTGCAGCCAGAAAGGGCACTGGCTTTCAATCTGAGTTATGAACATGGTCTGAGTAGTGATAGCCAAATCAGTATTGAGGCCTACTCACGCCAGATTGAAAAGAAAATTGGCAACGAAATATTGTTGACCACGGTGCCTTGGGCGACCGTGCCACGCTATGTGCAAAGACCGGCGAATCTTGGTAGTGCATCTATTTACGGCATAAGTTTCGACTGGCGTGTCGCCTTGACCGATATTGCGAAAGCCGCGCCCAAAGTGGATCTGCGCGGCAGCTTTGGATTCGCGCATTCGGTGTTGAGCGATGTACCGGGGCCAGATAATCATCTGGATGGTCAGTTGCCGTGGCGAGCCAAAATAGGCATGTCGTACAAGCTTGAAAACCTGCCGGTCAAAGTTGATGTCGATGCGAACTGGCTGCCCGCAGATTGGACACGGAATAATCTGACGCAGAGAACCTATGAATCACGACAAAGAACGCTGACAGCGAACGCAGCCTGGACAGTGAACCCTGATCTGCGGGTGATTATGAATCTCGACAATATGTTTGCACCACAGTCAGAGACGATACGCGAATACATACTGCCTGGTGCCACTGTACAGACGCGTTCACAGAACTCATCATTTACACGTGTCGGTCTGCGTTTGGAATTAAAACTTTAAGCTTGCAGGCAAAGGCATGTCAGCTATTCGTCTGAGGCAAGGCAATTCGCAAGCGTCTGAGAATAATGATGTCGTGGCGCGCAATTCTTATTTTTATCCATTGAATGTAACAACGAAAGCCGGCTGTTGGTAGCCGGCTTTTTGTTGCCGACGAGCTGTCGGTATCAGACCGGCAAGCCTTCAGCTCTTAATGCTGCCTGCACATGGGGTCTGGCTTTGACATTGGCGATGAAGCCTTGCAAATGTGCAAAGTCGCTGATATCCAGGTTCACGTGCCTGGCCCAGCCGCTTACCGTGAACAGGTAGGCATCGGCTACGGTAAAGGTGTCGCCGGTCAGGTAGCTACGGCCTTCCAGGCGGCTGTTGACCCAGGCGAATTTCTTGCGCAGCAAGCCTGCGATCAGGGTTTTACCTTCGGCGTTCATGGCCGGGTCAAACAGCGGGGCGAAGGATTTGTGCAATTCTGATGTGATGTAGTTCTGCCATTCAAGTACACGGTACCGTGCCATGCCAGAGGCTGGCAGTAAATCACGGTTTTCTGCACGTTCGACGACGTATTGGGCAATGATGGAACCTTCTGTCAGTATCTGGCCATCGTCCAGTTCCATGGTTGGTACCTGGCCTTTGGGATTGATGCTGTAAAAATCCACGCCATCCGCAGTTTTATGGGTAGAGGTATCGATTTTTTGCAGGCTGAAATCGAGGCCGGCTTCACGCAGGATGATGTGTGGGGACAGGGAGCAGGCACCGGGAGAGAAATAGAGTTTCATGGTTTTGGTCTTTCGGTAAGTGGGTAAGGACTGCGCTGTCATGGTGACAGGGCATGGCTGCATACTATGCCAAACCAAATAGTTGATAAACTAGGTAAAAGTTACTTTATAAATTACATGGTGTAATGTGAATCGACATTTTGCGGATGTATTGCTGGGCAGCATAGAATTGTTTTGCCTGGCGGCCGAGCTGGAAAGCTTCAAGGATGCGGCCAATGCGGCAGGGCTGACCCCGGCAGCGGTCAGCCGTTCCATAGCCAGGCTGGAAGAGCGCATAGGCGTGCGCCTGTTTGTCCGCACCACACGGCAATTGCGCCTGACCGAAGCCGGGCGCGCCTATTTTGTGCAGTGCCGTCAGGCCTTGAATCAACTGGTGGAAGCCGAGCGTGAAGTCTCTGGCCAACAAATGCAGCCTGCCGGTCTGGTGCGTATCAGCATGCCTACGCCGTATGGGCATTATCGGGTATTGCCCTTGCTGGCAAAGTTTCGTCAGATTTACCCATTGGTCAAACTGGATTTGCAACTGAGCAACCGCAATGTTGACTTTACTGCGGATGGTTTTGATCTGGTGATACGTGGCCGTATCCCGCCAGATTCAGGCATGATTGCACGTCGCCTGGAAGACACGAAGGTCGTGGTCTGTGCCACGCCAGAATATTTACAGCGTGCCGGTGTACCAACAAAGCTTGAAGACCTGGACCAGCATGAATGTCTGCAATTTGTCTTGCCCAGTGCGGGGCAAAACATTGTCTGGATATTCAAACGTGATGGTGAGGATATAGACTGGCCAACCAAGGGTGGCCTCACCTGTTCGGAAGACTTGCTGGGCATCATTACCCTGGCAAAGCATGGTGCGGGCTTGTTGCAGGCATCGCGCTTCATGGTGGAAGACGATTTACGCGCCGGGCGGCTGGTGGAGGTGTTGCAGGAATTTAGCGGGCGAACACGGCCGTTTTCACTCCTGTACCCGCGTGACCGTCATCTACCTTTGCGGGTCAGGGTATTCATTGATTTTCTGATTACAGAACTGGCGGGGAACTAAAATCGGCCTGCCACGCCAGCACCTGCTGTATCACCCACGTCGCATCATCCAGCGGTAAATCATGACCGGCTGTGGGGTGCAGATGCAGGGAGCAGTGCCACTGCCGGGCCAGCCTGCGTGAACAAGTGACATTGACCAGCCTGTCATGTTCACCCGCGAGTAACAGTAGCGGAACTTTGCCCGAGTAGGGTGGCGCACGAAAACGCATAGCAGCCAGCAACTGCCGCAGGATATTGCCAACGCTGATAGGGTTTTTCTGCGCATAAGCAGTCCAGCGTGCCACGATGTCTTTACTCTGTTCTTCCGTATGCAGATTGCTTGTGATACGCAAGATCAATTGTTCACGCTGACTGCGTGATCCAAATAACATGGTGGCAATCAGGGCTGGGTAATTGGCTGGCCTCAGCCTGTGGTAAAAGGGATTATGCGGTGCCACGCTGGTATTGATCAGCACCATACGTTGCAAGTCTTCTGGATATCTGTTTGCCCAGGCCAGGGCCACCATAGCCCCTAGTGAAACTGCCAGTATTTGTACAGGTTCTGACACCCCTTGTGCCTGTAATTGCTGGTGGCAGTAATCAGCCATCGCATCTACGCTGCTGAGACTATGCTCTGCATGCAATTGCCCATTGCCAGGAAAATCCAGGCATAACACGCGTCCGGCACCTGCTGCCTGCTGAAAGCGCGCAGGAAAATCGCCCCAATGCCTGCTCTCGCGCATCAGCCCACGCAATAACACCCAGGTCGTCATGGCCTGTACCAGCGCGCCACAGCACGCTCTTGCAGGCGCAGACGGGTTGGCCCCTTGGCCAGCCATTGCGCGTGGCCGCAAGTTGCCCGCATCAGGAAATCCAGCCAGGAATTATGCCGGCGCAAGACGCGGCTTAATCTGTGCTGTGCCACCGGGTTGAACATGCCATGCCGCGAAAATAACTGACGCGGATTTTTCTTCACCCATAACCATGATCCCATTTCCAGCGTCAGCGGCAAAAAGGTCTTGCTGCTGTCCTGTTGCGCCTGCAAATATAAATAATCCCAGACATCACCATGGGTGCGGTATTGTAGGCTCTGTGGCTCGAACAGGTAAGAATGATTGGGGTGGGTTTGCTCGAATAATTCTTCCAGTGCCAGGATGTCTGCCAGATGGTCAATAGGATGAACGCTGTGCGCATGCGGGAACCAGACACGGTCACGCAAGCCAAAGCCAGAATGGCAATCTATCGCCATGCTGAAAGGGCGTGACAGCAATTCTTGCTGCACGGTGCGGCATAGCGCCAGGTTTTCTGCTTCCATGTCCGCACCAGCAGCACCGCGATACCAGGGCAGGTGCGGGCTATAGCGATGGCCACCCAGCAGGAAGGGTACCTTGTCCAGAGCTTCCACCGGCGCATTGCGCATCAGGTCAACGCCACTGGGATTGCAGCGGGTAGATTGCCACATGCCACCGGGATTGATCAGCGGCATGAACACCAAGCGCACATCCTGCAACATATGTTGCAGACTTTTATCCCACGACAGGCGTGTCAGCAGACCGCGCAAAAAAGACAGCAAGACTTGCGTGCCTATACGTTCCAGCCCGTGTATGCCACCAAAAAAACCAATGGCTGGAGCGCTGGCATCGGGATTGCCAAGCGCCAGTTTATACACGGGGAATTGCTTGTGCCTGACCGCTACCTCACACAAGACCTCCACCTCCAGCTGTCCGCGGCCAAGGGCGATAATGCGTTCCAGTTCATTCAGTTCAGGCAGGGCAGACATGTGCAAGTGCTTAAAAGTTAACCACGCCATGCTAGAGGAGCTATACGCAGAATGCAAGGAGGAAGCGGCCTTGACGTCAAACTGGGCAATTATGACCAACACATTACGGTATTCGGGTGTATAGGGAACTTTTCGTCCACCCGGCTCTCTGCATATAGAATGACTGTTGAAGTCAGGTTTTTACTGACACTGAAGACTTATACAAATGACGTACACAAATTAAGGAGTTGCTTTTGTCCAGTCAATTGAAGAACATCGCTGCCGACGATGAGGCCTATTGGTCCGACATTCGTTCGCAGTACACCGTATCCTCTGATTTCATCAATCTGGAAAACGGCTATTTCGGCGTGCAGGCGCGGCCGGTGTTTGAAGCTTTCCAGCGCTATCAGGCGCAGGTGAATGCCGAGACGTCGTATTTCTTGCGGGTACGTTACGCGCCCCTGTTCGTGCAAGTCATGCAGGCGCTGAAGGATTTTTGCGGGGTGGATGACGGTGAACTGGTGCTGACCCGCAATCTGATCGAGGGCATGAATATCCTGCTACAGGGTTACCCTTTGCAGGCTGGTGATGAAGTCATACTCGCCACGCATGATTACGATCTTGTCATTGATACTCTGCTGATGCTGGAAAAGCGCAAGCAGATACATCTGCGGCATTTGCAGTTGCCGTTTGACCCTGCCAGTGATGAAGCGATTGTCGCCCAATATGAGCAGGCGATTACGCCCAGGACCAAACTCATCCTAGTTACCCATATGGTACACAGGACAGGGCAGATCATGCCGGTGGCCAAGATTACTGCGATGGCCAGACGGCATGGGGTGGATGTCATGGTCGATGCAGCGCATTCTTTTGCGCATCTGAATTACCGCATGACTGAGCTGGGCGCTGACTTTGTTGCGGTGAATCTGCATAAATGGCTGGGCGTGCCGCTGGGTGTGGGCATGCTGTATATACGCAAGCACAGGGTGGCAGACATTGCGCCGCTGTTCGGCAATGCCAAATTTGCCGATGATGAAATTTTCAAATTCACACAAGTGGGCACGGTGCCGCCAGCAAATATTTTGACGGTGGTCGACGCGCTGAAATTTCATGACTCCATCGGTTCAGCCAATAAGGAAGAGCGCCTGCGTTACCTGACGCAATACTGGGTGAGCCAGGTGCGTGGCCTGCCTGATGTGCGCATCATGACGCCGACCGATCCACAACGATCCTGCGCCATTGCCGGTTTTGGTATCGCCGGTAATTCCGGCCATGCCATCGTTGATTATCTGATGCGCGAGCACAAGATATTCACCGTCACGCGTGACCTGGATGGGCATGACATCGTCAGGGTGACGCCGCATCTGTACACCAGCCTGGAAGATCTCGACAAGCTGGTGGCAGCGATCAGGCAACTGACGCAAGCCTGATCTGGGTGCTTGATGTAGAGATCGGGCAATAGAAATAATTTCCATTTTACAGGATTTATTTATCCTATATAATGGAAATTATGGATATCAACACGATTATTGCCCGCAGGGTGCGCGACTTGCGCGATCAACAAAAGCTGTCGCTCGATGCGCTGGCGAAGCGCAGCGGCGTCAGCCGTTCGAATATCTCCCTCATAGAGAGAGGCGAGAGCAGCCCCACTGCTGCTGCGCTCGACAAGCTGGCCGTGGGCCTGGGGGTGACGCTGGCTTCTCTGTTTGAAGACAGCGCGCCTGCTGCTGCGACTGCACCAGTCTCGCGTCTGGCCGAACAGGTATGCTGGACTGATCCTGCCTCTGGCTATATGCGCCGCAATCTTTCCCCTGGCCTGCCTTCGCCCCTGCAACTGGTTGAGGTTGAATTTCCGGCAGGACAAACCGTGCGCTATGACAGTTTCCATCGCGATGTCGATATACAGCAGCAAGTCTGGATAATAGCGGGCCAGATGCGCCTCTCCGTTGGGGAGCAAACCTGGGATTTGCAGACTGGCGATTGTCTTTCCATGGCGCTGGATAAGCCGATTACTTTCCATAATCCTGGAAAAATCGCGGCACGCTATCTGGTGGCGCTGTGCAAGTAGCGAGTTTTTCAGTTTTCAAACCATGGAGTAAATCATGTCTGAGCAAGTCCACATCCAGATTCTTGATGCCGCAGCAGCGCAAGCCAGTGTAGCTGCATTGGCCGAGGTATTGACGGACTGCGTTGCCGGAGGTGCATCCGTCAGCTTTATGTGGCTTTTGCCGCGCGAACGTGCGCTGCAATTCTGGCAGGGCGTGGCTGACGGCGTAGCGCGCAAGGAGCGCATCTTGCTGGTTGCCAGGGATGACAGCGGCGATATCACAGGCACGGTACAATTGATCACGGCCATGCCAGACAACCAGCCGCACCGCGCCGATGTGGCCAAGATGCTGGTACACAGAAAGGCGCGTCGCAAAGGCGTCGCTCAAGCCCTCATGGCTGCGGTTGAACAAGCTGCCAAAACCGAAGGCAAGACTGTGCTGGTACTGGATACCGTCACCGGTGGAGATGCCGAACGTTTATATGAACGTGCAGGCTGGCAAAAAGTGGGCGTGGTACCCAATTATGCCCTGATGCCGGATGGCGAATTTTGCGGGACGACTTTCTTTCATAAGCAGATTTAGCAAATTCAGCAAATTCAGCAAATTCAGCAAATTCAGCAAATTCAGCATATAGAGCGGAGTAAACCAAATGCGTATCGCGGTGATTTCAGATATACACGGTAATCTGGCTGCACTGGAAGCAGTAACTGCCGATCTGCGCTTGCGTGCTGTTGATCAGGTTGTCAATCTGGGCGACAGCCTGTCTGGCCCCTTGCTGCCGAAAGAGACGGCAGATTTCTTGATGGCGCAAGCTGGCTGGATACATCTGGCAGGCAATCATGAACGCCA
The DNA here is from genome assembly GCF_049340205.1 of Undibacterium sp. Ji49W. Lineage (NCBI taxonomy): Bacteria > Pseudomonadati > Pseudomonadota > Betaproteobacteria > Burkholderiales > Oxalobacteraceae > Undibacterium > Undibacterium sp. Ji49W. Next base: position 106,020 of record NZ_JBMPOW010000015.1, on the reverse strand, counting down.
GATACTGGAGTTGAATGAGCGCTCAGGCCATGGCGATACGTATGCACATCAGCAAACCACGGCAGAGCAAAAAGCATGGATGGCGGGTTTGAAACCAGTGCTGCAACTGAATGCCGAGGTCTTGCTCTGTCATGGCACGCCAGCCAGTGACACCACGACTTTGCTGCAAGTGGCAGACCGGAATGCCACCGCACAGGAAATTAATGACAGGCTTGGACAACAAACTGCCGCCGTCATCGCCTGTGGCCACAGTCACGTAGCCCGCAGTGTGCGTACAGCAGCAGGGCAACTCATCGTCAATCCTGGCAGCGTTGGTCACCCGGCCTACGAATATGATTACCCTTACCCGCACAAGATAGAGTCAGGTTCACCCGATGCGCGTTATGCCATCCTGGAAAAGATGCAACATGGCTGGACAGCCAGCCTGGTCAATGTCCCGTATGCCTGGCAACACATGGCAGAACTTGCGGCCTTGCGCGGGCGTGAAGAATGGGTCAGTGCCTTGCAAAGTGGTTACGTGAATCAAGCCAGTCACGACGTCAGTCACTAAGTTAGACACTAAGTTAGACACTAAAATACTTATGAAAAATCAAAACACGGCACTCATCATTATCGACATGCAGCGTGGCATGGCTACACCTGAAGCTGGCCGTAGAAATAACCCCGGCGCTGAAGAAAATATACGCCAGTTGCTGCTAGCCTGGCGTGCGGCTGGCAGGCCAGTGATATTTGTCAGGCACATGTCGCGCTCGCCAGCTTCCTTGTTCTGGCCAGGCCAGCCAGGCAATGAATTTCAAGAAAATTTGCTGCCACTGACCAGTGAACATGTGGTCGAAAAAAATGTGACGGATGCCTTCGTCAATACCGGTCTGGAACGCTGGCTGCATGTACGTTCCATCAAAGACCTGGTGATCGTCGGCGTCAGCACCAATAATTCAGTCGAGGCAACAGCCCGCAGTGCTGGTAACCTGGGTTTTAACACCTCGGTCGTGGACGATGCCTGCTTCAGTTTTGACAGGTTGGATTTGCATGGCAAGCCGCAGACAGCAGAAGAAGTGCACATCAATGCACTCACCAATCTGCAAGGTGAATATGCCACCGTGCTTGATACTGCTGCGTTGCTGCACTAAAAACGCAACAAACCGTACAGCGCAACAATCCTGAAAGAGCAAGAAATAATCTTGCTATCTTTAGAACTCATTTCATAAATAGGGGTGAGACGCGTTTGCCTCATAACGTGGGCTGGCAATGGTAAAACTATGGACGAGGCAGTCAATAGCGGGTCTATTGACAACGAGTCGAATTGTTCACACCTTGCAGTCCAGCACGCGTTATGAGGCAAACCCTCCGGGAGCGGGCCGCATTGACACTTCGCGGGCGCATTGCTGTGCAAGGTTGTTACATTGCGCTTGCCAAGGCACCAGCCTTGGCTACAAGTGTCACCCTTGAAGCCTTGCACTGCATCCCGAATCGCCTTGCTCGCACTCATCCCTATTTATGAAATGAGTTCTAGTATTTGCAGCGGTAATTTCCATTAAAGATTACCGCCGCCAGCATCTACCCCTGTAAGCAAAAATTTCATAAAATGCCCAGCATTGCCGCATGGGTTTGCGGATTACTTTTACTGTATGGGAAATCATCATGGCCATGGATGTCATAGACTACGAAATTTTTGGCGACGATATGCAATTCGTCGAAGTCGAACTTGACCCCGGTGAAGCAGCCATAGGTGAAGCCGGTACCATGTTTTACATGGAAGATGACATACAGATGGAAACCATCTTTGGCGATGGTTCCGCAGGCCAGACCGGCATCTTCGGCAAATTGCTGGGCGCCGGCAAGCGTCTGGTGACCGGCGAATCCCTGTTCACTACGGTGTTCATGAATGCTGGTGCAGGCAAAAGAAAAGTTGCCTTTGGCGCTGCCTATCCCGGCAAAATCATTCCCATGCACCTGGATCAACTGGGCGGCACCTTGTTGTGCCAGAAAGACGCTTTCCTGTGCGCTGCCAAGGGCGTATCGCTGGGCATTGCCTTTCAAAAGCGGCTGGGCGCTGGCTTCTTTGGTGGCGAAGGCTTCATCCTGCAAAAACTTGAAGGTGATGGCCTGGCCTTTATCCATGCTGGCGGCGCCATTATAGAAAAGACCTTGCATCCCGGTCAGACCTTGCGCGTGGATACCGGCTGTGTAGTAGCTTTTACCCAGGAAGTGGATTTTGACATCAAATTTGTTGGCGGCGTCAAAACCGCACTGTTCGGTGGTGAAGGCATATTCTTTGCGCATTTGCGTGGCCCCGGCAAGGTCTGGCTGCAATCGCTGCCTTTGGCGCGTCTGGCAAACCGCATAGTGGGCGCATCGCAAATCGGCGGAGGCAAGGGTGGCGAACAAGGTTCGGTACTTGGTGGCCTGGGTAATCTTTTTGAAGATAAATAAATTGGTGTGCTTACTGGCGTAACTACCTTCCAGTTTCGCTATCAAGTTACGGGAAGTGTTGGCAGCGCTGTTTTGTCAACGCTTCAGCCGGCACTTTCCTCTATTTCTTCGCCAATATTCCATCACATCTGGGGATGCGGTTTTCCCCTGTCAATGTTGAATCGCCAGATAGTGCGATTCCCATCTTTTTTTTCGAAAATCCGTATCAGGACTTACGCAAAATTGTCCTGACAATGGATCTACTTACGTTGCCTTCTCTGATCAATACGATACAGTGGAGCGAGACTCCAGTTCATTCTGAGGATGGGCTTGTATGCAGATGCCTATGTTAGTCAGCGTACAGAAGAATTTCCATCCCCTGTATAAATTACTCTTACTTTAATCAATTGATCTATATCGTTTGCAACAGCATCGATGTCCACATTGAAAGAAGTGCAGAAATCTTTTCGACAGAAACAATTAAACAGGAGTTTCATGATGAATTCAGATCAGATCAAAGGCGCAGCAAAAAAAGTGGTCGGTAAAGTCCAGCAGGAAGGCGGCAAACTTGTTGGCAGCAAGGAACAGCAAGTCAAGGGCGCAGCCAAACAGGTAGAGGGCAGCATGCAAGAGGCGCTGGGCAACATCAAGGAAGTGTTCAAGAGTGACCAGAAGCATTAAGAGCCATTAGAACTCATCCCTATTTATGAAATGAGTTCTATTAACTTATAAAGCCTCGCGCTTACCGGGCTTGTGCAACAGCGATGATGCAAAAGCCCTACAGTTTTCTGGCGGTATTACCCAAGTCGCTTATTCAAGTCACTTATTCAGCAAATACTACCCAAGTCGCTTATTCAGCATATTCACAATAACTCAAAAAAGGTGGACCAGAGCGATGGACATGCCTATGCCAGATACTCCCTCTGAAACGGACGGCAACGCCAACAGGCAAGCTGCCGATGCCGTGATTTCAGATATAAATACAGCAACTCCTGCTGACGTGCAGTCACAATTACTCCCCGGCATTCATGTCAATGCCCGTGGCCTTGCCTTGACCATACTGGCAACCGTGGCCTTCTTTTTCGCGCTGAGTGCCGCGCAGCGATTTTTCATTCCCCTTGTCTTTGGTATTCTGGTGGCCTATACCTTGTCTCCGCTGGTCGATACCCTGCAACGGTTTCGTATGCCACGTGTGATTGCTACCACGGTGGTTATGATTAGCATGTTGACTATCCTCGTTACGCAGATCAGCTCATTGCACACTGAATTTGACGCCATTCTTGACCAGTTGCCCGTCGCGACGCGAAAATTTTCCGGTGAAATGAGCAAGTTGCAAATCGGCCAGGGCGGTCTGATGCAAAAAATGCAGACGGCAGCTACTGAAATAGAAAAGGCAACCAACCAGGCGACAACAGGTGGTCAGCCCAACGTAAAGAAAACGGTAGTCAGTGAAACGCCTGTACTGAAATTGCGTGAACTGTTGCTGGCCGGATCATTGGGTATTATGGACTTGCTGGGGCAGGCTATCATGACCCTGTTTCTGATTTTTTTCCTGCTGTTGTCCGGTGACAAGTTCAAGCGCAAGCTGGTCAAGATTACCGGCCCCTCGCTGACACAGAAGCGTATCACCGTACAAATACTGAGCAAGATCAATACCTCAGTGCAGCAATATATGTTCATGTTATTGATTACCAACGGCTTGCTGGCACTGCTGAGCTGGATCGCCTTTCATTTCATGGGGCTGGAAAATGCAGGCGCCTGGGCGGTGACCAGTGGTTTGCTGCATATCATTCCCTATTTTGGGTCGCTATTGATGGCCCTGGCAGTCTGCCTGGTTGCCTATGTACAGTTTGGTACCATCTCCATGGCCTTGCTGGTGGCGGGTATTTCTATCGCAATTGCGGCACTGGTGGGCACGGTGGTCACTACCTGGATGACAGGACGCATCACCCGTATGAATACTGCCGCCGTCTTTATCTCACTTTTGTTCTGGGGCTGGTTGTGGGGTGCCTGGGGCCTGTTGCTGGGTGTGCCGATTATTGTTATCGTGAAAGTCATATCCGAGCATATCGATGGCATGCAAACCGTTGCCGAGTTATTGAGCGAATAGGTGGGTGAAGTTCGCAAAAAAAAGTCATTCCCCTCAGGGAATGACTATCTGGTTTCGGGGGTATGCATTAAATCACGGGCATTACATTACAGGCATTACTTCGCGGGCATTACGTCATGGCTCAGTTGCGGTAGACATAATTGTTTTTCACATACACACGATTGCCGACACGCAGGTCGACAATATTGTCTTGAACCACTGTTTGATAGACACCGTTATCCAGACGCACGCTGATTTGATAGGCTTCGCGCACTTGCTGGTTACGGTTGTTCTTTTCTATATTATTGCCGACGACGGCACCACCAACAACGCCGGCGGCAGTAGCAAGCGTATTACCTGTACCACCACCAACCTGATTGCCCAGAATACCGCCCACAATTCCGCCTACTATGGCACCGGCACCCGGTCCCTTATTCTCGTCCGACACCTGCACGACCTGTATCGATTCAATCACACCGTAGTTGCTGTAACTTCCCTGTGAGGCCGGGTACGCTGTTGCCGTCGATGGGGAACTACTGCAAGCGCCCAGCATGACGGACGCAGCAATGCTTACTGCGATGGTAGTTTGTCTACAGATATTCATGATCATTCTCCACTGTTGTTAACGTGAAAAAATATAGCTTTTGCCGGTGTGCTTATCGGTGCGATAGCGCACGTTTGCATTCATGAAGGATATTTTTATATAGGGAACTACAGGGAACTTCGCTCTGTTGTAGGACTACTCTCACATGGTACGGCGCTGTCAGCGTACAAGCGCTTGCCGGACTGTCTGATGCCTGTTCCAGGGATAAAAAACTATAGTGTAATCAAGCTGATGCACATCGGAAATGAGCTGATGTCAATGTCAGGAAAATAATGCTGTGTAAATGTCTTTGAAAACAGGAGCAATAATGAATACTACGCAAACACGGGTTTCAATGGTCGCACATCCAGCGCTGACTTCTGGTACTACGCTGCATCGCAGATATTCAGTAGACTATACACCGGCAGCGAGGACAGACCTTGGTTTGCTGGATGACGGCATACAAAACGATATCCTGGCCGCTTTGCCTGAAGATGAACTGGCATTCCTCATGCCGCATCTGGAATTGGTTCAGTTACCTTTTGATAAAGAACTCTATGAGTACGGTGAAAAATTATCCCACGTGTATTTTCCGGTTACAGCCGTGGTTGCCTTGCTGTATGTACTGGCAGATGGGGATGTCACTGAAATTGGCGTGACCGGACATGAAGGCTTGCTCGGAATCTCTGCGGTGATGGGTGAACGTGCCCTGGGTACAGCGATGGTGCAATGTGCTGGCAGTGCCTACAAACTGAAGGCTTCGGTATTGAAGGAAGCCTATGCAAGGGGCGGGAAACTGCAGCAAATTCTGATGCGCTATACCCAGGCCCTGTTTGCCCAGATGGCACAAAACTCGGTATGTGGGCGTCACTATTCGATAGACCAGCAATTGTCGCGCTGGTTGCTTGACAGGCTGGATCGTCTGCATGGCAACGAATTAAAAGTCACGCAGGAAATGATCGCCAACATGCTGGGGGTACGTCGTGAAAGCGTGACGGAAGCCGCCGGGAAGTTACAGCTTGAAGGCTTGATTCAATACAAGCGCGGCAATATCACCGTGCTCGATCGCGAAGGTCTGGAAATGCATGCCGGTGAATGTTATCGCGTGTCCAAACAGGAATTTGATCAGATACTGTCTACCGGCATGCTGCGTTAATCATGCAGCTTGGCTAGTCCATGCAAGGCAAAACCCCACTGGCGAAGTGGGGGTTTTTATGCTTTATTGTTCTTTAAAAGGGATGAAGGTTTCCGTTACCGTACCGCGATTGTTGGGGCCGGACTTGACCGAAAAACTACCACCTAACAGCAGGGCACGTTCACGCATGCCCAATATGCCATGGGTTTTGGGTTTACTGATGGCATCAGTTGGTATGCCTATACCATTATCAAGCACTTGCAGCCGCAGGCCCTGTTCTGTGCGTTTCAGGCTGATTCTGACTTCGGTAGCTTGCGCATATTTGATGACATTATTCAGCGATTCCTGGGTAATACGAAACAGGGCAATCGACCAGGCAGGGTCGATGGTATCGAAATCTTCCGTAATGTCAGCGACATAAGATATACCGGCAATCGCCGTGACCTCTTCGCAATAATGTTGTATCGAGGCAGACAGGCCAAGATTATCCAGCATGCTGGGACGCAGATCTTCGATAATACGGCGCTTCAGATCGACGGTGTCCAGCAGGGCGCGCTTGGTTCTTTGCAACTGTTTCGCCAGCTCAGGTTCCTTGTCCTTGAGTTTTTCAGTAACGACTGAAATATCCATGCTGATTGCCGTCAGGTTCGACCCCATTTCATCATGCAGTTCGCGCGCCAGTTTGGCTTTCTCTTTTTCCGAGACATTTAACAGGTGGTGCGACAGAACTGATAATTGCTCGGTGCGTTTCAATACCGTGGATTCCAGATTGTCGTTGGCGATCTTCAGCGCATCTTCTATTCCACGTTGTTTGTAGAAACTGCGATAGATCAGGCGGTAGAATAAAATCAGGACCAGAAGTGCAATGGCATTGGTTGCCGTACCAAAGAAGATCGCATCCTTGTATTCGGTATAGAACACCTGTCGTCTGGCGGCCAGCACCTCATTTTCTTCTTTTTCCATGATGATATCGAGCAGCCGGATTTCATCCATGACCTCGCGGCCTTCGCCAGCCTTGGCCAGTTCTATGATGCCTGTCAGGCCAAATTCTTTGTACGTTGCAATGCCATGTTCAAACACTCTGGCTTTGCTGGCATAGAGCCGGCGCAATTCCGCCAGGTTTTTGACTTGCGAAGGATTGTCCTGCAAGAGTTTATCAAGTTCCTTGAAATCACTTTCCAGTTTGCTCCTGGCGATTTCCCAGGGCCGTGTATAGACTTCATTGCCGGACATAAAATAACCGCGCAGGCTGCTTTCAGAATCCATGATCAGCAGATTGATGTTCTTGAGCTTGTCCTTGACGCTCCAGTTATGTTCCACCCAGTCATTATTAGCCTTGAGTTTTTCCAGATTCTGGTAAGACGTGTAAGCATTACCAATCAAAATGAAGAGGCAGATCATGAACAGAAATGTGATGTACAGCGGTATCGATGTGGAGGTGCTTTTTTTCAAGAGAATTTCCTCAGGGAGCGGTTGATATCTACATTCAGATCGTCATCCAATGGCGACTTAAAATTAAAATCAGCCGTGCAGGTTTCCGTACGTTTTTTTGTTCCAGACCGGCAAATTGCACCGGTTTTTCAACTATGAAAAACAATACCTCAATTGATAAATAATGTGTCGTAAATTCTAAGAGTTTTTTCCTGCCCCTGAAAAATTATGACGTAGGTTTTTTCCTACAAACTATTCCGCGAAAGCTTATTGCCAATCAACTTCAGTATCCTTAAAATGAATTGTATCAACGCCTCATGACCGATGCGTGTGGTTTTATTACTTTGTGTTTCAGTTCCCAATAGTTTGGAACAAAATGGACGAGAAGAAAAAATTGAAGGTATTTTTAATCGAAGATGCGCAAAGAATTCGTTCAGTGCTGATTGAGGTTTTGCAGCAGGCTGAAAATGTGGAAGTCATCGGTTTTGCAGAAAGCGAAGCAGAGGCTTTGAGCCAGTTGCGCTCTATCGAATGGGATGTCGCCATCGTGGACATAGGCTTGCGTGAAGGCAGTGGCCTGGCTGTATTGTCTGGACTGAAAAATGATGGTCGTCCCTACGGATCACGCCTGGTGTTCACCAGCAACCCCAGCAATGCCTTGAAAACCCGTACCATGTCTTTGGGCGCGGAGGGCTTTTTTGACAAATCCCGCGAAATGGACAACCTGGTCGACCATATCCAGGCCCTGTCTCACTGAATTCCGCGGCAATAGCTCCTCCGGTAACATGTTTCGGATTGCTTATTCAAGCAAATTATTCTTCATTGCGTAATACGTCAGATCACTGTTGGATTGCAGGTTCATTTTTTCCATCACGCGGGTACGATAGGTGCTGATGGTCTTCACGCTAAGCGACAGGGTCACGGCAATGTCGGACACACATTCACCCTTGGCCAGTCTCAGGAATACCTGGAATTCGCGATCAGACAGTTCTGTATGCATCGCAGTGTCCGCATTGCGGTCAAAACCCTGCGCCAGTATTTCCCCTACATCTGCACTGACATAACGACGGCCGGTTGAAACCGTACGCACAGCCTTGATCAGCTCATCTGCATCACATTCCTTGTTCAGATAACCATTTGCTCCCATACGCAAGAGATTCACGGCATACTGCTGCGCAGGGTATCCACTCATTATCAGGATAGGTAACTCTGGCTGCCCCTGTTTGATGGTCCGCAAGGTATCAATACCGCTTTGATCAGGCATGCTGATATCCAGCAGCATGACGTCACAGGCTTCTTTCCTGGCGATTTCAAGGGCTTCACGCCCGGTCGAGGCTTCTGCAACCACTTCGAAATCACTGACTTCTGAAAATATCTGCCTGAATCCGGCCCGCACAATTTGATGGTCGTCACAGACTGCGATACGTATCATTTTTTTCCTAGAAAGGTAAGAGTGCACAAAATTATGCCCGCCTGTCGGCTCTAAGGGCTAAAACAGAAGCGAAAGACGATTTCCCGCCTGCCAGGGCAAGCTACGTGTAAGGCACGCTGTTTTTAACTGTAACATGCTATTAGTTTCAATAAGGCATCAGAACTGTGCTACACGTCATGGGTTTATGTTGACAGCATAGCACCTGAACAAAATATATGGGGGGAAGTGAGCATATCAAGGCCATGTTGCTCATGGAAACTGGCAGGATAGGTGAAGTGCCTGGGGTATGCATTCGTGGCATCCGTGGCCTCCGTGCGCTGTAGCCTCTGTTAATACCTAAGGATACAGCGGCGTGCTGGAGACGGGTGCAGAGTGATTGAGCAGAGTAAGCTGGCAAGCGTTACGCAAGGCTATGCAGCACCTGCATCTTTATTCTCAGCCTTAGTGCTGGTTTTTGGCGGCAGATTGCCACCCTCGCCTTCCCAGGTGCTTAACTCGGTTTTGTGTAATTTCTTGGCGACATGTTTTTCGCGATGCAATGTCTTGCTGACAGCAGTCAGCAGCGCCAGACTGGCAAGACCGGCCGCAAGGAAAAGGTGTTTGGTAGCGATCATGTTTTTCTCCAAAAAGAAGTGGTAGGTTAAGAGGTACGTTAAAAAGTACGTTCAAAATGATCCGGAATCAGGACCCTGAGACCGAAGTAAGATTATTTTGCTGGCGTTTGATGCACTGCCTGATCACCTTTTGTACATCACTGATGACGAGCTGGCATCTGGCATTGGTCAGCATCTGGTAGCCGCTGGCGCGAAGTTGTTGTTTGCCAAGCAGATTGCCCATACCCAGGCGCAATGCGCCATGCATAAAAAATATTCCACTTTTAAATAGACATGTATTCATTGCGATTTCTCCAGAAGATCGGTGAATCCTGATATGCGCGGTAAGCCCGCCGTAAGTTGCCAGTAAGTCTCTATCTGCCAGCATGCAGCTGTATCTGTTTTCGACTTGGAATCCATACTAGCATCGGCCCTGGGCGCTCCCATATAGGACGCGGGCGTCCGCATTTGTAGGATTAGATGAAGTTATGCAGACCCGGCCCATGGTAAAGAGTGGGCTATGCAGCGTGCTGCATAGATATATTCTGGTTCAAGGATCTGCTATCCACGGTTGTTGATGGGTATGAATATTGGAACTAAATTCGCTTAACATGGGTCTATCTTGCTTGGTATGCTTTTTTACTACTCGCAATTTCGCAATTGATCACTATTTTTCGAATGAATTACATGTTAAGAAAATCCCTCTTGCCAACTCTGATACTCTGTAGCCAGTTGGGCTTGAGTGGCTGTGCTTTCGTCTATGACGTACAACAAGATGCCGCCCAGCGCCAATGTGAAAAACTCATGGACTGGAATGAGCGCAAGACTTGTCTGCAACAAAACAAGACGACTTACGAGCAATATGAAAAACAGCGCGAAGACTTGCGGACCAAGGGGACGGAAAAGAAATAGCCACCGGGAGCGGTGGCTAATGGATCGTGGATAGTGGATAAGGTGTAAAGCGGCCGACCTTCAGCTCGCTCTCTGCACAGGCATCAGCTTGCCGAAGCGATCTGTACTTTCACGCTTTGCGTCAGTGCTGCTGCATTAAAGGTATCACAGCAAATTTCGCTCGACGTGCGTGAGCGGTAATCGTGGATGAACTGATCAAAACTGCCGGTTTGTGAACTCTCCATGGCAGCCTGTTCTGCCAGTGATTGTTCAGCCATTTTGGTGTACAGGGCCAGTTGATCGGCAGCAGGAGGATGGGCGCGGAATCCATCGGCCAGCACCTTGCTTTGTTGCAAGGCAAACTGAGTGAAGGAATTATTCGCTGCACGTATGGCGGCCAGCACTTTGGCAGATGGTGTCAGTTCAGGGTTGAGCAATTTTTCACGCTGGACCTGCAGGGTTTGGGCGTGGCTGTCATCACCACGCTGGGCATCCAGCAGGGCGGCTACCGGTGTAATTTTCTCCAGCAATTCCCTGCTCCAGTCTTGCAGCGAGATAGCCTGACCCCGACGTGACAACATCAGGCCAGGACGACGCCCCTGTTTCACGGTGAGTGCAAAATTGTCGACATTTTCATCGCCTTCGGTCTGATTTGTGAGTGGACTGTCATCCAGGGCACAGAACAGCAGGAAGGCATCGAGGAAACGTGAAGTTTCCAGGCTAATGCCCAGCGGGTCGAAGGGATTCACGTCCATGCAGCGTACTTCTATGTACTGCACGCCACGTGCACACAGGGCTTCGATCGGGCGTTCGCCAGTTTTGATGACGCGTTTTGGCCGTATGGTGGCGTAAAACTCGTTTTCAATTTGCAGCACATTGGTGTTGATCTGTACCCATTCCCCGTTTTGCTGCGTCCCTATTTTTTCATAATCGGGGTAAGGCTGGCGTACCGCCAGCGAAAGGCTGCGCATGTATTCCAGCAAGGTGTTATAGGGCGGCACCAGGCCAGCCTGGGCGTTATTCTGGTAGCCCAGGTCACTCATGCGCAGACTGGTGGCATAGGGCAGGTACAGTGTATCGTCTGACAAGGTGTCCAACTGGTGTGGGCGGCCACGCAGGAAAGGCGTGGACAGTGCTGGCGATGCACCAAACAGATACATCAGCAGCCAGCTATAGCGATGGAAATTGCGTATCAGGGCGATATAGTTTTCCGACTGCACGTAGGTGGACGTGCCAGGCGTCTGTTCGGCCTGCTGCAAGACCTTCCACAAATCTTCCGACAGCGAATAGTTGTAATGGATACCGGCGATGCACTGCATGCTTTTTCCATAGCGTAATGCCAGCCCGCGCCGGTACACATGCTTGATCATGCCTATGTGTGAATTGCCATACCAGGCAATCGGGATGTCTTTTTCTTCCGGCAGGGCGCAGGGCATGGACTGGTGCCACAGCATCTCATTGCCCATGACGGTGTAGGCAAAGCGGTGGATATTGTCCAGCTCTTCCAGCGCCGTGGCGATGTCAGGCTCTGCCGGGGTAATGAATTCCAGCAGGGATTCCGAATAATCGGTTGTAATTTGCGGATTGGTCAGCGCGGAACCCAGTGCCGGCGGATGCGGCGTCAGCGCCAGTTTGCCATCGGCATGCACACGCAGGGTTTCCCGCTCTATACCGCGTAATCCCCGGGCAAGCAGAGGACGATTTGCTTCACTGTCAAGTAGTGCCAGACGTTGGTTTAGCAGAGTGCTCACGGTGTGTTCCTTCAAGATTCAGTTGTCTTTGCAATCACATTTGCAAAAAATATCGAGCAAGCATATCCGAAAAATGAAAATGACATACGAGGCTGCTCAAATTTCAGATGGAAACTTTCTGAATAGTAAAACAGTCATATGAAGGCATGATTTCATACACGGGAAATCCCGCGTTGCAGCAATATGCAAAAAGATTTCTTGTTTTGTTTGCATCGCATTTAGAATGTCTTATTCAGTCATCCCTACAGGAGTTGATGTGCCCTTCAAAAAAATCTCTGTACTCATGTCTGCCAGCGTACTCGGTCTGGCGACTTCCGGGCTGGTGCTGGCTGCCGATGCGGTTTCCAGTGCGCTGCTGGTTCCACCCGTTCCACCCATTGCCAAAAAAGTGCCATGGCAGGAAACCCGTCATGGCGAAGTGGTTACGGATGACTACCGCTGGCTACAGAAAAAAGAAAATCCTGATGTGATTTCTTACCTGAATGCCGAGAATGCCTATACCGAGGCCATGAGCGCGGATGTCAAGCCACTTGCAGAAAAGCTGTATGGCGAAATCAAGGGACGCATGAAGGAGGCCGACCTGTCCGTACCTGTCCGTCGCGGCAATTATTATTACTATTCGCGCACTGAGGCAGGCAAGCAATATCCACTGTCTTGCCGCCGTCATGCAGATGCCGCCATGGCCTATGATGACAAGGCCGCCGAAGAAATCCTGCTGGATCAGAACGAGATGGCCAAGGGATTGAAGTTCTTTGCCGTCGGCGGCAGCCTGGTCAGCCCCGACGAACAATTGATGGCCTACGTGACAGATACCGTTGGCTATCGTCAATACCAGTTGCGTATCAAGGATCTGAAAACCGGCCAGTTGCTGGCTGATACGGTAGAACGTGTGACCTCGCTGGCCTGGGCTGCCGATAACAAGACTCTGTTTTTCGTGCAGGAAGACCCGGTCACCAAACGGTCTGACCGCCTGTTCCGCATGGAACTGGGCAAGGCACCGGTAGAAATCATGCATGAAGCGGTGGAGCAGTTTTCCCTGATGGTGGGGACCACACGTGACCGGCAATTCATTGTGCTGACCAGCCAGGCAACTGATAGTGCCGAAGTCAGTCTGCTGCCAGCCGGCACACCGGGTGGCACGTTCCGTTCTGTGCTGGGGCGTGAAAAAGGCCATCGCTACAGCGTGGAACACCGCAATGGCGAGCTGTACATCACCACCAACAAGAACGCCAAGAATTTCCGCGTAGTGCGCGCACCGCTGGCAACGCCGGACAGCACGCACTGGCAGGAAGTGGTGAAGCATGATCCCGATGTACTGGTGTTTGCCGCTGATCTCTTTAAGGATTTCATGGTCGTCACTGAAAAGACCCAGGCCCTGAATCGTGCCCGCATCTATGATTTCAACAGCAAGCAGTGGAAAACCGTGAAGTTTGATGATCCCGTATATCTGGCAACAGGTGCAGGGACGCCGGAATTTTCTTCCACCCGCTTCCGCATGTCTTACCAGTCGCCGGTGACGCCGCCGACTGTGCTGGATGTGGACATGGCGACGGGTCAGCGTTATGTACTCAAGCAGCAGGAAATTGTCGGTGGTTACGATGCCAGCAAATATGAAAGTCGCCGGTTGTGGATGACAGCCAGGGATGGTGTCAAGGTACCGCTGTGGGTTGTATATAAAAAAGGTGTGAAACTGGATGGCAGTGCGCCTTTGCTGTTGTATTCGTATGGCAGTTATGGCTATTCTACCGAAGCGACCTTTGCCATCAGCCGCCTGAGCCTGCTGGACCGTGGCGTCATCTATGTGCAGGCGCATATCCGTGGTGGCCGTGACATGGGCGAGCACTGGCATGAAGACGGCATGCTGATGAAAAAGAAAAATACCTTTTATGATTTCATCGATAGCGCCGATTACCTCGTCAAACAAAAATGGACCAGTCCGGACAGGCTCATCATCCAGGGTGGCAGTGCTGGTGGCTTGCTGATGGGGGCAGTGGTGAACATGCGTCCTGACCTGTTCCACGCCGTACATGCGGCCGTGCCCTTTGTCGATGTGATGAACACCATGATGGATGCCAGCCTGCCTTTGACCACGGGTGAATACCTGGAATGGGGTAATCCAAATGAAAAGCCGGCCTATGACTATATGCGCAGCTATTCGCCGTATGACAATATCGCCCGCAAGGCTTACCCTGCCATGCTGGTCACCACCAGCCTGAACGACAGCCAGGTCATGTACTGGGAACCAGCCAAGTACGTCGCCAAGCTGCGTGACTACAAGACCGATAAAAATCCTCTGCTGCTGAAAATTAATATGGCAGCAGGCCATGGCGGTGCTTCTGGCCGTTATGATGCGATACGTGAAGGCGCTTTCAATTCAGCCTGGATGTTGTCGCAATGGGGTATCAAAGAGTAAAGACACTCCCAGGCTGAGTGCCTGGGAGATTTTTGAAAATCAGGAATCGATTATATGAACTTTGCTTACACCATTATCTATGTGCCCGATGTGGCAGCATCACTGGCTTTTTTTGAAAAAGCCTTTGGCTTTGCCACCCGTTTTTTGCATGAATCCGGCATGTATGGCGAATTGGATACGGGTGCCACGACGCTGGCTTTTGCCGCCCATGCCATGGGCGAAATGAATTATGCCAGCGGTCATGTGGAAGCCCACAGTTCTGCCCAGCCGCTGGGGATGGAAGTCGCCTTTACCACGGCTGATGTGGCGCAGGCCCATGCACAGGCAATCGCTGCCGGAGCCACCGAACTTGCTGCACCTGCGCAAAAACCCTGGGGACAGGTGGTGTCTTACCTGCGTTGCCCGGACGGCAGCCTGGTCGAGCTGTGTACGCCTATGGGGGGATAATGCGCGGGGCCTGTTTTCGGCTATAGACAGAAACGAGCAACGGGCCCGCATTTAATCCCATGAAAAATACTTGTTTTTCAGCTTCATGACCGTGCCATCCTTTTGCAGGGTTTCGTAGGCAATTTTCCAGGCTTTTTCTTCTTTCTCATGCAGGCCCAGTGAGCTTGCCAGGTACAGGTCGGCCGAACCAAGGTTGATGCCGGTCTGGAAATCGTCCAGACGGAATCCATATTCTTCTATTGCCGAGGTCAGCATTGGGTAGCCCGCATAAATCGCATCGATGCCGCCCAGCGACAGCATTTTCAACAAATCCTGATAATTTTTTTCGTACACAATATGTCGGAAGTTTTTCGCCTGTAGATTCCTCTCCAGCGATGAACCGCGCATGATGCCGATACGCATGCCGCGCAATTGTTCGACACTGGCTTTTTCTATACTGATTTTCCCGGTACGGTGGCCAAAGAAAGTGTAGTTGACCTTGCTCAGTGGTACCAGCCATTTGAAACTGGTTTCGCGTTCCGGGGTTCTGGCCAGTGGAAACAGGCCATAGGATTTGCCTTCCCTGCCCATCTTGATTACCCGTGACCAGGGGTAGAACGTCAGATCTGGCTGCCGGCCCATCTGGCTGGACATGGCGGCGATCAGTTCATAGGCATAACCCTGTGGTACATCTTTTTGCAACCAGATGAAGGGAGGGAATTCAGCCGTGACCCATCTTATCGGTTCAACGACGACTGTTTGAGCCTGGCCAGTAGGACTGAACAGGGCAAGGCACGTCGCGAACAGGCATATTATTTTTTTCATTGCAGTCTCATAAAAGAGAAGATCATGCTCAAAGGTCTTTATGTATCTACCAAAGCCAGCATGCCTGTAGCCCATGCCTGTATAGCGAAACACAGTATTGAGCCGGACGACAGACAGGTCAAGTGAATTTTTTTGTTAATCTGACCAGAACTGGAATGCGTAAAAATGTTTATCCATACTGCCTGATTTGCCATTTGAATTTTGTCTGGAATTGACTATAAAGATAGATAAGGCAGTTGCGCATCCTGTCGTTTTTCCCGCTACGGAATGACGATGCTTGCTGTCTTATCCCCTGGCCAATTCTGGTCACCGTGTAGCCACCGCAACTGCCTCTTTGGATATTTACTTCAGGAGGTTCTTATGAGACGCAGACTGTACTTCATGTTACCCGACGCAGGCAGTGCCAGGGCGATGCTGGATGAACTGTTGCTGGCCCGTGTGGATGAGCGACACATGCATTTTCATGCTAGAGAAGGCATGCTGCCCGCCGATATGCCAGAAGCGAATTCCTTCCAGAAGACGGATTTGATACATGGCGCGGAAGTCGGCATGCTGATAGGTGGTATAGCGGGTTTGCTGGCAGGCGGCTTGTGGCTGATCTTTCCACCTGAAGGCATGGAAATGCGTATTCTTGCTGTGGTGATTTCGGCGCTGGGTGGTGCCATGTTCGGGTCATGGGTATCCGGCAGGGCAGCAACGGCCATCCCCAGCTCGCGCCTGAAACCTTTTCAGGCCGAGATAGAAAATGGTCGTGTCTTGCTGATGGTGGATGTACCTTTCAAACGGGTGGCAGAAATCAAGGAACTGGTCAGCAAGCGACATCCTGAAATCCGTTTTGGTGGCGTTGATCCGCATGTGCCGGTTTTCAGTTGATTTCATAAGCTGACCCAGGATAGAAGTCTTTTTATGCACAACATGCCTGCGTGTTGTTTGCGTGCACGGTGCTAATTTTTGTTGATTTAGGAATACAATGGCTAAATTTTTAGACAACATTTCCCAAAATGACAGATATAGCCTTGGAGTTGCGTGACCTGAGCAAGAACTTTGGTCGTCCTGCCGTAGAAAATCTGAATCTGCAGGTACGTCGGGGTGAACTGTATGCCTTGTTGGGCCCTAACGGTGCCGGCAAGACCACCACCCTGCGTATGGTGGCTGGCCTGATACTGCCGGACAGTGGCAGCATCCATATCCTGGGTAATGATCTGGCAAGCAATGCGGCGCTGGCCAAGAGCAAGCTGGCTTACCTGCCGGATGACCCCATGTTGTATAACAAGCTCAAGCCATTCGAATATCTGGCGTTTGTGGCAGGCTTGTGGGGCGTGTCTGCCGATGTCGCCGAAACCCGGGCGCGTGAATTGCTGGAATGGCTGGATCTGTTACAGCATACCGATGAGCTCACCGAAGGTTTTTCGCGTGGCATGAAGCAAAAACTGGCACTGGCGGGTGCCCTCATCCACCAGCCGGAACTGATCATCCTCGACGAACCGCTGACCGGTCTGGATGCGGCCGCAGCGCGCCAGGTCAAGGATGTCCTGCTGGCGCACGTGAAGCAGGGTGGCACCGTGATACTGACCACGCATATCCTGGATGTGGCTGAACGGCTGGCCGAACGCATAGGCATCATTCAGAACGGCAAACTGATCGCCGAAGGCACACTGGACGAATTGCGCACCCGGACCAGCCATAGTGCTGGCACACTTGAAGAAGTTTTCCTGCAATTGACGGAGCCGGCATAATGGCTCGCGGCTTGAATTTCCAGCCAGGCAGTGCTGTCTGGCTGCTCTGGCATGAAATCCGTCTGGCGTTTTATGACATGGGGCAAAGCCGCCCTGGCCGCAGCGCCGCCCGTGGCATGTCGGTGTTTGGCATCTGTCTGATCGCCTTCCTGGCTGTGATGGCGCATGTCGGGGTCTGGTTTTTGATGCGCAAAATACCGCCATTTGGCAAGGATATTCCGCCGCTCATCCTGATTGCGACCGGCTTGCTGATGATGGTGATCTTCAGCATGATGCTGTCAATGGGGCTGACGCGCAGCGTCAGGGCTTTGTTTGAACGCGGTGACCTGGACCTGTTGCTGTCTTCACCTTTATCGTCGCGCACCATTTTCAGCGTCAGGCTGGCAGGCGTCACATTTGGCGTGGTGGTCTGGTTTCTGGTGCTGCTGGCCCCGGTGGCCAATATAGGTGCGGTGACCGGTCAATGGGCCTGGCTGGGAATTTATCCCGGCATTGTTGGCATGGCCATGATTGCTGCCTCGCTATCCATGTTGCTGACCCTGGGGCTGGTGAAAACCATAGGCGTGCGCCGTACCCGCACCGTTGGCCAGATACTGGGTGCGCTGACTGGTGCTTCAATTTTCATCCTGTCACAACTGTTCGGTAATCTGGGCAAAGAAGTCCGCCAGAACGTACAGGATTTCCTGACGCCCCTATTTACTCCCGGTGGCTTGCTGGATGCGCAAAGCCCGGTATGGACACCGGCGCGCGCCATGCTGGGGTCGCCACCTGCGATTCTGGTGTTCAGCCTGGTCAGCCTGGCCTGTTTTTGGTTGACTGCCCGGTTTACCCACCAGTTCTTTGTGCGTGGCGTACAGCAATCCGTGGGTAACCAGCGTAAGCCGCTGAAAGCCAGTACCGGCGGTAAAGCAGGGCAGGCCGGGTTTGGACGTAGTCTGCGCGTGACCATTATCCAGAAAGAATGGCGTTTGATCGCCCGTGATCCGCAACTGATTTCCCAGGTATTGCTGCAATTGTTGTACATGGCACCACTGTTTTTTGTGGTGTTCAGGAGCAAGTCGATTTTGCCCGGTGTCGCCGCCGGCATGGTGTTCCTGGGGGCTTCGCTGGCGGGTTCACTGATCTGGATCATCGTGTCTGGCGAAGATGCGCCAGACCTGTTACGCGCCGCCCCGGTTAAACCGCTGACCATAGTCATCAGCAAGTTGATTGCGGCTATGTTACCCGTCATGGTATTGATGACACCAGCCCTGATCTGGCTCAGTGCGCAACAAGTGTTGCTGGGCCTGGCGGTGACTTTGTGTGCTTTGCTGGCCATGCTTGGTTCTGCCCTGATCAATCTGTGGCAATCCAAGCCTGCACCACGGGCGCAGTTTAACCGGCGTGGCCATGCCCAATGGATAGCCGGTTTGCTCGAAGCCCTGAGCTCTTTTGGTTGGGCTGGCTGCATTTATGCAGGCATACAATTTCCCAACTGGTTGTGGATACCGGCCGCTGCTGCATTGCTGGCACCGGTGCTGGCCTGGTTTTTCCGTATTGAACGAAATCTTTGATAGCTGGTCTATTGCTTACCTGATAACCTGGGGTTGATCTTACTATGCCTGTTTTCACAAAAAAACGCGTTTTTTTGGCCGTTGCCCTGTTGCTTGTCGGTGGTGCTGCTGCCATGTATTACCAAAAGGAAAAAGGCAAGCCTAAGGAAGAAGAACCCAAATACAGGACGGCGGTCGTTGACAAAGGCAATATCACCCAGACCGTGACTGCCAGCGGCACACTCAATCCGGTGGCCCTGATCAATGTTGGTTCCCAGGTATCTGGTACCGTAGTTGAACTGAAGGCAGATTTTAATGACAGAGTGAAGCAGGGCCAGGTCCTGCTGAAGCTGGACCCGACCATTTTCAATGCCCAGATCAAGCAGAGCGAAGCCAGTCTGGCATCGGCCGAAGCGTCGAAACGTCTGGCCCAGGCGACGCTGGAACGCAACCAGAAACTGGTCACGCAAAACTATATTTCAGCTACTGCCATGGATCAGGCCAAGCGTGAAGTCGAAGTGGCGGATGCCAATATCAAACTAGCCAGGGCGCAGCTGGACCGTGTCAAGGCTGACCTGAACAATAGTGTCATTCGTTCACCCATTGATGGCGTCATCATCAAGCGCACCATCGACATGGGGCAGACCGTGGCTGCGTCTTTCCAGACACCTAACCTGTTCCAGATTGCACGTGACCTGACCAAGATGCAGATTGATACCAGCGTCTCGGAAGCTGACGTAGGCTCTTTGAAAGATGGCTTGCCTGCGCGTTTCGTTGTTGATGCCTACCCGGATCGTGAATTCGAAGCCAAGCTGCGCCAGTTCCGCCTGGCAGCAAACGTGCAGCAAAACGTGGTCACGTATAACGTGGTGCTGGACGTGGATAACAAGGATGAATTGCTGAAACCCGGTATGACAGCGCAAGTACGTCTGGTAGTTGGCAGCCGTGAAAATGTGATACGTATCCCGACCGCCGCCCTGCGCTATAAGCCGACAGAAGAAGAGCAGGCCAAAGAAGCCAAGGCGCTCAAGGACAAGGAAAAAAATAATAATGGATCAGCTTCAAGCTCGGCCTCAACCTCTGCCGGTAGTAATCTGCCGGCACCTGACGTCGATGATGACGTGGCTTTCCGTACCAAAAAAGACCTGACCCGCACTTTTAAACTATACAAACTCGATGATAAAAACCAGGCGAAGACCGTGGATGTCAAAATTGGTTTGTCCAACTTCAAATATACTGAAGTCATTTCCGGTGATCTGAAGCCCGGTGAAAAAGTCATTACCCGTGCGCTGGACAAGGCCGGAGCACGCTGATGAGCGATACCCTGATAGCCATACGCCAGGTTACCAAGAGTTATTTCTCTGGTGGCGTGGAGACCAAGGTCTTGCATGGCATTGATGTACAGGTGCCACGTGGCGACTTCCTGGCCGTGATGGGGCAGTCCGGTTCCGGCAAATCCACGTTGATGAATATTCTTGGTTGCCTGGACCAGGCCACCAGCGGCTCTTATCTGCTGAACGGTGTTGATACCCTAAGCCTGTCGCGTGCCGAACTGGCAACCATACGCAACCGCACTATCGGTTTTGTATTCCAGAGCTTTAACCTGATCAAACGCATGAGCGTGGCTGAAAACGTCGCTCTGCCTTTGATTTATGCCGGCGTCGGGCGTGACAAGGCGCACAAAAAGGCAGTGGTGGAACTGGAAAGGGTGGGGCTGAAAGACTATGCTAAACGCCTGCCCAATCAACTCTCAGGCGGACAGCAGCAGCGCGTTGCCATCGCCCGCGCCCTGGTCGCTGATCCGCCACTGATTTTGGCGGATGAACCTACCGGCAACCTGGATACACAAACCAGTGAAGACATCATGCGGTCGTTACAGCAATTGAATGCCGAGCGTGGCATCACCATCCTGCTGGTCACGCATGAACCGGATATTGCGGCCTATAGCAAGCGCCTGGTGCGTCTCAAGGATGGACATGTCCTGTACGATGGCCCGGCGGCAGAAGGCTTGCGTCAATTGGCGGCTTCGCATGCCGAATATTCAGACGCACAGGGGGATGCAAAATGAATTTCCTCCAGGTTTTTATAGAAGCATTCCGTTCCATGAATGCCAACCGTCTGCGCACGGCACTGACCATGCTGGGCATTATCATCGGCATTACCTCGGTAGTGATGATGCTGGCCGTTGGTGAAAGCGCCAAGAAATTTATCGCCAAAGAGCTGGAAGTACTGGGTAGTAATCTGATGATCATTTCGCCCGGTGCCAATCGCACTCAGGGTGTGCGCGCACGTACCGGCACGGCACCTTCACTGTCTGTAGAAGACGCAGTGGCACTCAATGAACTGCCTACCCTGAATGGCGCTGCTCCGGCCTTGCAGGGCTTCTTCCAGCTCACGGTGGGAAATGACAATTCGAATAATGCCGTGCTCGGCGTTACGCCGGAAATGTTCAAGGTACGTAACTGGAAAGTGGATCAGGGAAATGAATTCAGTGATTCCGATATCCGTGGTGCAGCACGCATGGTCATCATAGGCAAGAAACTGGCGGACCAGTTCTTTTACAAGGACAACCCGATAGGCCAGTTTGTTCGCATAGACAATGTACCCTTCCAGGTGGTCGGTGTCTTGCAGGGCGAGGGCCGCATGTTTGATGGCGGTGATCTGGGTGAGATGGTCCTGATCCCGATCACGTCGGCACGCGCCACCTTGATGCGCAGCCCTTTCCCGCGCAATGTGCATTACGTCGTGGTGCAGGGCAAAACTGAAAAGCAGTTGAAGGATGCGGAAGAAGACATCAAGGACATGCTGCGTGACCGGCATCATATCAAGGCTGGGCAGGAAGATGATTTTCGTATCGATAACCTGGCCTCGATTGCCGAGACCGGAGCCAAGATCAGTGCCGGCCTGGCAGCCATGCTGGGTGCGATTGGTGCCATCTCTCTGATCGTGGGTGGCATAGGCATCATGAATATCATGCTGGTATCGGTGACTGAGCGCACCCGCGAGATAGGCATACGCATGGCGATTGGTGCCAAGCCACGCGACGTGCTGTTGCAGTTTCTGACCGAGGCCGTGGTGATCTGCCTGGTCGGCGGCATCATAGGCATCATGCTGGCCATGGCTGGCGCTGCGGCGATTACGTCTACCGGCAAGCTGGAAGTCGTCATTGGCCTACAGGCGATGGTGGTGGCCTGCGGGTTCGCCAGCTTTGTGGGTATCTTCTTTGGCTTTTATCCGGCCCGCCGCGCCTCGCGTTTATTGCCGGTGGATTGTCTGCGCTATGAATAATCATGAATAATCATGAATAAACCGGAAGGCAAGCGATGAGTCTGATTGGAAATATTCTGTGGTTGGTATTCGGTGGTTTTATCACCGGTTTGGCATGGTGGCTGGTGGGCGCTTTGGCCTTTATCAGCATCATAGGCATACCCTGGGGCCGAGCCTGCTTCGTGATCGGGCAACTGACTTTCATGCCATTTGGCAAGGAAGTGGTCAACCGGCAGGCGGTGACGGGTCAGGAGGATATAGGTACCGGTGTGCTGGGAACAATAGGCAATATCATCTGGTTCATTTTCGCCGGTGTCTGGCTGGCGATAGCACACTTGTTTTCAGCTTTGTTCTGTTTTGTCACCATCATCGGTATTCCATTCGGCATCCAGCATCTGAAACTGGCTGCAATTGCGTTGGCACCGATAGGTAAAACCGTGGTGGACAAGTAACAGACGAGCAGACTGCTGCTTGCTGGCGGGGATGTAGTAGGGGGAAAGTGGGGAAATAAGCGGAGAAATAAGGCAGGCTACACTCGATGGTAACCTGCCTCAATCAATGACTTATTTCTTTGATTTTGCTATCAGCGCTTCCAGCACCTGCATGGTGGCCTGATACAGCTGCTCGCGTGGAATATTGCTGTTGGCACCGGCGATCATGGACGGATTGGTCAGGTAACGGCCATCCACAACAAAGGTCGGTGTACTGTCCACTTTATACGTAGCGACCAGCTTCGACAGGTTGGTCAATTTGGTGATGACAGCGAAAGAGTTGTAGAAACTCAGGAATTTGGCTTTATCGATGCCATTCTTGACAGCCCAGTCTATATTTTCTGCATCACTGGTCAGGCGGCTGCGTTCGACATGCCAGGTAGCCAGGACCTTGGCATGCAGTGCCGTTTCCAGATTCATCGCTTCCAGCGTCAGAAACAGATGTGCTTCAGGATCTTTTTCACCCGTCAGCGGCAAATGCATGCGGCGGAACAGGATATTGTCGCCCTGCTTTTTGACCCATTCATTCAGGCTGGGTTCGAGCGCATTACAGGCCGGGCAGTGGTACATGAAAAATTCGATGACTTCGACTTTCTTCCCGCTGGATAGCACCGGCTGTGGTGCCGGCAGGGTGATAAATTCTGCCCCATTTTTGGGCGCGGCAGGCGTTGCCTGGGCCGCGCTGGCAATAAAACCGAGGGTAATAAGCAAAACGCGTAAGAGGCGCATGGATTTCCTTTAACATGAAGCGAAACAAGCTGCTGAGCTTACCAGTATTTGCGTAATTTGGCATGCGCCTTCCAATCAGGGCAGTGTTGGCCAGCATGACTGTCCGCAATTAGCCGCTGATTCGTCAAACATCTTTAAAAATCCCCGGATTTCTCAGCAAAGTCTTGCACCCTGTATTGATTCGTAGAAAAATAAACTCAAGGTAGCGCAAAAGCCAGATCGTTCCTGTATCCACGCGAGCCCTGGCAGCCTCCGATGTTGCATGTGTCCTGTTTTGCAAGTAAGAACCTGCATCAACTTTCCCAGACTGTGGAGCACCTGCAATGATAACCGTGCCTATCGTGATTGATTTTGAAGCGTCCGGCTTCGGTAAAGGCAGCTACCCTATCGAGGTTGGCTTTTCGCGTCGTCATGGCGAAGGCTGGTGTAGCCTCATTCGTCCCGAATCAGACTGGGACCACTGGGATGTGCATGCGGCATGTGTACACCGCATTCCGCGTGAATTGCTGGTCGCAAGAGGCAAATCCCCCAGTCAGGTGACAGAACAACTGAATCTGAAACTGACAGGACAAACTGTCTATACCGATGGCTGGGCCCAGGATTACATATGGATGGCACGCCTGTATGATGCCGCTGACCGGGTACCCAGTTTTCGTCTGGCGGATTTGCGTG
The DNA here is from genome assembly GCF_049340205.1 of Undibacterium sp. Ji49W. Taxonomy (NCBI): domain Bacteria; kingdom Pseudomonadati; phylum Pseudomonadota; class Betaproteobacteria; order Burkholderiales; family Oxalobacteraceae; genus Undibacterium; species Undibacterium sp. Ji49W. Next base: position 81,612 of record NZ_JBMPOW010000015.1, on the reverse strand, counting down.
AAATCATCTCCCCCCAGCAGGAAGGCTTGTGGCATGCCACCAAAAATCAGGTACAGGAAGACCTGAATATTTCCCGCCACCGCGCCAGCAATGATGCCCGCATCCTGCAAATGACCTGGTTGCGTACCTACGACGCCGCCCGCTGCCTGAACTGACGTGGGTAGTCAGATAAGGTAGATAGGGCCGATAGCCCTTTGTTTTACCTCACTATTCCCGATTCTCTCGCTGATTACGCCCACATTTGCAAAAATAAATGTCAAATGCATATTCAGACAGTGCAAAATACGTGCTGTGTTCATGTAGTGCTGGCCGTGCCTGTGTGTTTGCTGTCTGTGTTTCGGTGTTTCTTGCAGCGCTGCATCTATGAGGAGATAAAGTTGAAGAAGTGGATAATCCGTCTCGTCCTGACTCTGTTGGCCTTGCTGGCTGCTGTGCTGGCCTATCTGCTGCTGGCCCCCGTGCCTATCAATCCGGTTGCCTGGCAAGCCACGCCATTTACTGGGTATTCGCCGCCACATGCACGCAATGAAAAACTGGCAGCCCTGAAAACCATAGCCATCGGTGATGAAACCGGGCCGGAACATATCGCCATGGGGCCGGACGGGCGTCTGTATGCCGCCGTCACCTCTGGCGCGATTTTGCGCATGCAGCCCGATGGCAGCCAGCGTGAAGTCTGGGTAAATACCGGTGGCCGGGTGTTGGGATTCATGTTTGATGCGGCCGGTAACATGATTGCTGCAGATGCCTTCCGTGGTCTGTTGTCGATTGCGCCTGACCGGCAGATAACGGTGCTGGCTGACAAGGTCGGCGACAGCCCTATCCTGTATGCGGATGCCGTGGTGGTCGCCAAATCCGGCAAGATGTATTTTACCGATGCCTCACAACGTTTTGGTGCGCGTGAATCGGGTGGCACCTTTCACGCCAGCGTGCTTGATATTCTCGAGCATTCCTCTACCGGACGCGTGCTGGAATATGACCCCGCCAGCAAACAGACACGCGTCGTGGCGGAAGGAATGTGTTTTGCCAATGGCCTGGTGCTGAGTGAAGATGAACAGCAGCTTATCGTTGCCGAAACCGGTGAATACCGCATCTGGAAAATATCCATCCAGGCCAGCCAGTTGAACCTGAAACGCAAGCCGGATAAAAAACTGGCAAGCATTTTGTTACGTGACTTGCCCGGTTATCCCGATAATCTCATGCGCGGGCGTGATGGCCGTATCTGGTTGGGTCTGGCCAAGCCGCGTGGTGCGGCGATAGACAGCATGGCTGAAAAACCCTGGCTACGCAGCATTACCCTGCGACTGCCGCGCGCCTTGTGGCCGGTGCCGCCTGCCTATGGCCATGTACTGGCCTTCAATGAAGGCGGCAAGATCCTGGTGGATTTGCAAGACCCGTCCGGCCAGTATCCTGAAACCACAGGCGTCACCGAAACCGCAGACCGGCTCTACATACAAAGCCTGCATGCAAATGGCATAGGCTGGTTGCCAAATCAACTGGTCAGGAAATGAATGGCATACCGTAGATGACAGTGCAGACGACAGAGAAGTTGACAGTGCAGATGACAGTGCCGATGGCCGAAGTGGATGTGCTGGTGATAGGTGGCGGTATCAATGGCACCGGCATTGCCCGCGATGCAGCCGGACGAAAACTGAGCGTACTCTTGTGTGAAAAAGATGACCTGGCTGCCCATACCTCGTCAGCCTCCACCAAGCTGATACACGGCGGCCTGCGCTATCTTGAATACTATGAATTTGGCCTGGTGCGCAAGGCCCTGCTGGAACGCGAAGTGTTGATGCGGTCTGCGCCGCATATCATCAGCCCCCTGCGTTTTGTCATGCCGCATGCGCGTGGCCAAAGACCAGCCTGGATGATACGGGCTGGCCTGTTTTTATATGATCACCTGGCCAGGCGAGAATTATTACCCGGGGCTGAAAGCCTGAATTTGCGTACGCATATTACCGGCAAGCCCCTGCAGGCAGACTTCAGACGCGGGTTTGCCTATTCCGATGCCTGGGTGAATGATGCACGACTGGTAGTCTTGAATGCCATGGATGCGGCAGAAAAAGGTGCGCGCATCATGACCCGTACCACTTGTCTATCAGCAAAAAGAGAAGACCAGCATTGGCTGGTGCAATTGCAGAAAGCCGATGGTAGCCAGTTGACTGTCAAAAGCCGTAGTCTGGTGAATGCCAGCGGACCATGGGCGGTGAATGTACTGCATAAATTGCTGCATCAGGGGACAACAAAAACCCTGAGGCTGATCAAGGGCAGCCATATCGTGGTGCGTCGCCTGTTCCATCATCCGTATGCCTATATCTTCCAGCATCCGGATGGTCGCATCGTGTTTGCGATTCCTTATGAACAAAACTTTACCCTGATAGGGACGACCGACCTCGATTACACCGGTTCCCTGGATCAGGTTGCCATTACCGAACAGGAAATCGCATATCTGTGCGAGCTGGCCGGGCAGTATTTCACCCAACTGATTACGCCTGCCGACGTGGTGTGGTCGTATTCCGGCGTGCGGCCGCTGGTGGAAGAGCCACATATCGGTGGCAAGGAAAAAGCAGCGGCACTGACCCGTGATTACCGGCTGGAACTGGATACCGATGGACCACCGCTATTGAATGTCTACGGTGGCAAAATCACCACCTACCGCAAGCTGGCAGAAGAAGCGCTGGAGCAACTGGTGCCCTTGCTCAACAATGCCAATGCAGACTGGACGGAACATGCCTGTTTGCCTGGCGGCGACATTCTGGGTGCCTTGCCGCAAAATCAGGCGGTGCTTGAGTTTCCTGTTTTTATTCAGCATTGCCAGCAGCAATATGCGTGGCTGCCCCCGCATCTGACAGAAAGATTTGCGCATGCCTACGGCACCCGTATCCATGTCCTGCTCAAGAACCGGCAATCCTTGTCAGACATGGGTGACATGTTGCTGCCTGGACTGTATGTTGCCGAAGTGGAATATCTGATACGCCATGAATGGGCGCGCACGACCGAAGATATCTTATGGCGTCGCAGTCGTCTGGGCTTGCATATGCTGGGTGAAAATACCGAAAGGCTGACAAGATGGCTGAGCCATCATCTTGCAAAACACATAGACTGACGAAACAAACAAGTCTTGCTGAAAATATAAAACCCGCCCCATTCATGGGGTGTTTCAGTCCAACATACTGTATAAAGCGCACGACAGCCGCTGCGGCCTGTCCCTGACTTTTGCATTTCATCCCCCCGAATGCACGCACTGTCGCATGGCGATGGTTTTGCTCTCTGGCATTGCTTATTCTTACCCTACGCAATCAAAAAAACAGGGAGAAATCCATGAACAAGACTGAATACCTACAGGTCCTGCGCCAGGCACTCGATGGTTTGCCAGCAACATTGATACAGGAAACCATCCGGGAAACTGAAGCCAGCTTGGCCGATGCCATCGCATCCGGCAAGTCGGAAGAAGAAGCCGTTGCCAGCCTGCCCAAACCGGAACTGGTTGCCGCCCGCAAAAAAGCCAGTAACCACTACCAGGCACTGAAACATAATTTCACTATCGGCAATATCGCCAGCTGGCTGGTGGCCTTGATCGGTCTGATGGTGTTCAATCTTTTCATGTTCATACCGGCGGTCGCGTATTTCAGCCTGTTGTGTTCCAGCTATGTCGTCGCCCTGAGCCTGTATGTGGCTGGCATAGGCGTGACTGCTGCCAGCCTGTCCGGTGTTGATCACTTCAGCATTGATGTGCCTTACCAAAGCCATCATGCGATCAGGCACGGTCATCACAAAGTCATGAGTAATCTGCAACATGAGAACGTGCGCGTGGATATTACTGAATCAGGCATTTTGATTGATGGAGAAAAAGCCAGTCCTGACACCGAAGTTGCCGAAGCCGCCGGTTTCATCAAGGTCGATAGCAACACTGCTGCTGGCAGTCTGCCCGCTAGCGCGGTGGAAGCTGGCAAAAAAGAATTGCATATTGAAGTGGGTAATCATTTTCATGTCAGCAAGGCCCTGATGGGAATCGGCATGATCATAGGTTCTGTACTGTTATTGATGTTGAGCATGTTCATGACCAAATACACCTTCATCGGTGTCCGGAATTACCTGCGCTGGAATCTGTTGCAACTGCATTTGGTCCGTCCGGCCTGAGTGTCTATCAAGAATTATTATCAATAAATATCGCTTCAACATCAGGAGAACAAGATGAAAAACATTATTCGTACCGGTGCAGGCATGCTGGCCTTGTCCGTCATATTGACAGGCGCATCGGTTGTATTCATCAAAGCCCATGCTGCCAATGTGGCCATGGCCAGTGGTGGATCAGCCGCCAGTGAAGTGCGCCCTGTGAATGCCGCAGTGGTAAACGTCGTCTTGCATGGTCCAGTAGATTTGATACTGAAACAGGCCAACACACCAGAGATGCTGATCAGGGGCGATGCCAAGCTGGTATCCCGCATTACCACCACCATCGAAGGCAATACCTTGCACATCGGTACCCGTGGCATTTATATTTCCATAGGCAAGACCGAACAGACCAAGGTGGAACTGAGTTTGCCCAATCTGGAAAAACTACAACTATCGGGCAGTGGCGATGCCAGTATTAAAGGCTTTCGTGGCAATAAAATGGAAATCTCCTTGAATGGTTCTGGCGATGTCAACTTTGATGGCGATTTCCAGCAAGTCAATGCCGGCCTGCACGGCAGTGGCAACCTGAATTTAAACCTGGGCAATAGCGACACGATTGACCTCAGCATTAATGGCTCGGGTGACAGTGTCATCAAGGGGCAGTCCAGATTACTGAATGCCAGACTAAACGGTTCAGGCGATTTGAATGCTGTTGCACTGAAAAGCACTCAGGTATTTGTCAATGCCGTGGGATCGTCCAGCGCCAAGGTATTTGCCAGCCAGGAAGCCCGCTTGAAGTTGACGGGCAGCGGTGACGTGCACGTTTTTGGCAATCCTGGCAAGCGTAATGTTGATCGTATGGGCTCCGGCGAGGTGCGTTGGGACTGAAAAAGTGAGGTATTAGTGTTGTTTATTGGCGTAGGGCAAATATCATTGCTTGATGGAATGATATTTTCTTTTGGAAATATTTTTAATTGGAAAATTATATTTTGAAAATAAATAATTAATGTAATAAAAATTCGTCGCTGGTAGGTTGGTACCGAAACTCTATTTACTTGATGCATTTTTCTGCAATAATCATCGCAGATATGTAAGAATTTGTTTCAAAACCAAAAATAAGTTCTGTATTTGTACATACAGGCCCATTTCTAACCTGACCAGCCGAGAATCATGACTGCTACTCAAAGTAAGTGCTTGACCGCGTTGTTTGTTATGTTCAGCTTTATTTCTGGTGCTTTTGCCCAGGATAATCCCATGCAATTTCTTAGCAAGGCAAATGCCAAAGTGGCACGCGCTGCTTCCCTGAAGAATCATTGGGAAGGTCCGACCGACGGGCCCCGACTACAAAAGAAAAAGAAGATTATTTTCATTGCCGCCGATCTTAGCGATCCGGGTACGGCTGCCGTATTTGCCAGTGTGCGTGAAGCCAGTGCCAGCGGTGGCTGGGAAACCCTGCCTATCGACTGCCGTGGCCGTTGCAACCAGGGTTCAGCCATCGTTGCCCAGGCACTGGACATGAAGGCTGATGGTATCATCATGGCAGGCGTGGACGTCAGTACTCAGGCCAAGGGCATGGCGGCTGCGGCCAAGGCCAAGATACCAGTGGTCGGCTGGCACGCTTCCACCAAGAGTGGTCCGACGGATGGTCTGTTCACGAATATCGCTACCAATCCAAAAGAGGTAGCACAGGTTGCTGCACTGTATACCGTGGTTGATTCCAACAACAAGGCTGGCATCGTGGTGTTCACCGATTCCAGCAATCCTTACCTGCATGCCAAGTCTGCTGCCATTGTGGAAACCATCAAGCAATGTGAAGGTTGCAAATTGCTGAGTGTGGAAGATGTGCCGCTGATTGATGCCCATATCAAAATGAAAGGCGTGGTTGAAAACCTCGTCAAACGCCATGGCAGCAAGTGGACGCACGCGATTGGTGCCATCGATTTCTATTTTGACCTGCTTGAAGTGCCGGCTACGGCAGCATTGATCGCCAGTAACAAACTGGTCGGTGTAGCCGCCGGTGACGGTTCACCTACTGCTTACAAACGCATTCGTGCCAACAGTTTGCAGACCGCTACCGTACCTGAGCCATTGTCCATGCATGCCTGGCAGTTAGTGGATGAACTCAACCGTGCGTTTTCTGGTGCGGAACCAAGTGGCTTCGTCAGCTCATCCGTCCATCTGGTGACGGCACAGAATATTTCCTATGACGGTGGACAGAAAAATACCTTTGAACCGGGTAATGATTTTCGCAATCATTACCTGCGCTACTGGTCAAAATAAGTGACCAAAATAAGTGGCTCAAAATGAGCTGGTTTGAAAGTTGCTGCACATAGACAGGAAGAGCAGGCCGGAATTATTCTGGCCTGTTTTTTTATGCCTTCGGTGACAGGCCGAATCACAAGCCGAATCACAAAACGAATCACAAGCCTGCTCTTTGCGTGACTGCCGCCAGGACATTGTCTGGTACTGACTTGTCCAGATACATGCGCTGATCTGCGGCTTGCATCAGCCGGTCGGCAGTACGCCCATCCGTTGGAAACATGGCCGAACCCAGCGCTGCTTCAATATTTATCGTATGGCCTTGTATGGTGCAGGGGCCGACCAGCATTTTTTTCAGGCGCAGCAAAGTGCGGTCCAGCTGGGATTCCTGGTTTATGCCAAAAGTGATGGCTACAAATTCATCACCACCAATGCGGCCAACAAAGTCGGCATGGCGGCAGAAACTTTTGAGCCGTTTTGCTACTTCCTTCAACAACAGATCCCCGGCTTGATGGCCATAACGGTCGTTGACTGCCTTGAAGTGGTTCAGGTCGATCAGAATAAAACCAAAGCCTTGCTGGTTGCGGGCGCTCATGGCGATGGCACGTTCAAGTATTTCATCCACGTGCCTGCGGTTGGGCAGACCAGTAAGCACATCTTCGCGTGCCATTTGCAGTATGCTGTTTTGCGCCCGCAAATTACAGCAGACACTGACGCCATAGGTCCAGCTCAGCACACACAAAACCAGCATCAGGTACACCACATTCAGCAGTGGCTGGCTGGCAAGTTGTGCATTGTCGGTAGCACTAAATGCCAGAGTCCAGCGCAGCATGAAGGCTGCCGCCATGCCAGACATGGATAATGCGCCTATGCCTGCTGCGAGCAATTCGAGATCGCGGGTTTTTCTGATGAGTATGTAGGCATTGGCCAGCATTAATGTCGCTGCAATTGCATCATGAAACAGGTAACGGCGTATCATGTCGTCCCGGTTGATGAAAGCCAGCAGGACGAAGAGCGGTATCAGTATCAGACCCAGACGCCAGCGTCGGGGCGATGTATAGCCGCGAAAGCGCAAGGTGCCTTCCAGCATCAGCAGGACGGTAGTGAGTGCCAGGGAATTATTAACGGCAATAATCAGCGCTTTGGGAACATCCGTCACACCTATGAGCCGCATTACCAGAAAGGCGGGCGCAGTGATCGATGCTGCAAGTGCCCATACCCCCGTGCCGGGTATGCCGCGATTGATGCGCCAGACAGCCAGCATGACCAGCATGGAAATCACACTGATGCAGACAACGACCAAATCAAGCGTAGTACGATCCAGATTAACCATAGACAGGTATGGGTGCATGGGTGGCACGGCAGTCATATCAGACAGGTACTTCAGGAACTGGCGATCAATGCGACAATTCCGCATTCACGTCATTCGGCCATGAACAAAAATTGGCACAAATGACATGAAATCATATTATGAACCAAACTTATGCAAAAGCACTTAAATAATTCACAAAATGACAACGCGGATGAAGTGGTCGTCATTGGTGGCGGGCCTGCTGGCCTGATGGCTGCCGAGACCCTGGCCAGCCAGGGATTGGCCGTCAGTCTGTACGATGCCATGCCCTCGGTAGGGCGCAAGTTTTTGATGGCCGGCAAGGGTGGAATGAACCTGACCCATTCGGAGGATTCTGTCTCTTTCATGACACGGTATGCCGGGCGCGAAGCCGTCCTCTCGCCCATCATCAGCCAGTTTGACGCCAGTGCCTTGCGTAACTGGGCTGCCGGTTTGGGCATAGAGACTTATGTAGGTAGCTCGGGCCGGGTCTTCCCTGTTGACATGAAGGCCGCGCCGCTATTACGTGCATGGCTGCATCGCCTGCGTACGCAGGGTGTGCGGTTTCATATGCGTCATCGCTGGCTGGGATGGCGTGATGCACAGACTCTGGTGTTCGCCACGCCGGAAGGCGAAACCCAGCGGTCTGCGCGTGCCGTTGTGCTGGCCCTCGGTGGTGGTAGCTGGGCCCGTCTCGGTTCGGACGGTGCCTGGGTTGAAACCCTGCGTCAGCGCGGTATTGCCGTTGCTGATTTGCTGGCGGCGAATTGTGGTTTCGATGTGGGCTGGACCACATTTTTCCAGGAGCGCTTTGCCGGCCATCCCTTACTGACGGTTGCCGCCAGGGTAAAGGACAGTGGCTTGCCCATGCGCAAAGGCCAGTTCGTGATGACTGCCACTGGCGTCGAAGGTAGCCTGGTGTATGCCCTGTCTGCGGCGTTGCGTGATCAGTTGCATGCCAACGGGCAGGCCGTGCTGGAACTGGATTTGTTGCCGGATACGCCTTTACAAAAAGTTATCAGCGAGATACAGCACCCGCGTGGTTCACGTTCTTTATCCAGCCATTTAAAAAGCAGACTCAGGCTGGATGCATTAAAAATGAGCCTGTTGCATGAATGCCTGCAAAAGTTCGATTTTGAACAGCCGCAGCTACTGGCACAGGCGATCAAATGCCTGCCGCTTAAACTGACCGCCGTGCGCCCCATTGATGAAGTCATCAGCAGCGCTGGCGGTGTCTGTTTTGAAGGACTGTCTGCCAGCCTGATGGCACAACAACATCCTGGCCTGTTTTTTGCTGGCGAAATGCTGGATTGGGAGGCACCGACCGGTGGCTATTTGCTAACAGCATGCATGGCCAGCGGCAAGCAGGCGGGGCAGGGCGTCATTGACTGGCTGGCGAGCAATAAATAGTTTTGTGGCGTCGTGTTGCAAGTCGGCAAAGCCCGGCAGAAGTCGGTACAATGGACGTTTCTTGATATCAATTTTTGGACTACATGTCTTTGCACTTCTTTTTCGTTTTTGTATGAGTGAATCCCGTACCAATCCGCGCTCCAATGTGACCTGGCGCGGTGCCATCCAGGTGGTCCCCGGTAAAATCGTACCGGCCAAAATTGTCAATTTTTCCGTCAGTGGCATACAGATGCAGTGCAGCGCACTGTTGAAGGAGAAACAAATATACCAGATGATGATGGAAGTCCCCAGCCCACGTGATGCTTCCCAGCGTACCCAGGTGGTCTGTAAGGCTACCTGCATCTACTCCATACTCAGTGGTAGCGAATACCGCGCCGGAATGAAATATTTTGACGTGCCGCTCGAATACATAGACCTGCTGTCTGCATGGTATGTCTGAGCCGACAGGCAACCTGACCTGGGTCTATCTTGGCCCGCTCTAAGTATTCTCTAAGCATCCTCCATAAGCCTGACCCTGGCTTTGTCACCAGACTGACAGCATGGGTTCAAGGCTTGTGATATAAACAGTTTTTAGCTTCTTTTTTTTTTGCATCATGTCCAAGCATCCCGAATTGCCTGAAACCGCCCTGCGTGTTGCCCGTCTGCTGGAAAGCCTGGGCCATGACCAGGCCATCGTCATGTTGCCGGAAACCGGCAAGACCTCGGCTGAAGCCGCCGCCGGTCTGGGTTGCGAAGTTGCCGAGATTGCCAAATCCATCGTCTTCCGCCGTCTACAGGATAATGCTGCCGTCATGGTCGTGGCCAGCGGCATCAATCGCGTGGATGAAAACAAGGTCGCTGCTCTGGTAGGCCCGCTGGGCAAAGCCGATGCCCGTTTTGTCAAAGAAAAAATCGGTTATGCCATCGGCGGTGTCTGCCCGATCGGCCACCTGGAAAAAACTGTGATGCTGATCGATCAGGACCTGCTGCAATATTCCCATGTCTGGGCGGCGGCTGGACATCCGCATGCCGTGTTCAGGCTCACGCCCGAACAATTGAAAAACATGACAGGCGCCCCTGTTGTTGACGTGGCCTTGCGCGCATGACTATTTTGCATGAATTTGACCCGGCCCAGTTTGTCATGGCACCCGGCGCGACCGTTCCTTCACCTTGCGTGAATATCTGCCGCATGGATGAAAAAACTGCGCTATGCAGTGGCTGTTATCGCAGCATTGACGAAATCATTTGCTGGAGCAAGGCGGATAATCATAAGAAGCTGGAAATCTGGGATTTGATACAGCAAAGAATGTTGCCCTGATTAGCGCTTTCAGTATCGTGGGCTGAATCAGCAGGCAGAGGAGACATCATGAAACAGCTGGACTGGTATTTTGATTTTATTTCTCCCTTCGCCTACCTGCAGCATGAACTGCTGATGCGCGCGCAGATGACAGACAGGCTGCATTACCATCCTGTCCTGTTTGCCAGCCTGCTCAATCACTGGGATAACAAGGGCCCGGCAGAAATCCCGCCCAAACGACAATGGACTTTTGAACATTGCGTCTGGCTGGCCCGCAAGCATGGCATCAGCCTGCGCATGTTGCCCGAGCACCCATTCAACCCCCTGCCTGTATTGCGCCTTTGTCTGGTGCTGGGGTCTACAGCGCCGGTGGTACGTCGCCTGTTCAGCTTCGTCTGGCAAGAGGGCCATCTGCCTACCCAGACCGGGCACTGGCAAGCCCTGCTGGATGAATTGCAGGTGATGCCAGCGATGCTGGACACGCCCGACATCAAACAGATGCTCAGGATCAACGGTGAAAAAGCAATTGCTGCTGATGTATTTGGCGTGCCAACGACAGTCGTGGATGGACGCTGTTTCTGGGGCCTGGATAGCACCGACATGTTGCAGGCCTACCTGAATGGCGATGACTTCTTTAATTCACCCGACATGCTGGCAGCCCGCAAGATGCCGTATGGCTTGCAGCGCAAGATAACGGAGAAAACATGATAGCTCTGCCCACCGGCATGCAAGTCTTTGAACGTGGCTGGTTATCCTCGAACAACATCCTGTTCATGGATGAACAGCAAACTGCACTGGTGGACAGTGGCTACCTGATCCACGCGCCGCAGACACTGGCGCTGGTGCAGCAAGCCCTGGGTGAACGCAAGCTGGATTTGTTGGTGAATACCCATCTGCATTCCGACCATTGCGGCGGCAATGCCCTGTTACAGCGCCATTATGGCTGTCGCACCCTGATACCCATCGCCGAGACAGCCGCAGTCGCCACATGGGATGAAGATGCCCTCAGCTATGCCGCCACCGGCCAGCAATGCGAGCGCTTCGGTTTCGATGCCGCCATACAGCATGGCGACCGCCTGCAACTGGGCGGCATGGACTGGCAGGTACTGGCCGCGCCCGGGCATGATCCGCATTCCATGATCCTGTATTGCCCGCAGGAAGGCATACTGATTTCTGCCGACGCCTTGTGGGAAAACGGCTTTGGCGTGATCTTCCCTGAACTGGAGGGTGAATCAGGTTTTGCCGAACAGGCTGCCATACTGCAAGTCATACGTGAATTGCATCCGCGTATCGTCATTCCCGGTCACGGTGCCGCCTTTGGTGATGTGGATGCCGCGCTGCAAAGGGCAGAATCAAGGCTGGATTATCTACGTGCAGATCCCCGGCGCAATGCCCGCAACGCAGCCAAAGTCATGCTGGCTTTCATCTTGCTGGAAGCCCGTCAAATCAGCATCGCTGGCGCATTAGCGCAATTGGGCAGCACACGGCTGATTACTTCTTCTGCCAGGTTGCTGGAGCAGGAAGCAAGCAGCCTGATACCGCAATTAGCCAATGAACTGGTGAGTGCCGGTGCAGCAAGGATGGATGGGGACATGCTGATCAGCACCCGCTGATAGTAAAAAACAGCAACAAGCAGCAACAAACAGCAACAAGTCGCAATCAGTATTTTTCCCGTATTTTCACTCATCATTCAGGGCTTTCAGCATGTTGCATCATATTTCTCTTGGCGTACGCGACCTCGCGTTGGCTGGCGCATTTTACGATGCCGCTCTTGGTGCGCTGGCCTACCGCCGCGTGTTTGAAGACGACACCGCCATAGGCTATGGTGTGAACGACGATGAAGATATTTTGTGTCTGAAACTCAGGTCGGATGCCAGTCCACCTGGCTCCGGTTTCCACCTGGCTTTTACCGCAACATCACGCGTTGCAGTCGATCAGTTTCATGCTGCTGCGCTGGCTATAGGTGGCAGTGATAACGGCGCCCCGGGTTTGCGGCCGGACTATGGCGACAATTATTACGCCGCATTTCTAATTGATCCTGATGGTCATCACATCGAGGCTGTCACCAAGACTGCTGCATAAAATTTGCCCATGAATACAGATATTCAATTTCGGCCTGCCACGCAAGATGATGCGCTGTGCCTGAGTGTGTTGGCGATGCAGGTTTTTTTAGATACCTATGCGACGACAGGCATACGGCCAGCTATCGCAAAAGAAGTGCTGCATGCATTTTCTGTATCTGCTTTTACAGATTTGCTGGCCCGGGATGGTACCTTCACTCATGTCGCTGAACGTGACGGGAATTTATTGGCTTTTTCTCAAATCGGTCTGGAGACCAGGCAGGAATTGGTCGGTGCCACGCATCCTGCCGAACTCGACAGACTGTATGTGCAAGAACCTTTTACTCACATGGGGTTGGGTAGCCAGCTTTTGCGGGTTGCAGAAGCTACAGCTGTGCAACATGGTGCGGATGTGATGTGGTTGACGCCGTGGGTGCATAACGTCAGAGCTTTGCAGTTTTATGCCAGGTTGGGGTATGTGGATGTTGGTGGTACCAGTTTTTTCATGGAGGGGGAAGCGCATGAAAATCGGGTATTGTGCAAGCGCTTGTAATCATTTTTTGGGGGCGGTGAGAATGATTGGGCTTATGGACTTCGTTTACGAGCTTATTCGAACTTATGGTACTTTGATACACGAATAATCTTCTTGACGTCATTCCACCGGGCTGGCGCTCCAGCATGCTTTGGGCTGGAATCCAGTGGCGTCCGTAGCATGTCGTCAAGTGATTTACTCATTGTTAATTTCAATACCAGCATACGTCGATTGACGATTGCAGGCCAGTGGTTTTGGGGACGGTGAGAATGATTGGGCTTATGGATTTCGTTTTCGAGCTTAATCGAGCTTAGGATACTTTGATATACGAATAATTTTCTTGACGTCATTCCAGCATGCTTTTGGCTGGAATCTAGTGGCGTTTTTGGTAAATTATTGTGTGAGTTAATTTCAGATTGTTGGTGTTTTGAATAATTCGATTTTCGACACCAACATACGTCGATTGACGATTGCTGGCCGGTGGTAGACCGGCGGCTACATCCCTTTTTGCTTCGCCAAAAAGGGATGCCAAAAAGGCGACCCAGGCGTCGCCGCCCCTGCGGGGTTCCCGTTTGTGCAGTACAAAAAATGGGAAGATCCGAAACTCGCCTGCGGCTCAAACATCGGCTCTTCTTTTTCCATTTTCTGTACTGCACAAACGGCGTCGACACATGGGAACTGCAAAAGTCAAAAGCAACCGCAACTTCAAAAGCAACGTCAATACGACCTATAGTCATATTGCCTGCGTTGTATTTGATACACCTACTTCAAACTATACGCAGCCTCAGAAAACGAACTGACTGGTGCCAGGTCCGCATACTCAGTCGGTCTGCCCTGCTGTTTCGCCATAAAGGCTTCCATCAGGTTGCTGTTTTGCCAGATGCCGGATTGTAGCCAGCCCATTTGTTGCAGGGCGTCGTGGGTGCTGTGGTCGCGGGCGTAGTGGATGGCCTGTTTGCTGCCCCAGATAGCGACTGGGGGTTTTTCGGCGATTTCTGTGGCCATTTGCAGGGCGGCTTCCAGCATGGTGTCCTGGGTATCAAATACTTCGTTGAGCAGGCCAACGGCAAGGGCGCGCTGGGCGGGCAGGCGGCGGCCGGTGTAGGCCATTTCGTGGACTATGCCTTCGGGGATCAGCTTGGGCAGGCGTTGCAGGGTGCCGAGGTCGGCGGTCATGCCTATGTTGATTTCCTGTATGCAGAAAAAGGCATCGCTGCTGGCCAGGCGGATGTCGCTGGCACAGATCATGTCCACCCCACCGCCTATGCAGCCACCGTGGATGGCGGTGATGACTGGCATGCGTAGCGATTCGATCAGGTTGAAGACGTGATGCATGTCCTTCAGCGCCAGGACGATATTGGCACGGCCAACGGCACTGGCGTCATCCAGCGTGACACCGCCACCAGCGAATACATCCAGTGCCATGCCGGCAGTGAAATGCTTGCCGGTGGAAGAAATGATGAGCACGCGGGCAGTTGCCTGGTTGTGCAGGTTCTGCAAGATTTCTGTCAGTTCACGAAAAAATACCGGGTGCATGGTATTCAGTGTGGCTGGCCGGTTCAGGCGCAGATGCGCGATTTTATTGCTGATACTGAAGTCAAAACATTGATAAGTCATGGTGTCTCCACAGGATTTTTATTAGCACGGTAAAATCATACTGGATATATGCAAGAAATCTGTTGTCTGTGCTTCAGCTTAGAGGATATCAACTATGACTCAAGATTCACCTGTACTGCATTCAGTATCACAATCTGTCTCAAAATCTGCCTCACGTCTGCCATCCGCTTTGCAACATCTGACCCTGCCCGTCATCGGTTCACCGCTGTTTATTGCCAGCGGCCCCAAACTGGTGGCGGCGCAATGCAAGGCGGGCATAGTCGGTTCTTTCCCGGCGCTGAACGCCAGGCCGGCGGAAATGCTGGATGTGTGGCTGACAGAATTGCAGGCCGATCTGGCGGCCCATCAGGAAGCCCATCCGGATGCGCTGATTGGGCCTATCGCCGTCAATCAGATTGTCCATCAATCGAATGACAGGCTGGCGCATGATGTTGAAGTCTGCGTCAAACATCAAATCCCCATCATCATTTCTTCGCTGCGTGCCCCGCCACCTGAAATGCTGGATGCGATACACAGTTATGGCGGCATCGTCCTGCATGATGTCATTTCGATACGTCATGCGCAAAAAGCGCTGGAAGCCGGGGTCGATGGCCTGATCCTGGTGGCTGCTGGTGCCGGCGGCCATGCGGGTGGCCTGTCACCCTTTGCCCTGGTCGGCGAAGTGCGGCGCTTCTTTGATGGCCCCATCGCCCTGTCCGGTTCGATCGCAACGGGTGATGCGGTGCTGGCGGCGCAGGCAATGGGGGCCGATTTTGCCTATATAGGATCGCGCTGGCTGGCCACGGTTGAATCGAATGTGGATGAAGCCTATCGTCAAGCCATCCTTGATTCAGCAGCGGCAGACATTGTTTATACCAATTTGTTTACCGGCGTGCATGGCAATTACCTCAAGAAATCCATCATTGCTGCGGGACTGGACCCGGATAATTTACCGGTAGCCGACAAGAGTCAGATGAATTTTGGTTCCGGTGGTGGCAGCAAGGCCAAGGCCTGGCGCGATATCTGGGGCGCTGGCCAGGGTGTGGGCCTGATGGATGATGTTCTGACCGTGGCAGAAGTTGTGGCACGTCTGAAATCTGAATACCTGGCAGCAAAAGCCCGCATCCAGACGCTCTAATAATTTCTTAACCACATTTATCAGGATTAATATGAGTAAAGCTTATGTCGTTGCCGAAATTCAGGTGACTAACCCGGAACCCTATGCAGAGTATCGCGTACTGTCTACCGCCAGCGTAGACCAGTACGGCGGCAAGTTTCTGGTACGTGGCGGAACACGTCTGCAAAAAGAAGGCGGGGATGATCAGCATCATGAAGGCTGGCGCACCGTGATTGTCGAATTTCCATCGCTGGGCGAGGCCCAGATCTGGTATGACTCGGTTGAGTATGACAAGGCCAGGGCAATTCGACAGGCCAATTCTATCGGTCGTCTGTTTATCATGGAAGGCGTGTAAGTGGGGGGTAAGTGGAGATAGTGGCAGTCTGAGGGGGTGAAAACCACAAATTGCCAGCAGGAATTCAAGTTTGCAAAGAGACTTGCCGTAACTAAGGTATCTGCCAGTTACTTATTCTAATTATGCGCCGCTATCTTGCTCTGCTTGTTACCATGCTGATGGCTGCGGCCGTTCACGCGAACGACCCGCCGCCATCCAAGCCTATCAAACCGGCATCGGCAAAAGAAGAGGCGTCTGGTTCAGCTTCCGCCTCTGCGTCGGCATCCGCATCTGCCAAGGAAGAACGCAAACCTAGTGCCAAGGAAAGCAAGGAATCTGCCAAAGAAGCCGCTGCCCGTGCCAAGGAAGCCCTGGCGGCTGACGAACTGGCGGCGCGCATTGCTGACCGCCTGAGCGTCATCCGCAAGGAAAAGGATGATTCTGCGTCCCGCACCGCACCCAGAGCCGCTGTACGCTCCCCCTATGCGCCGCCGATACGCAGACCGGAACCAGCAAAACCAAAAATTGACCATGGTACGAATGGTGGCAGCGGCACCAATTCTGCGGCTGCAGCTGGCGGCATGGCTGCCAGCCATGCAGATATACACTGGAGCTACCAGGGCGAAGGCGGCCCACTTAACTGGGGTAAGCTGAACGCTGCCAATGCCAAATGTGATGTGGGTGAAAGACAGTCCCCCATTGATATCCGTGATGGTATCAAGGTCAATCTCGACCCGATTGCCTTTGATTACAAGCCCAGCCGTTTTTCGGTGCTGGATAATGGCCACACCATACAGGTGAATGTGGGAGCAGGTAACTACATCAATGTGCTGGGCCACAATTATGAGCTGGTGCAATTCCATTTTCACAAGCCTTCCGAAGAACGCGTGAATGGCAAGAGCTTTGAAATGGTTGCCCATCTGGTACATAAGGATGCCGATGGCAAACTGGCAGTCGTCGCGGTATTGATAGAACGTGGCAAGGCGCATAGCCTGGTACAACAGGTGTGGAATAATCTGCCGCTGGAAAAGAATGATCCGGTGCAGGCTTTGACTACCATGGACCTGAACGACATCCTGCCAGTCAAGCGTGATTACTTTACCTACATGGGTTCATTGACGACACCGCCTTGCAGCGAAGGTGTACTGTGGCTGGTCATGAAAGAGCCGGTAGAAATCTCACCCGACCAGTTGCTGATATTCAGCCGTCTGTATCCCATGAATGCACGACCCATACAGAAAAATTCCGGACGCCTGATCAAGGAATCGAATTGAGCTGACGTGATGGAAATTTGATGGAATGCGATGGAATACGATGAGAAACGCATAAGGCCTGCAAATTTGCAGGCCTTATGCATTTGGCCATGCGGCCCGCAGTTCTTTACGCACCACGATCTTCAATCCTGACCATATGTCGCTGACGGCGCAGACCTTGATGTCGACGTAACCAAGCGGCAGGGCAACTTCCCTGATGCTGTCTTCGGTAATGTCGGTGGGTACTTTGGATGATTTTTTCGGCCAGGATACCCAGATGGCGGCATCACTGCGCAACTTTGATTTATAGGCATTCAACTCTTTGGTCAACACTGCTTTCTGGTCAGTAAACAGGTGAACGATATTAGTTGTTGCGCTCAATTTTTTCTCAAAGACGACATCGGCTGGCAAGTCTGCCAGCAAGTCCAGATAATTGTCAGGCGCGTGTCTGACGTAGACCTGGCTACCCTTCTGGATACCCAGTTTCTTTGCCAATGGTGTGCCGGAATAACCGCTGGTTATTGAAGTCATCGCAGGATGGAGAAATAAAAAAAGCGGTATCTATAAATTAGATACCGCTTTTCATTGGAGGATTAAGCTGTCTTGAACGGCAATTCACGCCAGCGCTTGCCGCCCGCTCTGGCGATGGCATTGGCAAATGCCGGTGCCAAAGCTGGTAGCCCAGGTTCACCCATACCGGTAGGTGCATCTGCATTTGGCACGATGTGTACAGCGACTTGTGGCATGTCGGTAATGCGTGGCACCACAAAATCACTGAAATTGCTTTGCTCAACCACACCATCCTTGAGTGTGATGGCTGCGCCCGGCAGACACATCGACAAGCCCATCAGGGCGGCACCCTGCACCTGTGCTTCCACGGTTTTGGGATTGACAGCCAGGTTGCAATGCACGCCAGCCGTCACCTTGTGCAGTTTGGGCTGACCATTTTTCATGGATGCTTCCACTACATAGGCGACGATGGAAGAGAAGGATTCATGCACGGCGACCCCATAGGCACGGCCTGCGGGCAGTTTTTTCTTGCCATAGCCGGATTTTTCCACCGCCAGTTGCAAGGCTGCTTTGTGTCGCGGATGCTTGTCACCCATCAGCTTCAGGCGATAGGCCACCGGGTCTTGCTTGGTGGTTGCGGCAATTTCATCGAGCAGGGTTTCCATGACGAAGGCGGTATGGGTAGAGCCCACACTGCGCCACCACAAGACCGGCACGTTGATTTTCGGGTGATGGACAGACAGGCGCATTGGTATTTCATACGGCTCTTTCATACCCTCCACTGCGGTCGCATCAACGCCATTTTTGACCATCATGCCTTCGAATGGTGTGCCGCTGACGATGGACTGGCCGACGATGACATGATCCCAGCCCAGGATATTGCCCTGCGCATCAAAACCGATATCTGCCCTGTGTACATGCATGGGACGATAGTAACCACCCTTGACGTCGTCTTCCCGGCTCCACAAGGTACGCACTGGTGCATCCAGGCCAACTGCTACCGCTGCCTTGGCAACGACACAGGCTTCCACCACATAATCGCTGGTAGGAATGGCACGACGACCAAAGCCGCCACCCGCCATCTGGGTATGGACGGCGATATTTTCAGGTTTCAGACCAAGTGCGGCTGATGCGGCGAAACCGTCGAGGCCAGGCATTTGCGTGCCCATCCACAATTCTGCCTTGTCCCCTTTAATGGCTACCGTGCAGTTCAATGGTTCCATCGGCGTATGCGCCAGGTAAGGGAAACTGAATTCTGCATTCAGTTTGTGTGGCGCCGTTGCGATTTTTGATACATCGTCGTTATATTTCAATGCGCCTTGCTGTTTGGCCATTTCTTTATAACTGGCCAGCTGTTTCACGCTATCGACTTTTTCAACGCTAGCCAGATCCCATTCCAGCTTCAGGGCATCACGCCCTTGCTTGGCTGGCCAATAGCCGGTGGCAATAATGGCAACACCTTCACCACCGCGATCAACCGGCACGCGTATCACGGCCTTGACGCCCTTGATGGCTTTGGCTGCCGTGTCATCCAAAGACTTGAGTTTGGCACCAAATACCGGTGGCCGGGCAACCACGGCCGTCAGCATGCCGGGCAGGTGGGTATCAATACCAAAATCCTGGGTACCGGTCGATTTGGCTTTGGCATCCAGGCGACCTGTGGGTTTGCCTATCAGGCGAAAGCTTTTTGGATCTTTCAGGACGACTTTTTCTGGTACCGGCAATTTCATGGCCGCTTCAGCCAGGTCACCATAGCCCAGTTTTTTGCCACCAGGCCCAATGACGAAGCCGTTTTCTGTACGCAGAGATGCCGCATCAACATTCCATTGCGTGGCTGCTGCCTGTACCAGCATGGCACGGGTGCGTGCGCCCAGCTCACGGTACTGGGTGTAGGAATGGGCGATGGAATTCGAGCCACCCGTCAAATGCATGCCAAATGCCGGATCGACATAGGCAGGGTGATTATTGCCATTGGCGTATTTGACTTTCGACCAGTCGGCATCCAGTTCTTCTGCCAGTATCAGGGGCAGCGAAGTTTGCACACCCTGACCAAATTCCAGGCGATTGATGGTGACGGTGACTGTGCCATCTTTGGCAATCTGTACGAAAGCGCCTGGCTGTTCTGTCGGTTTCAAACCCGCGGGGGCCTTGGCTGCACTGTCCTGGCCTATCGCCAGCATGGGGTAGCAACCAAGGGCAAAGCCGCTGGCGGTCGCCATCTTCAGGAAACTGCGGCGACTGAGGCTACTTGCCTCAGGTTTGTCTTCTGCCGACGCCTGTTGCATCAGGGATTGCAAATGCTTTGGCATCTCAGCCAAACGGGAATCAAAATGCATGGTGTTCTCCTGATTTAAGCCAAGGTGGATGCGGCATCATGAATTGCAGCGCGTATCCGCACATAGGTACCGCAGCGACAGATATTGCCTGCCATGGCGTTGTCTATGTCGCTGTCGCTGGGCTTCTTGTTGGTTTTTAGCAAGGCGGTCGCGCTCATGATCTGACCACTTTGACAGTAGCCGCACTGCGCCACGTCGTGTTTGACCCAGGCCGCCTGTACGGCTTTGCCGACCTTGTCCTGGCTCATTGCTTCTATGGTGGTGATTTTTTGGCCGGAAACAGCAGATATGGGGGTAACGCAGGAACGTATGGCCTGGCCGTTCAAATGCACGGTACAGGCACCACAAAGGGCTGCGCCACAGCCGAACTTGGTGCCAGTCAGACCAAGGGAATCGCGCAGGGCCCATAATACAGGGGTGGAAGGGTCAGCATCGAGCTGATGATCTTTGCTGTTGATGTTCAACGAAGTCATTGTGCAGGTCTCCATCAGGTAGGGGGTAATCAGGGATGTAGGAAACAAGGCCTGATCATGCTTGTTTACCTAACTACTATAGAATAAATTTGCATATTGCGTGCGGGCAGCTGTCAGTTGCGTAAATTTTATGCAGTTTTCACCTACGCCGTGTGACTGCCGCTAAAGTATTCGTCAGTACTTGCGCAGCAGTAATTTATACTGTCCAGCTTCTGGATAAACCATGATCGCTCTGGCCGCTGATGCTGTTTAACTCATTTACCTTCCTGTTGTTTTTTATTCCGGTATATGGCCTGTTCTGGCTATTGCCCGGATGGGCAGCCAGGAAGAGCATGTTGCTGGTGGCAAGTTATGTGTTTTATGCCGCATGGAACCCGCCGTATGTCATCCTGCTGATGTTGTCCACGCTGGTGGACTGGCTGCTGGCAAACCGCATTGCGGCATCGGCCTCGCTGGTGCGTCGTCGGCTGTTCTTGCTGATCAGCCTGGTCTGCAACCTGGGTATGCTCAGTTATTTTAAGTACGGCAATTTTTTGCTGGATACCTATGCCGATCTGTGTGCCGCCCTGGGCTGGCAATTTGTGCATGCCGACCATTCCATCATCCTGCCCATAGGGATATCGTTTTATACCTTTGCTTCATTGTCGTATACCGTCGATGTGTATCGCGGAGTGCTGACTTCGCGCTATAGCCTCAAGGACTATGCCCTGTTCGTCAGTTTTTTCCCGCATCTGGTGGCTGGCCCCATCGTCAAGGCAAACATCCTCATGCCGCAACTGGAAAAGCCGGTAATGCCAGACCAGCATCAGGCCGGTTGGGGCTTTTGCCTGTTCTTGCTGGGTCTGTTCTGCAAGCTGGTGCTGGCGGACACCCTGTTTGCACCGCTGGTGAATGAAGTCTATGCGCACCCTGAACAATATGGCGTGCTGGAAACCTGGTGTGCCATCTTCAGTTTTTCAGGGCAGATTTATTTCGATTTCTGCGGCTATTCGCTGTGCGCCATCGGCCTGGCGAAAAGCATGGGGTTTTATTTCCCCGAAAATTTCAATTATCCCTACACCGCTACCAGTTTTTCCGATTTCTGGCGGCGCTGGCATATTTCCCTGTCCAGCTGGTTGCGGGATTATCTGTATATTCCACTCGGCGGCAACCGCCATGGCTGGGGCCGGACTTATCTGGCCCTGTTCGCCACCATGCTGATCGGTGGCCTGTGGCATGGTGCCTCCTGGATGTTTGTGCTGTGGGGTGCCCTGCATGGCAGTTTCCTCATCATCGAACGTGCCTGCACAGGCCGTGCGATTGCTGCTTACCTTACCCCGTCCGTGCGCCGGGGCCTGGTCTTTGTGCTGGTGACACTGGCATGGATACCTTTCCGGGCAGGTTCGCTGGGGCAAGCACAAGCCATAGGTGCAGGTTTGCTGGGGCAGCACCATGCCGGTGAATACCTGGACTGGTCACATGCCCTGGCACTGGCCGTGATGGCAATGGTGGTGGTTGGCGTCACTTATTTGCGGGATATGAGCCTGGATAAACTATTTGCAAGGTTGGCTATGCCCTTGCAGATTACCGTGCTGTGTCTATGCCTGCTGTCCCTGTTTGTGTTTTCCGGGACAGGGCAAAACGCCTTTCTCTATTTTCAATTCTAGCGATCTCATGCCTGCCTATCCCTGGAAGCGTATTTTTGCATTCATCCTGCTGCTGACACTGGCGGCTATCATCGCCATGGAACTAAGTCTGCGCAGCCTGGGTTACCTGCCCACCGCACTGGATTCCAAAGAACGCTGGAGCCATGAACGTGCGCGTGCCAGTCAATTGGGGCCACAGGCACTGACCCTGATAGGGACATCCCGTTTTCAACTTGGCATGGACCTGGATACCTTGCGCCAGGGAACAGGCCTGGAAGCTATACAACTGGCCATCGATGGCAGCTCGTTTGTGCCGGTATTGAAAAACCTGGCCGATGACCCGCGTGTCACCGGCACCATACTAATCGATTACACCTCCGGTGCGCTGGCCAATGCGCGGCAGGGCAGTTTTGGTTCGGCCAGCGTATTTGTCGATGAATATGAAAAACAGCAGTTGCGCTCCCAGAATTTTTCGGCAGATACGCTGGAGAAAAAACTGACGACTGCCATCCATGAAAACCTGAGCATCTTTTCTGATGGCAGCAATCCCTGGTTTGCCTTGCGTTACCGTATTCTGCCGTGGAAGCGTTCTTCCCAATACATCACCACCCGGCCCGACCGTTCCCGACTCGCTGATTACAGCCGTTTGCCGTGGCCCGATGTGTATTATTCGCGCGTCGCCAAACAGCTGGGTATGGAATGGAATCCGCGTGCAGGGAAGGGCAGGGCAGAGACGCGCTTCCGTGACAAAATCAAATCCATGCCCATCGCCAGCGAGGAAGAGTTTCAGTATGGCGGCCAGTTGATACGCGGCTATATCGACACCATACAAAAGCGCGGTGGCAAGGTCCTGTTTGTCAAGATGCCGACCACCGGTCTGGTGAAGGAGGCAGATGACCAGTTGTATCCTGAAGACCGTTTCCTGGAAGTCTTCTTTGCCAACAGCCACCTGCCCATCCTGTATGACAAGAACCATCCGGCCATCAAGGATTTCAAATGCCCCGATGGTTCACATCTTGATCAGAAGGACAGGGCCAGTTTCAGCGCCATCGTTGCCAAATTTGTAGCTGGCAAGGGCTGAGTTTTACATTTCTGAACTTTACTCGTATTTGCGGGCGTCGTCGATCACCTTGCCATCATTCGGCAAGCTGGCTTCCGCAACAAATAAGGCATCCGCGCGCAACTTGGTGATGTCGCGCAGGCTGTCGATAATCGCCGCCTTCAATGCAGGGCTGTGGTCGCGGCTTTCGCAGTGCAGGGTCATGACGTCATTGGCCATTTCGCCCGTGACTACCAAGCGCGCCTTGCTGATTTCCGGATGTCGTTTGACCACCTCTGCCACTTGCGAAGGGTGCACGAACATGCCCTTGACCTTTGTCGTCTGGTCTGCACGCCCCAGCCAGCCCCTGATTCGCTGATTGCTGCGACCACAGGGTGAAATGCCCGGCAAGATTGCCGACATGTCGCCAGTGCCAAAGCGTATCAGCGGGTAATCCGGGTTGAATGAAGTAATGACGATTTCACCGACTTCGCCTTCGGCCACCGGATCACCAGTACCTGGTCGCACGATTTCCAGTATCAGGTCTTCATCCAGTATCATGCCCGGATTGACCTGGCCTCCGGTCATGCTTTCGTAGGCGATATTGCCGATGTCTGCGGTGGCATAGATTTGCAGTACCTGCGCTACACCATGGTCTTGCAGCCATTTGCGCAGCGAAGGCGGCAAGGCTTCAGCACCGACGATGGCACGCTGTACGCTGGAAATATCTGCACCCATGTCCAGGGCTTTTTCGATAATGATTTTCAGGAAGCTGGGTGTTCCGATATACGCATCGGGGCGCAGTTCTGCCATTGCCTGTACCTGCATTTCAGTCTGGCCTATGCCAGCGGGAATGACAGTGCAACCCAGACGGGCAGCGGCGCTTTCCACCATGAAAGCTGCTGGTGTGAAATGGTAAGAAAAACAGTTTTGCAGCACATGGCCGCTGCGCAAGCCCACCGCATGCAAGGGGCGGGCAAAGCGCCACCAGTCAGGGCCGCGTCCTTCCGGATCAAATATCGGGCCAGGCGACATGAAGATACGCCCCAGTTGTCGTGACGGCGTCGTGTTCAGCCCGCCGAAGGGCAATGCCTTTCTCTGTAAATCCTTGAGATCTGATTTGCGCGTAACCGGCAATTGCGCCAGACTGCTGCGGCTGTGGATATCGGCGGCATCAATACCAGCCAGTATGCTTGCCCACCCGCCAGCCGTTTGCGCATGCGCAATCAGTTGCGGCAACCTGTTCATCAGTGCTTGTTCCCGGCTTTGCGGATTACGGGTTTCCAGTGCGTCCAGATAATCACTCATGAGCGTGCTCTATAGTGGTTGATTTGTCTTGTTTTGCTTTGTTCTTAAGCTGTTTATGATCTGTAGCGAGCGGGCGTCAGCGGGGTCAGGGTAAGCAAGCGCAGCGCAAAAAGCGGAATGTACTCTAAGTACATGAGCATTTTGAGCAGCGCATGAGTCCCGCGTCGAATCCGATTGTGCCCGCGCAGTAAGATCATGCCAGCCAGCGCTTGCGCCTGCGATAAAACTTCATGTCCTTGAAACTCTTGCGACCGGCACCCGATACCCCAAGATAAAATTCCTTGACGTCTTCATTTGTACTGAGGTCTTTGGCGTCGCCTTCCATAACGACACGGCCGTTTTCCAGGATGTAGCCAAAATCGGCATAGCGCAGTGCGATATTGGTGTTTTGTTCGGCCAGCAGGAAAGATACGTTTTCCTGGCTGTTCAGGCTCTTGACGATTTCAAAAATCTCTTCCACCAGTTGCGGGGCAATACCCATAGAAGGTTCATCCAGCAAAATCATCGAGGGTTTGGCCATCAGTGCGCGACCGATGGCACACATCTGTTGCTCACCGCCGGAAGTGTAGCCAGCCTGGGAATTACGACGTTCGCGCAGGCGTGGAAAATAGTGATACACCTTGTCCAGCGCTTCTTTCAGTTCGGCGCGTGACAGACTGCGGGTGTAGGCCCCGGTAAGCAGATTTTCTTCCACCGTCAGATGGCCAAAGCAGTGACGTCCTTCCATGACCTGCGACAGGCCACGTTTCACCAGTTCATTGGGTGTCAGGTGATCGACGCGCTGCCCGCGAAAGCTGATATCGCCCTTGGTGATGTCGCCGCGCTCATTTTTTAACAGGGTCGATATGGCTTTCAGGGTAGTCGATTTACCCGCCCCATTGGCACCCAGCAGGGCCACGATCTTGCCTTGTGGTACCTGTAAGGAAATACCCTTCAACACCAGAATCACATGATCGTAAATGACTTCAATATTATTGACGCTGAGATAGGCCACATCGGCTATCGCCGCATCTGCCCTGGCACTCTGAATACTCTGGATACTCATGATCTGAATTGGCTATGAGGTTGGTATGATCAAACGGATGTTGTCAAAATGGTGGAGGCAAAAGGCGGCCTCCACCAGTTCTTTGCTTATTTCAAACAGGCAGGCGTGATTTTTTTCTCTGCCGCATATTTGTTGGACGACTCTTCCAGCATGGCCCGTGTCAAGGCCTTGTCACCGGTAACCCAGTTGGGTGTGATGGCTTTCCATTTGTCGCCTGTCCATTGCTGTACTTTGACGGCGCCGGAACCTTCATGGTCTTCGCAAGAAGTTTTGACCGGTGGGAACATGCTCATGGCACCCAAAGCTTTTTGACGGGCTTCATCCACGTTCAGGTTTTCAAAACCCCAGCGTATCTGCTCAGATGTCATGAGCTTGCCCTTGCCGAATTTCTCCTGCGCTTTCAGGATGGCTTCTGTCCACAGGATAGCGGCCGTCACACCACGCATGTGATACACAGTACCGATGCGGGATTTGTCACCCAGATTGCCTTTGCCGGCGGCATATACCTTGCTGCGGATTTCATCCAGTACCGGATAATTGCCTGGTGTATTGAAAGTCATCGCGGTATAGCCTTTTGCAGCATCACCAGCCGGGATAGCATCTTCTTCTGAACCTGCCCACCAGACACCCAGCATTTTTTCGCGTGAATAGCCATTGCGCTGCGCTGTTTTGATCGCCACTGCATTCATGACCCCCCAGCCCCACAGGATCACATAATCAGGATTGGCCTGACGGATTTGCAGCCATTGTGATTGTTGTTCATTGCCTGGATGGGCGACCGGGATCTTGATCAGTTCAAAACCATATTGCTTGGCCTGGGCTTCCAGTACCGGGATAGGCTCCTTGCCGAAAGCCGAATCATGGTACAGATGCACAATCTTCTTGCCCTTGAGTTTATCCATGCCACCGGATTTGTCACCCAGGTATTTGGTCATGGCTGCTGCCTGATTCCAGTAACTGGTAATCAGTGGGAAGACATACGGGAATACCTTGCCGTTGGCAGCATCAGAACGGCCATAGCCCAGCGTGGTCAATGGAATCTTGTCTTCCGCAACGCGATCAAGTATGCCATAGGCGATACCCGTAGACAGCGGTTCTACCAGTGACGCACCGCCCTGGCTTTTTTTCAGACGTTCATAGCACTCGATACCGCGTGATGCATTGTATTCAGTTTCACATTCTTCCCATGAAATCTTGACGCCATTCAAGCCGCCTTTGGCATTCACCAGATTGAAATAATCGATGGCCCCACCGTAAAAACCGGAGCCACCAGCCGCATACGGGCCGACACGATAAGACAGGATGGGAATGAATTGATCATTCGCCTGGGCTGCGCTGACTGCACCGAATATTGCCGATGCCAGTAGCAGGGATTGAAGCAGTTTCATGGTGTCTCCTTGTGGTTGGATGGGTATTGCCTGACGCTTGTCTACCCTTACTTGGATGCCGCGCCTTTTTTAATGAACTCTGTTTTTACTGTTCTTTACTGTTTTTTTCTGCTTATCTATGTCGTATGCTGCTCATCATTAATGCGGGAAAGGCCAGAGTCGCAATTTCTCTTTGGTGATTTGCCACAGCCTTGCCAGACCATGCGGTTCAACGATCAGGAAGAAAATGATTAGGGCACCAAACACCATCAACTCCAGATTTGATGCCACATTGGTCGGTAACGACAGGCCATGGGCCAGCAGGTTTAATACGATGGGCAGCAGGATAATGAAGGCCGACCCAAGGAAGGAACCAAGAATGGAACCGACACCACCGATGATGATCATGAACAGGATGCGGAAAGACAGATCCAGGTTATACGCTTCCGGCTCTACCGTGCCCAGGTAGGCATAGGCATACAGGGCGCCGGCAATACCACAATAGAATGAGGACACGGCAAAGGCTAGCAACTTGGTACGCATCAGGCGAAAGCCTATCACCTCTGCCGCCACATCCATGTCCCGTACTGCCATCCATGAGCGGCCAACGTTGGATCGCACCATGTTTTTCGCCAGCAGGGCCAGTACAGAAACGACTGTCAGCGTCAGCAGGTATTTTTTGACCGGGGTATTGAAGCTCATGCCCATGATCACCATTTCTTGCGCGGTAATGACACCGGAAGAACTGTAGTTGGTGAACCACTGTATCTTGGTCAGGCACCAGACTACAAAGAACTGGGTCGCCAGGGTCGCCGCTGCCAGATAAAAACCGCGTATGCGCAGTGATGGCAAACCAAAGGCAATGCCCACCATGGCAGCCGACAGGCCGCCCAGCACAAAGGCCAGCAGCACCGGGATGCCCGGTATCCTGAGTACGAAATTATATGAAGCAAAAGCGCCCACCGCCATGAAGGCAGCAGAACCCAGCGACAACTGTCCCGCATAGCCCGTCAGGATATTCAGTCCCAGTGCCGCCAGCGAAAAAATCAGAAAAGGAATGAAGATGGCAGAAAAAGCATAATCGGATGCCAGCCAGGGCACGCCGAAAAATGCCGCCGCCAGGATAATCACAATGGCGATGCGGTCCTGTCTTATCGGGAAGATCTGATTATCCGCCTGATAACTTGTTTTAAACTGACCTGCTTCACGGTAGAACATGCTTGACCTCTGATCTTGAAATGCGTTTTGGTATTGGCCGCTATTTTTTTAAATCCTGCGTATTATTTTTTCGCCAAACAAGCCTTCTGGCCGTACCAGCAAAAACAGCAGCGCCAGTACATACGGGAACCAGCCCTCTATGCCGCCACCTACCAGTGGACCGATGTATACTTCCGCCAGTTTTTCTGATGCGCCGATGATCAGGCCACCGACAATCGCTCCCGGTACCGATGTAAATCCACCCAGTATCAAGACCGGCAAAGCTTTCAGCGCTACAAAGGTCAGCGCAAACTGCACGCCATTACGGGCACCCCACAGCAAGCCGGCTACCAGTGCCACAAAACCAGCCACCGCCCAGACTATGCCCCAGATTTGTTGCAGGGGAATGCCGACTGCCAGTGCCGCCTGATGGTCATCCGCCACGGCGCGCAGGGCCCGGCCTATCTTGGTTTTGGAAAACAGCAGGGCCAGGCCGGTTACCAGCATGGCGCAGATCAGGGCAGCGATGACATCAAATTGTGATACCAGGATATTGAATTTCTCCATCAGGAATTCGATGGGTACGTCTTCAATCGGCAAGGTCAGTTTGTGCGGTTGCGAACCCCACAACAATTGCGCCAGGCCCTCGATAAAAAAGGTCAGGCCTATGGTAGCCATGAACAGAGTAATTTCAGGCTGATTGACCAAGGGCCGCAAGACGATGCGTTCTATCGCCAGGCCCAGTGCCACCATCACCAGCATGGTCAGCGGTATCGCCAGCCACAGTGGCAGTTCAAATTTTTCGGTCAGGCCAACACAGGTCAGGGCCGCAAAAAACACCATGGCCCCCTGGGCAAAATTGAATACGCCAGACGCCTTGTAGATCAACACAAAACCCAGCGCAACCAGTGCATACATCACACCGGACAACAGGCCGCCAATAAACACTTCAAAGAAAAAACTGATATTCATTTCTAGCTTTCAGCTTACGTTAAGCAAACATGAATTTTTAACCAAGACCCATCACCACAGAGGCACAGAGACACAGAGTACAAACATGAGAAAATCTTTAGTCTTTCTTCTGCCTTTCTCTGTGCCTCTGTGGTTAATGCTCTTAAGTTTTTCCATATTTAATGCGCCACACCCAGATAGGCATTGATCACTTCCTGATTCGCCAGCACTTCGGCAGGGGTGCCATCGCCGATTTTTTTGCCGTAATCAAGCACCACCACACGGTCAGAAATGTCCATCACCACGCCCATGTCATGTTCTATCAGCACAATGGTGGTGCCGAGCTGATCATTGACGTCCAGGATAAAGCGGCTCATGTCCTGTTTTTCTTCCACGTTCATGCCGGCCATGGGTTCATCCAGCAATAAAATTTCCGGCTCGGCTGCCAGCGCCCGTCCCAGTTCCACCCGTTTTTGCAAACCGTAGGAAAGGCGGCCTACCGGTATCTTGCGTATGTGCTGTATTTCCAGGAAGTCGATGATTTCCTCGACCTTCTGGCGGTGGGCAATTTCTTCCTTGCGCGCCGGTCCCAGGTACAAAGCCTGCATGAGGAAATTGCATTTCATCTTCAGGTTGCGCCCGGTCATGATGTTGTCGAGCACACTCATGCCTTTGAACAGCGCGATGTTCTGGAAGGTACGGGCGATACCACTCTTGGCTGCCGCATAAGTATTCATGTCCTTGCGATGCTTGCCGCGATAGGTGATGTCACCCTGCTGTGGCCGGTAGACGCCATTGATGACGTTCAGCATCGAGCTTTTGCCAGCACCATTGGGGCCGATGATGGCGCGTATTTCATGTTCCTTCACATTGAAGGAGATATTGGTCAATGCCTTGACGCCGCCAAAAGACAGCGAGATGCCTTGCATGTCCAGAATCACGTCGCCGATTTTCCTGTTATCTGCCATTGCTTTTCCTTACGCCGCCAGCTTTTGGGCAGAAAATGTTTTGACATCGCTGATATGCAAATCGGCACTCACCTTGCCCTGGCGGCCATCTTCAAATTTGACCAGGGTTTCTATGAACTGTGAACGCTTCCCGGAATACAGGGCATCAATCAGCACGGCATATTTTTGTGAAATGAAACTACGCCTGACTTTGCGGGTACGCGTCAATTCATCATCATCCGGGTCGAGTTCCTTGTGCAGTACCAGGAAACGGTGGATTTGTGTACCGGCCATCAAGTCTTCGCTGGCCAGGTCGGCATTCACTTTTTCCACGCAAGACATGATCAACTGATAGGTCTCGGCCTTGGCCGCCAGGTCGGTATAGCCCGAATAGGCGATGCCGCGTCGTTCTGACCAGTTGCCAACGGCTTCCATATCAATGTTGATGAAAGCGCATACCATGTCACGCTCATTGCCAAAGGCGACAGCTTCCTTGATGAAGGGAAAAAACTTGAGTTTGTTTTCGATATAGTTGGGGGCGAAGATGTCACCCTGAAGAAGCTTGCCGACATCGGCTGCGCGATCTATGATTTTCAGGTGACCGTCCTGGTCAAAAATGCCGGCATCACCGGTATGAAAATAACCTTCTGCATCCATCACTTCTGCGGTGGCATCTGGTCGTTTGTAATAGCCGCTCAGCATGGCGTCTGACTTCACCAGTACTTCTCCATTTGCGGCCAGCTTGACTTCGACACCGGGGGCTGCCGAACCGACGCTGTCAAACTTGATTTTTCCATCGGGTTGCAGACAGACATAGGCGCAGGTTTCGGTGGAGCCATACAGCTGTTTTAAATTGACGCCGATAGAACGGTAGAAACGAAACAGATCAGGGCCGATGGCGGCACCAGCAGTATAGGCAACCCTGACGCGGGATAAACCCAATACATTTTTAAGTGGCCCGTACACCAATAATTTGCCCAGGCCATAACGGATTTTATCGATGAGAGCGACCGGTTTTTTATCCAGGATATCAGCACCGACACGACGTGCCACTTCCATGAAGTGGGCAAACAGATGACGCTTGATGGTGCCGGCATCTTCCATGCGTATCATGACCGTGGTCAGCATGTTTTCAAACACGCGCGGTGGCGCAAAATAATACGTGGGACCGACTTCGCGCAAATCTGTCAATACGGTTTCGCTGGATTCCGGGCAGTTCACAGTGAAACCTGCAGCCATGGCCTGTGCGAATGAAAACAGGTGATCACCAACCCATGCCATAGGCAGGTAGGAAAGAATATCTTCGTTTTCCGTCAACTGGTCAAACTGCATGCCGCCAACGGCAGCGGTCATGAAAGAACGGTGCGACTGGCATACACCTTTCGGTTTGCCGGTGGTGCCTGATGTATACAGCATGACGGCGGTGTCATCGGGTTGCCCCATTTCCACTTGCTGCATGAAGAAATCAGGATGTGCCTGATCATAAGCGCGTCCCAGCTCTTGCAGCGCGGCATAGGAAGTCAATTCAGGCTGATGATAGTGGCGCATGCCACGGTCATCATCAAAGGCAATGTGCTGTATGCCTGCATAATGCTGTTTGATTTCCAGCAGCTTGTCGACCTGTTCCTGGTCTTCGACTACGGCGAAGACAATTTCTGCATTTTCCAGCACATAGGCCATGTCAGCAGCGGGGGCATCCTGATACAGCGGTACCGGTATGCCGCCCAGGCATTGGGCGGCTGCCATGGCCCAGTACAGGCGTGGGCGATTGTCACCGATGATGGCCAGGTTCATGCCACGTTTGAAACCCTGCGCAGCCAGGCCACAGGCAAGCGCGCGTACTTCGGCATTCACCTGTTGCCAGCTCCAGGTCTGCCAGATACCCAGATCCTTTTCGCGGAAAGCCGGATGGGCTGGCCGTGTTTTCCCGTGCTGTAACAACAGTCGCGGGAAGGTTGAATTTGCTGCTTCTTTTTGAATCATGTCTCCACCACTAGCCTTCATTCATATTTGGGGCTTACATAAAACGGAACCGTTTTGTGCAAGTCCTATTTGCTTGATTTTTATGGGCTTGTTGTCCTGTGAGTTTCCTCACCTCCCCTTACGACATACTTACGCATCCGCTTTACGCATCAACGATAGTTTGTCTGGAGAAATTATTACGGAGCGCCTGTTGTGGCGAGATTGAATGATTTGGACGTGAACCTTCCCACAGTGTTAGCTGTAGGAGGAAAACCTCGCTTACAATGACTCCGTATTTCTTTTTGTTGATGGGATAGTAGTCTCTTCACGAATGCAGGGTTGTCATTCGACGGACAATCTCGAAGAATGAACCAATTATCGGTGGTGCGTTGCACAAATATGACTAAACAGATCGGCGACCCAAAAGAGCGTTTTAGCAAAACCATGTGGGCCAGCATGCTGGCACCAGAGCATATGCAAAAGGTGGAAGACGAAGTGGTGGAACGCTTCATTCCTGCCGGTGGTTATGTCTGCCGCAAAGGGGATGCGGTGGAATACTGGATGGGCGTCGTAGAAGGCTTCCTGAAAATGAGCAGCATCTCGCCGGATGGCAAGACCGTCACCTTCAGTTGCATGCTTGCCGGCGGCTGGTTTGGCGAAGGCTCGTTACTGAAGACCGAGCCGCGCCGCTATGATGTCGTGGCCTTGCGCGATACCCGTGTGGTCTATATGCCGCGTTCCACTTTCACGTATCTGCTGGATAACAGCATTCCCTTTAATCGCTTTCTCTTGCATCAGTTGAATGAAAGACTGGGGATGTTTATTTCCCTGGTTGAATACGACCGCATGCTTGATCCGGATACCCGCGTGGCGCGTTGTCTGGCGGCGATGTTTAATTCTTACCTGAACCCTGGCAGCAGCATGCAGGTACAGATTTCTCAGGAAGAGATAGGCTACATCTCCAGCGTGTCGCGCCAGCGCGCCAATCAGGCACTGCAATTGCTGGAAAAGAAAAAATTATTGAGTGTCGATTATGGCGGCATCACCATACTTGATCTGGATGGCCTGCGCCGCTTTCCGGAAGAGTCTGCGGATGTGCCTGCGAAAGCGCCGTCAGTATGAAGACCCTGAATGTGATCGGTGCCGGCAAGGTCGGTACCGTACTGGCAAAAATTTTTATTGAGCGGCAGGTTTTCAGTGTTCAGCAAGTCATGAACCGCTCCCTGCACAGCAGCCAGGCGGCAGTGGACTGGCTGGGTGCAGGGGCTGCTGTGGATGATCTGCATCGCATGCAGCCTGCCGATGTCACCATGCTGACGGTGACGGATGACCAGATCGTCCTGCTGTGTGCCGCAATGGCAGAGGCCGGCCTGCTACATGCCGGCAGTATTGTGTTTCATTGCAGCGGTGCCAAGGCATCGACTGAATTGCAGGCTGCCATGGCAGCCGGGGCGGCTGTTGCCAGTGTGCATCCGGTGCGCAGTTTTGCCGATGGCAAAGCCATTGCCTCGCAGTTTGCCGGCACCATCTGTAGTGTGGAAGGTGATGCCCGCGCCTTGACTGTGCTGTTGCCTGCCTTGCGGGCGATAGGTGCGCAAACGGTAGAGATCAGCGCTGACAGCAAATTGCTGTATCACGCCGGTTCGGTGTTCGCCAGCAATTATCTGGTTACTCTGATGGAAACTGCCTTGCGCAGCTATCAGGCGGCTGGCATACCCGCTGCTGTGGCACAGCAGATGGCTGCACCGCTGGCGAGGCAAACACTGGACAATGTATTTGCCATGGGAACCGCGAAGGCGCTGACCGGGCCGATTGCCCGTGGTGACATGCAGACCGTAGCACTGCAACAAAAAATGGTGGCTGCCTGGGACCAGGCAGCGGGAGATTTATATCAGGCTTTCACACCACTGACTCAGGCGGTGGCGGCCCGCCGTCATTCAGAAAAATAAACGCTGTTGCGGCCATTTTCCTTGGCCTGGTACAGGGCCTGATCAGCGCGTTCAAACACGCTGTCTTCGGTATCCTTGTCGCGGCATTCTGCCACCCCCATGCTGACCGTGATGGACAGGCGGGTGCGGGTCAGGTCGGTGGTGCGCGAAAAATCATTGTTGGCGATGGTATTGCGCAGGTTTTCGGCGATCGACGTGGCTTTTTCCAGCGTACAGTTTTTCAACAGAATCAGGAATTCTTCACCACCCCAGCGGCAGATGATGTCGCTTTCACGCAGCGAGCGCTTGGCGATCAGTGAAATTTCCTTGAGTACATGGTCGCCCACCAGATGTCCCTGCTTGTCATTGATTTTTTTGAAAAAATCGATATCCAGCAAGACCACGCACATCGGCTGGCGTGAGCGTTCACCATCCAGCAGAGCCTGCTGAAAGACGAAGTCAAAAGCCTGGCGGTTCAACAGATTGGTCAGGGTATCGGTAGAGGCTGATTTTTCCAGACGTTTTTGATAGCGTCTTACCGTCACCAGCAAAATGATCAGCACCAGGATCGTGATCCCTGCACTGACGCCGATGTTGATGAGGAAGACATTTTGCAGCGGTTTGATTTCATTGCTGGTTTCCTGCTCTACCAGCAAATGCCAGCCCAGTTCCGGAATGAAGCGGGAATTAACCAGAATGGTTTCATTGTCCGTCTTGTATTCCAGGTGCTGGGATTCGCTTTTGCGGTTGCCCAGTATCTGTTGCGCCAGGCCACTGATGCCGGGCATGTTGCTCAGATTGCTGCGTATCTTTTTCATGTTGTTGCCAGCCAGGGCGATATTGCCTTTCTGGTCGACGAAAAAGATATTCCTGCGAAAACGGGCCTGATAACTGTCGATCAGGGTCTTCATGGTATCCAGCGTCATGCCTATGCCGGTGGCACCAATGAACTTGCCGGAATAATCGACGATCCTGTAATTGATGAATATGGTCATGGTGTCACGATTGGCCATGTCGGCATCGACATTGGTTTCGTAGTCTGCTTTTTGATTACGAATGCGAAAAAACCATTGATCGCGCGGCTCGGTTTCGCTGACAGCTTTCAGCACCCCATCTGCGGTGTAGTACTGGTGACTTTGTTCGGATACCAAAAAGCTGGAAATGGCGTGATTCTTGAGTTTGATTTCTTTCAGGTATTTGGCGATCAGGTCTTTGTCCTCTTCGCCATTGATGATCCAGTCACGCAAAAAAGTGTCATGCGCCATTTGTGATGAAACAAATACGGGACGCAAGATATCTTTTTGAATTTCGGAATAGACATTGTCACCGGTGATAGGCAAGGTCTGTTCGGATATACCCTGCTGTATGGCATCACGGGATACGATAAACGACGCCACGGTGGTGGAGACAAACCCTGCAATCAGGATCAGGGATAGCCATACCAGCAGACCGTATTTTTTTAACATTGTTTGCATGAATGATAGACGGAGCGTAAGCGCGAGGTTTGCCGCAAGATAATACTATAAACCCATGCATTTTCAGGGGTATTTGCTCATCCATCATTGCCTTAAATCATCACTTTGATGTCAGATCCAAGCAAATTTAAGCTGATTGTGGTGGTTTTTTCCGATTTTTGGTGTTGGTGGCCATTCGCATGCTTTTTCTTGCGGGTGAAATTTCTGTTTATTAAGAAGCAATTGTGAAAGACGAAAAAAATGCCGCAGATCGCGGCATTTTCTCGTTCAAACCTGGCAAACTCATGGGGAAGTGCAGGGATAAGCTTAAGGGCGTGGTGTCAGTGAAACGTGCAGACGCAGACGTGAACCGGGGTCATACGGCATGACAGATGTGTAGGTACGGTTTTGGTATTCATAGGTGACGGCATAACCATTGGTGCGTGATTCCCAGTGGTCTATGTTGCGGCATTGACGTACCGGACGGCTTTCATACACCGGCTGGCTATTGTTGTAATTATTGTTATTGTCATTATTGTCAACGCGATCGCCAACAATTGCACCCGTCAATGCACCGGCCGCAGCTGCGGCGATACGGCCATTGCCGCCGCCGACCTGGCTACCCAGCAAGCCACCGGCGATACCGCCGATGATGGCACCACCATTGCTGCGTTCAGCCTGTCTTTGTGGAACCTGGCGTTGGCTTGTTTCGTATTCGGTACGGCATTCCTGACGCGGTACATTGACTTGTTCAATTTGCGGCGTGACGCTGACGACACGCGCAAAATCATCAAAGTCAGCAGCATGGGCAACAGGAAGTGCAATGCCCAATGCTACTACGGAAGCCATTTTGGACAGAGTATTGAAGGATATAGTCATGTTTTACCTCTTTTGACGTGGATTGTACGCAAAATCGCTGTATTTTGCCCTGGTTCAGGCTGATCACATGGGCAGCCGGGGCCGATCAACAGTCATGGCGATTTTGCTTTGGTCCTGTGATAGTCTCTATTTAACGTCTGAACTCAAAAAAAGAAGACATAAAAGTGTAAGTGTGTGTTTCAAGGGCTTCTTGTACTTTAATTAATTGTCCTCATATTCAGCGCTCGTGCCTCGTATGCTCATCGGTATTATTCCACATTGGAGATTGTATGCAATTGCTTTGGACTTCCTGGCTGACTGTCGCAGTACTGGGGTTTTATATCTGGATTATCTACAAGGTCGGCAAGGCCCGTGCCCAGTTTCAAGTCAAGGCACCTGCCGTCGATGGCCCGCCAGAATTTTTGCGTGTTTTGCGCGTGCATGCCAATACCGTTGAACAAATGGTCCTGTTCTTTCCGGCGCTATGGTTATGCGCGCTCTGGACGGGCGATAAACTGGCGGCAGCCCTGGGTCTGGTCTGGCTGGTGGGCCGTTTCATGTATGCCGTTGCGTATTACAGCGATGCCAGCAAACGGTCCATGGGCTTCATGATTTCCCTTTTGGCGGCCCTGGGCCTGTTGCTGGCGGCGATGACTGGAATGAGCGGGGTGCTGAAATGAAAGCCAAGTCTTTGCTGGAATCCAGCCAGTTATCTGCCTCGGTATGGGCATCTTATATGTTGGCGGCCATTGCTTTGTTGCTGATATTGAAAGCAGGCCTGGTGGTGGCGCTGTTTTCCGGCTTGCTGGTTTTTTCTCTGATACATGTCATGGCACCTGCCATAGAACGGCGCTTCAAACACCGTCAGCCGCGCATGATCGCCGTGGCCCTATTATCATTTGTCATGATTATGGCCGTCATTGTGGTGATCTGGGCGGTGCATGTCTTTTTGCGCAGTGACGCCGGAAATTTGCATAATTTACTACAAAAGCTTGCCGACATCATCGAGGCCTCGCGCAGTCAGTTGCCAGAGTGGGTAAGTACCAACTTGCCGGAAGATGTCGACGATTTAAGAAGCATCATGACAGACTGGTTGCGCGAACATGCCGGTGAAGCCAAGCAATTGGTGCCGGAAGCAGGTCACCTGATCGTGCACTTGTTGCTGGGCATGATCATAGGCAGCATGGTTGCCCTGCGTGATGCCAGTGGTGACCGCAATAACAAGCCTTTTGCTGCTGCCATGCTGCAAAGAGTCAGCAATCTGGGCCAGATTTTCCATAAAATCGTGTTTGCTCAGGTGCAGATATCCCTGATTAATACGGTAATGACGGCAATCTACCTGCTCGCAATCTTGCCGATGGCAGGTATACATCTGCCGCTGACCAAAACCATGATCGCCATCACCTTTGTGGCTGGACTGATACCGGTGGCTGGTAACATCATTTCAAATACCGTGATCGTGATTGTCGCCTTGTCACATTCTTTGAATGTGGCTATTGCCTCCCTGGTATTCATGATCGTAATACATAAAGCCGAATACTTCTTGAACGCACGTATTATCGGTGCCCAGGTAAATGCCCGGGCCTGGGAATTACTGACAGCTATTCTGGTCATGGAAACCCTGTTTGGTGTGCCAGGCGTGGTGGCGGCCCCCGTGTTTTATGCCTACATCAAGAAAGAACTCAGTGATCGCGGACTGGTTTGATGTTGGCAGAATTTTATTAATTTTAATGACTAAAAGGTAAATGATGATCTTGGAAATCGCCGATATTCGTATCCACCCCGGACAACAGGCTGAGTTTGATGCCGCCATACAGCGTGGTCTGACAGAAGTGATACAGCATGCAAAGGGTTTTCTTGGTTTTAAAGTCAATAAAAGCATAGAGTCACCGGAACGTTATGTCCTGATGATCCATTGGGCAACACTGGAAAACCATACGATAGATTTTCGTGGTTCTGAAGCCTTCCAGCAATGGCGTGCCATAGTCGGCCCGTACTTTGCTGCGGCACCTGTAGTCGAGCATTTTGATCTGCTGGCAGAGTCAAGCTGAATCTGAGAGTTTTTTCTAGTAGTATGTGACGAGCCTGACTTGATTCTGGGCATTTCATCCCAAGCTTAGGCAACGATACCGTGCGGCGTTAGCCTGGCGCGGTGTCGTAGGCTTTTGTTGTCATCTGTGCGTGTTGTGCGGGATACATGACCATGGAAGCAAGTCAATTTGGCAAAAAACCTGCATTACAAAAAGGTCATTATGGTTCCGCATCTCGTCACCGCTCTCAACGGCCCCCTGCTCGATCTCGAAAAAAAGATACTCGAAGCTACCCCCGCGATTGAACGCTGGTTTCGCCTTGAATGGCAGGAACATACACCGCCTTTCTATTGTTCCGTCGATTTGCGCAATGCCGGTTTCAAACTGGCACCGGTAGACACGAATTTATTCCCTGGTGGTTTTAATAACCTGGCATCAGAAATGTTGCCGCTGGCGGTACAGGCTGCCATGGCAGCGATAGAAAAATATTGTCCTGACGCCAAGAATCTCTTGCTGATTCCCGAAAGCCATACCCGCAACGTGTTCTATTTGCAAAACATCGCGCGCATGATGCAGATTTTCCGCCAGACTGGTCTGAACGTACGCCTGGGTTCCCTGTCGGCAGATATTACCGAACCAACGCCGATTGATTTGCCAGACGGCAGCCAACTGGTGCTGGAACCGCTGGAGCGTTCTGCCAATGGCCGTCGCCTGGGTCTGAAAAATTTTGACCCCTGTACGATCTTGCTCAACAATGATCTGTCGGCAGGCATACCGGCAATTCTGGAAGATCTCAACGAACAAACCTTGCTGCCGCCTCTGCATGCAGGCTGGGCTTTGCGTCGCAAGAGCAATCATTTCCATGCCTACGACGAAGTGGTCAAGAAATTCGCCAAGATGGTGGATATCGACCCGTGGATGCTGAACCCCTATTTTGCCAAGTGCAAGGATGTGAATTTCCAGGAACGCACCGGTGAAGATGCGCTGGTGGCGACGGTGGATACCATCCTGGCCAAGATACGCAAGAAATACAAGGAATACGGCATCAAGGAAAAACCGTTCGTCATCGTCAAGGCTGATGCCGGCACCTATGGCATGGGCATCATGACGGTGCATGATTCCAGCGAAGTGCGTGATCTCAATCGCAAACAGCGTAACAAGATGTCGGTCGTCAAGGACGGTATGGAAGTCCGTGATGTCATTGTGCAGGAAGGTGTCTACACC
Source organism: Undibacterium sp. Ji49W (assembly GCF_049340205.1). Classification (NCBI taxonomy): domain Bacteria; kingdom Pseudomonadati; phylum Pseudomonadota; class Betaproteobacteria; order Burkholderiales; family Oxalobacteraceae; genus Undibacterium; species Undibacterium sp. Ji49W. The sequence continues at coordinate 42,075 of NZ_JBMPOW010000015.1, read as the reverse complement.
TTTGAACAGATCAATGAATCGGTAGCCGAACCGGTGGTCTATATGATAGACCGTTACGTGGTCGGTGGCTTTTACCGCGTGCATGAAGACCGTGGTGTAGATGAAAACCTGAATGCGCCAGGCATGCACTTTGTGCCGCTGGCTTTCGCCCAGCAACATGCTGTGCCGGACATGAAGGCCAAGCCGGGCACGGCAGCACCAAATCGTTTTTACATGTATGGTGTCGTTGCGCGCCTGGCATTGCTGGCTGCGTCACTGGAGTTGGAAAAGACTGATCCTAATCCAGAAGTGTATTGATCTTTGTATCCATGAAAAGCACCAGACGACCGGAGATAGATAAGGATGTACTGGCCAGGTTGATCTGGGGAGTTTTGATTGGCGCTATTTTGGGTGTGTTTGTGTCAGTTAGCCTTACTTTTTCTCCGCTTTTCTTGTCTTTCTTTGGATCTGAATTGCCACCGTTTAGCTTGTTTTTCGCTGGAATTGTCATGTCTGCGCTCGTTTGCGGGATTTTTGGCATGATATACGGTGACAAGTTCTGGCGAAGTGTGACGGAACTATGGGATTAGATATAGAAAAGTTGTCGCGCAAAACTGAAGATCAATAAAGATTGATAATGGACAAAATGAAATGAAAATCGCTTTCCTGACTGATCCGCTGTCGCAGTTCAAGACGTATAAAGATTCCACTTACGCCATGATGGTAGAGGCGGGCAAGCGCGGCTATGCAGTGTATGCATTTGGCCCGGATGATATGGCGCTGGAGAGTGGCAATGTGGTGGCGAATATAAGCCGCGTTATCCTGACTGGTGACAGCGATGACTGGTACCGTCTGGAAGCGGCAGAATCCTTGCCGCTGAGTGCCTTCGATGCGATCCTGCAACGCAAGGATCCGCCTTTCGACATGGAATACATCTACGCGACGTATTTGCTGGAAATGGCCGAGCAGCAGGGTGCCAGGGTTTTCAACAAGCCGGCAGCGATACGCAATCATAATGAAAAACTCAGCATCGCCCAGTTCAGTCAGTTCACTGCACCAACGCTGGTAACACGCGACGAGCAAAGAATCCGGGCCTTTCATCGTGAACATCTGGACATCATCCTGAAACCGCTGGATGGCATGGGTGGCACAGGTATTTTCCGTATCCGTGAAGATGGCATGAATCTGGGTTCTGTCATCGAGACGCTGACCGTAAACGGCAGCCGTACCATCATGGTGCAGCGGTATATTCCGGAAATTGTTCATGGTGACAAAAGGATATTGCTGATCGGTGGCAAAGTGGTACCGTTTTCACTTGCACGTATTCCGCAAAATGGCGAGGTGCGTGGCAATCTGGCCGCTGGTGGCCTGGGTGTGGCGCAGGAGTTGTCAGCACGTGACCTTGAGATTGCACAGACTTTGGCACCCGAACTTTATCAAAGAGGCTTGTTGCTGGTAGGATTAGATGTAATTGGCAGTAATCTGACCGAAGTCAACGTAACCAGTCCGACCTGTTTCCAGGAAATCACCCAGCAAAAAGGATTCAATGTTGCTGCAATGTTCATCGATGCGCTGGAAGCAGCCGTTGGCGACTATTAGTGACCAACCGTGACCATTAGTGGCAGGTGATGCCGCTTTGCTGAATACCGTCTGAGTAGACAAGGTTTCCCGATAAACGTGATCGCAACCCCCGTAAGAACTGAATAGATATGGTTGGCATACTTTTGATGACACATGCACCGCTGGGCACTGCTTTTATGCAGGCCGCAGCCCATGTTTTTCGCGGCATGCCCGAGCGCTTTGAAGCGATTGATGTGATAGCCGACCAGAATATTGATGAAGTCAACCGCCTGGCGCGTGAAGCCGTGCAGCGTCTGGATGATGGTTCAGGTGTGCTGGTGATTACGGATGTCATGGGGGGAACTCCGTCGAATTGTTGTCGTCAACTGGGTGACCCTGACCGGGTCGCCATCATTGCCGGCATCAGCCTGCCCATGTTGCTGCGGGCGATTACTTACCGTAGTGATGCGCTGGACGTAGTAGTGGAGATGGCACTGGCCGGTGGTCAGAATGGTGCTATCCGTCTGGATAACCGCGTTCGCCTTTCACCGAATTAATTGAAAGAAAGTAAAGCATGATTCAACAGGAAATTGAAATTGTGAACAAACTGGGCCTGCATGCGCGTGCTTCAGCCAAGTTCACACAAACTGCCAGCAAGTTCAAAGCCGAAGTCTGGCTGACCCGTAATAATCGTCGGGTTAACGGCAAATCCATCATGGGTGTGATGATGCTGGCGGCAGGCAAGGGTAGCAAAGTATTGCTGGAAACCGATGGGGCCGATGAGCAGGCATGTTTCGATGCCATAGTCAGCCTGGTGAATGACAAGTTTGGTGAAGGTGAATAAAGCGGTGATACCGCAGATGTTCTGCCAGATTTGAAACAAAGCATGTCAGCATCAAGCTGCAATTTTGATTTGTAGTTGGTGCTCATACGGGCACCTGGCTTTTGCAGCAATCAGGCCTGGCTGAACGATGAAAAAAACTGCTGTAAATGAAACAAATGGCAACATATTCTGCATTGTTGCTTTGGCTATATTCTGTTAAGTTGTTCTTTCTTGAATAGACCTATAAGTGGATGCCTCATCCTTTGAGGCACACAAGAAATGACAACAGGGTTGCGTGATGTAAGGCACCCTGGACTATTGCAATTTTGGGGGACAAGGCATGGCATCTTTTACATTGCAAGGCATCCCCGTTTCACGCGGTATTGCTATCGGGCGCGCGCATTTACTGCGGCCAGCTGCCCTTGATGTACAACATTATCTGGTCGGACAAGAGCAGGTCGAAGCCGAAGTGCAGAGACTGCAGGCAGCCATTGTCCAGGTTCACAAGGAATTACAGGCCATCTGGTCAGATTTGCCACTAGATGCGCCTACTGAGCTCGGTGCCTTTATCGACGTTCATGTGTTGATCCTGTCTGATCCCATGATTTCCGAAGCACCGCTGGATATTATCCGTACCCGTCATTACAACGCCGAATGGGCACTGGTAAGCCAGATCGACGAACTGTCAGCGCAGTTTGATGAAATCGAAGACGACTATCTGCGTGAACGCAAGGCCGATATCCAGCAGGTAGCAGAACGGGTACTCAAGGTATTGACTGGCACGGCCGGCAGTGCCACACGTTCTGATGGTATTGATGAACGCAGTGCCAACATGATCGTGGTCGCCAGGGATATCTCACCGGCAGACATGATGCAATTCCGTGATGTGGCGTTCACCGGTTTTGTTACCGACGAAGGTGGACAGAACTCGCACACAGCCATCGTCTCGCGCAGCCTGGGGATACCGGCAGTGGTGGGTATGGGCAATGCGTCACACCTGATCGAACAGGATGACTGGCTGATTATCGACAGCGATGCCGGCGTGGTCATCGTCGCTCCCAGTACCCTGGTGCTGGAACAATACCGTGAGCGTCAGACCGTATTGATGAAAGCCCGGAAAAAACTGGGCAAGCTGAAAAAGACGCCAGCCATTACACAGGACGGTGTAGAAATTACCCTGCTGGCGAATATCGAATTACCGCAGGATGCAGCACCAGCGCTGGAAGCCGGGGCCAGCGGTGTTGGCCTGTTCCGTTCAGAATTCCTGTTCATGGAAAGCAGTGGCCAGGAACATAAACTGCCGACCGAAGAAGAACAGTTCGAAGCCTATCGCACGGCAGTCACAGCCATGAAAGGCCGCCCCGTGACTATCCGTACGCTGGATGTCGGGGCCGACAAACCGCTCGATACTACCGAACACAATATTCTCAACCCGGCACTGGGTTTGCGTGCCATACGTTATTGTCTGGCAGAGCCGCAGTTATTTCTGACGCAATTGCGGGCGATCTTGCGTGCTTCTGCCTTTGGATCGGTCAAGATACTGATACCGATGATGGCGCATGGTTTTGAAATTGACCAGTCACTGGCCATGATAGAACAGGCAAAAACTGAGCTGCGCAAGGAAGGTAAGGACTTTGATGCCAATATTGCCGTCGGTGCCATGATAGAAATTCCGGCGGCGGCCTTGTCGCTGCCGATGTTTGTAAAGAAACTGGATTTCCTGTCGGTGGGAACGAATGACCTGATTCAATACACACTGGCGATAGACCGGGCTGACCATGAAGTTGCCCACTTGTATGACGACCTGCATCCGGCCATTCTGCAATTGTTGCAGATGATTATCACGGCTGGTGAACGTGCCGGCATCCCGGTATCCATTTGCGGTGGTATGGCGGGGGATATACGGCTGACGCGTTTGCTGACCGGCATGGGATTCCGCGAATTATCCATGCCAGCCGCCTTGTTGCCAGAAATTAAGCAAGAGATTCTGAATACCCGGCTGGATGCCTTGCAAGGGCATGTGAAGAAGATATTGCGTAGCTATGATTCTGCCACTATCCGTGAAACCCTGGCAGTAATGGGCAGCATTACTGCAAGCTTGCCAACCTTGCATTAAGCTTTGCCATGACTGTAGACAAGTCCGGTGCTGAAGGTTTGACGTCAGCGCCGGACTTGGTTATCCTTGATGTATTGCGCCGATTTGAAAATCAGCTTGCGGGCGCGTTTCGGGAAGTTTCCCGAATGATAAATACGGCTAAAGCGAGCTTGAATGCAGCTCTCCCCTTCTCTCATTCAGCCCTTCTTTTAGCCTTCCTGAGTTTTTTGATAACGTCATAACGAGTTGATTCTCGATGGAAGAGTGTATGTCATCCTCACCCGGATCCGTTGGAATTGTGACGCCACAAGCGTTCCAGTTCGACGAGCCTTTAGCCTTACAAAACGGTACCTCGATTGCCGGCTACACCCTGATGGTGGAAACCTATGGCAGCCTGAATGCCGACAAGTCAAATGCCGTCCTGATTTGCCATGCCTTGAATGCCTCACACCATGTGGCCGGCGTGTATGCCGACCAGCCCAAGAATATAGGCTGGTGGGACAATATGGTGGGGCCCGGCAAGCCGGTCGATACCAACCGGTTTTTTGTCATCGGCGTCAATAACCTGGGTTCATGTTTTGGTTCTACTGGCCCCATGCATGCCAACCCGGCGACTGGCAAACCGTATGGTGCAGATTTTCCGGTGGTGACGGTGGAAGACTGGGTGCAGGCGCAGGCCAGACTGGCAGATCGTATGGGCATACAACAATTCGCGGCTGTTATGGGCGGTTCGCTGGGCGGCATGCAGGCGCTGGCCTGGAGCATCCTGTTTCCGGATCGTTTGCGCCATTGTGTGGTGATTGCATCCACACCCAAATTGTCAGCACAGAATATCGCCTTTAATGATGTTGCCCGCCAGGCCATACTGACCGACCCGGATTTTCACGGCGGTGATTTTTATGCCCACGGTGTGGTCCCCCGACGCGGTCTGCGCGTGGCCCGCATGATAGGACATATCACCTATTTGTCCGACGATGACATGGCAGAGAAATTTGGTCGTGATCTGAAGGGCGGTGATTACCAGTTCGGTTACGGCGTGGATTTTGAAATTGAATCTTACCTGCGCTATCAGGGGGATAAGTTCTCCGATTATTTCGATGCGAATACCTATTTGCTGATCACCAAGGCGCTCGATTATTTTGATCCTGCCCGGCATACCGGCGGTGATCTGGGCAAGGCGCTGGCTAATACCAAGGCCAAGTTTCTGCTCGCTTCTTTCACGACGGACTGGCGTTTTTCACCCGAGCGCAGCCGCGAAATCGTCAAAGCCCTGGTCAGTAACAAAAGAACCGTCAGCTATGCAGAAATTGATGCGCCGCATGGCCATGATGCCTTCTTGCTGGATGACCCGCGTTACCTGAATCTGGTGGCTGCCTATTACCAACGGATTGATGCAGAATTGCAGGGAGTGGCAGCATGAATTTTTCCGAACTGAGTCAGTTGCGTCCCGACCTGGCCTTTATTGCTCACTGGATCAACAAACAGGCACAAGTGCTGGATGTTGGTTGTGGCGATGGCGTCATGCTTGATTATCTGCAAACCGACAAGCAATGCACAGGCTATGGCATAGAAATCGCCGATGACAAGGTACTCGCCTGTGCCACGCGTGGCGTGAATGTAATCCAGCAGGATATGGAAAACGGTCTCGACATGTTTGGCGACAATGCTTTTGATACCGTGTTGTGCCTGTCTTCGCTGCAAATGATGAAGCATGTGGAACCATTGCTCAGGGATATTGCCAGGGTAGGGCGTGAAGCAATCGTTTCTTTCCCCAATTTTGGTTACTGGCCACATCGCACCGCGCTGTTGCAGGGCAAGATGCCAGTGTCGAAATCCTTGCCATACCAGTGGTATGACACGCCCAATGTGCGCTGTGCAACGATTTATGACTTTTATGACCTGGCCAATGAAGTCGGACTGGAAGTGCTGGAATGTGTTGCCCTGCACGAAGGCAAGCTAGTGACATGGTTACCCAACTGGCGTGGCAGCCTGGCAGTCTTCCGCTTGCGTAAAAAGTGACAGCAAAAGTGTCGGGGATGTGATGAAAGAATCTTTTTTCAAACTTTACCCCTTTAAATGGATGCAACTGCTACCATTTCGGCCATGAGATTGTGTACCTTCAACGACTGCCTGCTGCCATGAAACTGACTTGCCTTGCCCTTGTATTTTCCAGCCTGTTCGGGTTTGCCAGCCTTGGGTATGCGCAAAACAATGCCAATCAGGATGGTGTCAAGGTGGGCGACATGTCCATCATGCGCAAGTTTGCGCCGACCGGTGCGCTGGAAAGCCAGGCCGCTGCACAGTATGCGCAGACCATGCAACAGGCACAAAAGCAGCGTGCCCTTGGACCGGATGACAATCCCCAGGTGATGCGCCTGCGCGCCATTGCCAAGAAATTGATCCCTTATGCGCTGAAATGGAATGAACGTTCCCAGCAATGGAAATGGGAAGTCAATCTGATCGGCTCAAAGCAAATCAACGCATATTGCATGCCGGGCGGGAAGATTGCGTTTTACACAGGCATCCTCGATACCCTGAAACTCACCGATGATGAAGTTGCCATCGTCATGGGGCATGAAATCGCCCATGCACTGCGTGAACATGGTGCCGAAAGAGCTGGTAAGGCCAATGTGGCCAATGTTGGCGTACGCCTGTTTGAAATGTGGGCCGGTGCCAAAGGCTACGACCCCAACCTTGCGGGTGGGGTTGCCGGTGGGGTTGCCAAGTTTAGCATGCTGGCATTTTCGCGCGCGGATGAAACCGAGGCGGACGTCGTCGGGCTCGATATTGCGGCACGCGCCGGCTATGACCCGCGCGCTGGAGTCGCCTTATGGCAAAAAATGGGTATGGTCAGTAAAGGTGCACCGCCGCCATGGCTATCCACTCATCCAGCTGGCAAAGACAGGATAGCTGAAATCCAGCGTCATTTCCCCGAAGTCATGCCCTTGTATGCGCATGCCAAAGGCGTCAGCATCAGTTCGCTGCCACCGTATCAAACCAATGTGAAGGGCATCGCGCCCGTTCTATATTCGGCAAAATAAGCGCAAAATGAGTAAATAGTATTGCCTTAAAGATAATTTGTGGCGCAATTGTGACAGTTTATTGTCGCTAAAATCACTTTGTCATCATCCTTTCATAATTGGATGTGACACTCTCCAAGTTCAAATTTTTATGTGATAGACTATTTTCACATATCAAAATTATCTGACTAACCGAACATTTGCCAAGGCATTTGCTTAAGTTTAAAAGATGTCATTAGGAGATAGGCGCACTGTAATAAGTCCGTCTGTTTTTTGTTTGGAAATAGCAATCGTTTGCGCCGTTCAGAATTTTTATTTTTTCAGAATAGCAATCGTTTGCGCGCTCAAATGCAGCGGTACGATATTTCTAATGTGACATGTAATGGCAGATGTTTGTTGTGGAATTACAACCAGTTACAAAAAAAAGCCAAAAATTTGGCATAAAAACGAGCTGTGTAGGGGATGTCATCAGGCAGTTGTGATGGCTTGAGATGATGAACGGGGTTTTGCACTAATTTTAATTTCCATTTGTAAAATGATTCGGGAGCTTCAATGAAACAATCTAACAAATCGTCCGCATTCCCATCGCGCTTGTCGGTGGTAGCGATCGCATGCCAATTGGCAATGCTTGGGATGTCCTCCGCCTACGCACAAACTGAAGAAGTCAAACAAACTGCTGAAACGACAGAAAGTGCTGACGCCAAGCGCGTTACTATTACTGGCCGTAAGGTCGGTACCGGTTTGATGGTGGACGAAGATGCACCAAAAGCACGCAGTACTGTTACCCGTGAGGAACTGATCAAACAGCGTCCTACCGGCAATGCTTATCAGGCACTGGATCTGTTGCCTGCTGTAAACTCATATAACTATGATGGTACAGGCCTGTTTGGTGGTGGTTTGACATTGCGTGGCTTTAACAGTGACCAGATCGGTTTCACTGTTAACGGCGTACCGGTCAATGACTCTGGTAGCTTCTCTGTTTTCCCACAAGAATTCGTGGATCAGGAAAACACCTGTACCAACTTCGTTACCCAGGGTTCTACCGACGTTGACTCTCCTCACGTAGGCGCGACAGGCGGTAACATTGGTATTACTACTTGCGAACCAGAAAAAGAGCGCCGCATCCGCGCCATGCAAACATTTGGCTCCCTGAAAATGTACAAATCTTTCCTGCGTTACGACACAGGCCTGATTGGCGATAGTAAAACCCGTTTCTTCATCTCTGCATCCCACGCCCGTTCCGACAAATGGAAAGGCGAAGGCCAGGCGCAACGTAATCACGTTGATCTGGGCGGCCGTATAGATTTTGACCGTTTCAATTACATCAACGGTAACATCCTGGTCAATAGCGCTGTTAACAACAACATCAATTCCATCAGCCTGGCGCAGATGAACCAGTTCGGTTACAACTACGACTTCAGCTCTTCCTTCACACCTGGCCACGTTACGCCAGTAAAAGGTACAGCCCAGGTTGAAGTTGGTCCAAGCCCACAATATTACAAACTGGCTGCCAATCCGTTCCAGAACGTGATTGCATCTGTAACTGGTCAGTTCCGTCTGGCTGAAAATACAGACCTGAAAGTATTGCCTTATTTCTGGTACGGCTACGGTACAGGTGGTGTACAGCAAAAAGTCGTCGCTGAAAATGGTTTCCTGAGCGGTGGTAAATTGACTGGTACTGTCGATCTGAATGGTGACGGCGATACACTGGACCGCATCATCATGGCCGGCAGCAGCGTCACACGTACACAGCGTCCTGGTATCACTGCATCCATCAGCCACACAATGAACAACCACACACTGTTGGGTGGTTTCTGGTATGAACAGGCAACACATCGTCAAACTGGTCCTATCGTACCGGTTGATGCTTCCGGCAATTCTGCGGATGTCTGGCTGCGTGATGGCATTATCTTCCGTCCAGATGGCACACCATACGAGTCTCGCGACTGGAAAACCATCAGTACAGCATGGCAGTTCTTCCTGCAAGACACGATCAGCCTGATGGACAATAAACTGTCTATCAATATCGGTGTCCGTTCACCACACGTCAAACGTGACTTCACTAACTATGCGAATGAAGGCGGCACACTGGCCACCTACACGACAACATACAATGTGCAGCAGACTTACAGCGATTTGTTGCCGCAACTGGGTATCAAATACCAGATCGACAATACCAATCAGTTGTATGCAAGTTTGGCTAAAAACATGAAGGCTCCTCCTAACTTTGCGTTTGCGCCTACCAGCAATAACGTACAGTTTGTGAATGGCGTTGCAACGATTACCGGCAATCTTAAAGAAGAAACTGCATGGAATCTGGACGTTGGTTACCGTCATCAAAGCGATAAATTGACAGCACAAGTTGATATTTTCAACGTGGACTTCAAAAATCGTCAGGGTAATGCTTACGATCCTATCGCCGACAAGAGTATCTATACCAACGTAGGTGCAGTTTCCATGCGCGGTATGGAAATCGAAATGGGTAACAAGCCTATCAATGGTTTGTCTTTCTACGGTTCGGTCAGCTACACACAAAGTAAAGTCAAAGACAATATCGTTTTCAGCAAGACAGCTTTCTTGCCGACATCCGGTAATGAATTCTCTCTGACACCAAACTGGAAATACGGTTTGAGCGCGCAATATGAAACAGGCGCATTTTATGGCCGCTTCAAGTTCAAGCACACTAGCGCACAGTACGCAAGTTTGATGAATGATGAACTGGTACCTTCCTACCATGTGCTGGACTTTGATGCTGGTTATCAATTCCCAAATTGGGGCATGATGAAGAAACCTACCGTTCGCTTGAACGTAAGTAACATCCTGAACGAGCAATATCGCAATCCAAGTTCCGCTACTATCCTGAACACCAAGGCAGTCAACGGTGTTAATGCCAGTACAGCGTTCTACTACCTGGGTGCACCGCGCTTTACATCCATCACACTGTCCGCCGATTTCTAATCGATGGGCATGACGCCGTGAACCTGCAATCTCACGGCAGCTAGATGGTTCCGGGCCTGTAACAACCTAGTTGTTACAGGCCTTTTTCTTTGGTTTTAGAGATAAGTATGTATGCAAAAAAGTAAAATTATCGCCTCCTTGCTGACGGTATCACTTCTCGCAGCCTGCGCCAGCAACCAGGTCGCCGACAAACCTGCGACTACCGATATCACTATCTTCAGCATCAATGATTTTCACGGTAATCTGCAGGCCAGCCAGCCGGTGCCGTATATGGCGACGAAGACGGACCCGGCACGCCCCGGTGAAAAAATTTCCGTACCGGCGGGTGGTTATGCCTATCTCGCCAGCAAGCTGAGTGAGCGACGCAAGGCCGTTGCCAACAGCATCCTGGTTGGCGGCGGTGATCTGATCGGTGCATCGCCCATGGGGTCAGCACTGATGAAGGATGAACCAGTGATCGAGGCCATGAACCGGCTGGATTTGTCCGCCACTGCCGTAGGTAATCATGAATTTGATAATGGCACTGCCGACCTGATGCGCAGGATCAGTGGTAACTGCCCAACTGCAGGCTGTGCTTACCAGGGATTCAGCGGTGCCCGCTTCACCTATCTGGGCGCGAATGTGTATGAGCAGGGTAGCAGCAAGCCCTGGCTGACACCGTATGTGATCCGTCAGGTAGGCGATGTCAAAGTCGGTTTCATCGGTGCCGTGACTTCAGATGTGCCTAACCTGGTGGCAGGTGACGCCGTAAAGCACCTGCGCTTTGAAGATGAAGCCACTGCCATTAACCGCTACGTGCCCGAACTGCAAAAACAGGGCGTCGCCGCGATTGTGGTACTGATACATGAAGGTGCCACTTATAAAGGGGCCGAAAATGATCCGACCTATCGTTGCGAGGGTTTGCAAGGTCCTATCATAGACATCAGCAAAAAACTGGACAGGGCCATCAGTCTGGTCGTGTCTGGGCATTCGCATCAGGGCTATACCTGCAAGATCGACGGGCGACTCGTGGTACAGGGGCGCAGTTATGGATCGTTTTTGACAGAATCGACGCTGACCATCGATCGCAACAGCAATACGGTGATCAAGGCTGTGGCGGTGAATCATCTTATTGATCAGCAAGTCCTGAAACCGGATCCGGCAGCACAGGTGCTGGTGGATCTGGTAGCAAACCAGACTGCCGGCCTGCGCCAGCGCCCGATCGTCAACCTGAATGCACCTTTGCTGCGTGCTGCTGAAGGCGGCGCATTTGACAGCAGCCTGGGTAACATCATCGCTGATGCCCAGTTACACCATGCACAACACATGGGGGGAGGCGATATCGCATTCATGAATGCCGGCGGCATACGCAGTGACCTGCCATCCGGCAAACCGCAAGGTGCGGTCGCCATCAATTACGGCGATCTGTACGCTGCCCAGCCATTTGGGAATAATCTGGTACGCATGCGTCTCAGTGGCTCCCAGGTGCTGGGTTTGTTGCAGCAGCAGTGGGAAGGCCGCAGCATTGATGACCCCAAAAAACTGTTTGTATCCCATACCATCACCTATAGCTGGGATCCGCAGACGACCGCAGAAAAGCGTGTCAGCAGTGTGTTGATCAAGGGCAAGCCACTGGATATGAATCAGCAATACCTAGTCGTCGTCAACAGTTTCCTTGCAGATGGTGGTGATGGATTCAGCATACTGAAGCAGGGCAAGGATCGCCAAATCGTTGGCCGCGACCTGGAAGCTTTTGAATCGTATGTGCGCGAGCAGGGGAGCAAGCTGGGTGAAGTCAGGCGTGATCGTGTCAAGCGCGTGGTAACACCTCAGTAAATTTATCTGGCAGGGCTTCCCATCATCAATACTTGGTCGTATTGATGATGGGAATGAAAAGCGACTTATCTGACAGTCACTTTATCTTGCTTAATATAAGAACCACCTATCCACCTGGTTCTGAATTCCAGTGTATGTCCCGCAGGGCTTACAAACGGGACGCTGAAATCGTTATAGGTGAACGCCGCTGTGAATTCGCCGCGTCGCACTTGTCTGCTGGCCAATACTGTGCCAGTAGTTGCATCGTTGACTTCGAGTACGATCAGCGCATTATTGTCTGCACTGACATTGTCTGCCATGACAGTGAAGGTGGCACTATGATTCCCCGCGCTGACTGCAGTGGTGTACGGGCCATAATTCAGGTACTGTCCCGCTGCATCACTGGCCACATTGACGCTCCAGCCATCGCCATCCTGGCGCCCGATCTGATGATAAGTAGATTCTTCAGTTTGGAACGTCAACGCAGGCAATATGGATGGATCTGTTTTTGTCACTTGAATATAGCCGGTGACATTGGCTTGATAACCAATATTCACTCCCCCGAATGAGAATTCCACATTCCGGGTATCAGGGTGGTTGACGAAAAACAGATTCATAGGCTTGGTAGTACCAGTCAACGTCACACGTATTGTGTAATCAGGAGAAATGATTTCTCCCCAAACCTGGCCTCCGCCTGCATTTGCTACATAAACTGGCTTGTTGGTACCTGGAACATAGTAGGCAAATGGAATATCAGTGTATTTATACAACGGGGAGCCAGCGAAGCGGTAATACTGGAACACGTCCTTCTGGGCATCCATGGGCATGCTTACAGTGGCAAAGTTGTAAGCTGATGGGCCAATTTCTCCACCAAACAACAGCTTGCTTGGGTCAAGACCATCCTGAACAAATTGCAGCTTGAACGGAAGGTTTGGTGTTTGTGCCTGAGTGAACGGGAACATGATCCCGCCATTATTATGGTTGCAGGTGGTGATATTGTTGAAATTGTCTTCGCCGGTTGCACTTCCTATGAAGCCCAAACCGCAGCCCGTAAGCAGCGCTTTGCCGTCTGCGTAGATCTGGCTTACACCATAGTTGGTTTCGGTAATAAACTGAACAGTGATGGCAGCTGCGTGACCACTCTCTATCACCAATAACGAGGCGATGAAAATTCTGGATAGTTGCTTTAGCATAATGACCTTAGAAAATAGATGAAAAGTGTCGGCCCATGATTCAAAAGGTGGCAATTTGAAGAGAAGAAGCATCTCATGTTCATATTGTTCCTTTAAAACAATGGACGCAACGTCAATTATTATTTAATAATGTCAATGAGTCAATTTTTCTTTTTGGAAATATATTTAATATTGAGGGTGCTCACTGCAAGCGCAAAGTAAGTTCATGCTTTGCGCCAGGCTAAGAGGCAGAGGTAGGTGAGGCAGTGACTGAATTTGCTTGACCCGTTCAGGTCACTGATGCTCGTGGGCAGTTTTATTTATATTCAATAATCAAAGGTGCATGATCCGAGAAACGCTGCTCTTTATAAATCGATGCAGAATGCGCTTTTTTACCTATGCCGCTGGTGGCGACGTGGTAATCGATACGCCAACCCACATTGTTTGCCCAGGCCTGGCCCCTATTGCTCCACCAGGTGTAGGCATCACCAGTGGTTTCGGGATGCAGGTGGCGATACACGTCCAGCCAGCCTTGCTCATCAAACAGACGTGTCATCCAGGCACGCTCCTCTGGCAGGAAGCCAGAATTCTTTTGATTGCTCTTCCAGTTCTTTAAGTCGATTTCCTTGTGGGCGATATTCCAGTCACCACAGATGATGATTTCCCTGCCTTCGGCGATCAATGCCTGTAGGTGAGGGAAGAATGCATCCATAAAGCGGAATTTTGCCTCTTGCCTCTCAGGTGACGAAGAGCCGGACGGGCAATACACGGAAATAACAGATAAATTACCAAAATCACAACGAACATAACGTCCTTCGTCGTCGAATTCCTGACAACCGAAACCGATCATGACTGCATCCGGCTGTTTTTTGCTGTAGACGCCTACGCCTGAATAGCCTTTTTTCTCCGCATAGTGAAAATGGCCATGATAAGCATGCGGGTTCAAAAAATCGGGCGTCATGTCTGCTTCCTGGGCTTTCAGCTCTTGCACGCAGACGACATCCGGCTTTTCTTTGTCCATCCATTCAAAAAAACCTTTTTTGGCGGCTGAACGGATGCCATTCAGATTGGCAGAGATGATTTTGGTCATGATTTTTTGAGGAAAGAGTCAAAATTTGGCTTATCAGCATATCAGATATGCGCCAGCTTGATTAACTTACACAAGGTCAGGCAAGCGCCTTGGTTTATACTTGCGTTCTTTTTATCGGCCAAATTATTTTCCAGATACATCATGAATGAAAAGCAATTGCGTGCAGAGCTTGATGCAGTATATGCCAGTACGTCCTGGAAAATAACTGCTCCGCTGAGATACATAACAAGAAAAATAATATCCGTAAAAAACGCAAAATTCAGTCTGCGAGGCTTGATCAGGCGAACGATTCGTTACCTGGCGTCGATCCCGGGCATTAAAAATATGGCATTGAAAGTGCTTCAATATTTTCCCGCCATTGAACGCAGGATCAGAAAAGGCCTTCAGCCCAGGAGTGCGCCACTGGTTGTTTCAGCCAGCACGCCAACGCAAACCGTTGTCAAGAGTTTGAATGATTCACGTCTTTCAACAAAAGCACAGATCATATTCAACAAGCTGCAAACGGACATCATTCGTCAGGAATAAACAGGTTATCAGATGCGTATTCTCATTGATTTACAGGCATGCCAGTCGACGGGTAGTCGTCATCGTGGTATCGGCAGATATTCATTGGCTTTGGCGCAGGCAATGGCAAATAATGCAGGAAACCATGAGGTGCACCTGCTGTTAAATAGCCTTTTTGCGGATAGCCTGGAGCCGGTAAGGCAAGCTTTTGATCAATTGATTCCGCATCAGCATATTCATTATTGGAAAAGCCCCGGCCCGGTCAGCGAATTGGATCATCGCAATCGTTGGCGTACCCGTGCCGGTGAACTTGTGCGTGAACAGGCGCTGGCCGAGTGGCGTCCGGATATTGTTCATGTCAGTAGCCTGTTTGAAGGCCTTACTGACGACGCATTGACCAGTGTTGGACAAAACGCAGAGTATCTGCCAACGGCAGTGACCTTGTATGATTTGATTCCCTTGATTAACGCCAAACCGTATCTTGAAAATGAGCAGGTGAAGGCATGGTATCTGAGAAAAATCCAGGCACTCAAGCGTGCGGATCTTTTATTGGCCATTTCTTCGTCGTCAAGACGAGAGGGCCTGGAATGTTTGCATCTGCCGCCTGAGCGCATAGTAAATATTTCATCGGCGGTTGATAACAGGTTTTACTTGCAAGACCCGGCGCCCGGGATTTTGCAGGAAATTAAATCCCGGTTCGGTCTGAAACGCCCATTTGTGATGTACACCGGCGGCATCGACTTGCGCAAAAATGTAGAGGCTCTGATACGGTCTTTTGCCAAAATCCCGGTCGAAGTCCGGCAGCAATATCAGTTGGCCATCGTATGCAGCGTACAAGATGCAGACAGGGTGCGCTTGCAAAAGCTGGCTACCCAGTCTGGCCTGGCAAGTGACGATGTGATTCTCACTGGTTATGTCGCTGATGAGGATTTGCCGCTGCTATATCATGCGTGCAAATTATTTGTCTTTCCTTCCTGGCATGAGGGATTTGGCTTGCCCGCACTGGAAGCCATGTCCTGTGGTGCACCGGTCATTGCGTCCAATACCAGCAGCTTGCCCGAAGTGATAGGGCGCGCCGATGCCTTGTTCGATCCATACGACGAGCAAGCTATCAGCGAGAAGATACATGCGACCCTGATCAACGAAAACTTCCTTCAAAGTTTGCGTGAACATGGTATCGAACAAGCCAGGAAATTTTCCTGGGATGCATCGGCGAAAACAGCCATCGCTGCATTTGAGGCACAACATGCGTATCAGCAAAGCAGGAAGGCAGTTTTTGTCAGTCAGTTGCAAGATCAAATAAAGCCGCGCCTTGCGTATTTCTCGCCGCTTCCACCAGAGCGTTCAGGTATTGCTGACTTTAGCGCAGAACTTTTACCGGAACTTGCGGTTTACTACGATATTGAATTGATCGTCGACCAAAAAGACATCGGCGATCCGTGGCTCGCAGCCAATTTTCCTGTCCGTTCATGGCAATGGTTTGAGCAGCATGCCGATCGCTACCAGAGAGTAATGTATAACCTTGGCAACTCCACCTACCATACGTACATGCTGGATATGCTGGCCCGTCATCCGGGTATTGTGGTATTGCATGATTTCTTCTTGAGTGGTTTGTTGGCGCATCTCGACATGACAGGTGAACGCCCTCACATCTGGTCCCAGGCTTTATATGAGTCGCATGGGTTACAGGCCTTGCTGGAAGCAAGAGATACCGAGGATCTGAATCAGATTATCTGGAAGTATCCCTGTAATTACCAGATGCTGGATGCTGCTCAGGGCCTGATTGTGCATTCCGATTTTTCCATGAAGCTGGCACGACAATGGTATGGCGACAAAGCCACCGAAAACTGGACGCGTATTCCTCATATGCGCAAGTTGCCTTACCGGTCGGAAAGACAAACAGCACGAAACAGCCTGAGCCTGACTGAGGATGATTTCCTGATCTGCTCTTTTGGCTTGATGGGCCCCACAAAACTGAATCATGTCCTGCTGGACGCCTGGTTGAAATCTCCCTTGGCACAGGACCGGCGGTGCCATCTGGTCTTTGTAGGAAAAAATGACGGTGGCAAATATGGCTTGCAATTACTACAGGATATCAAACAGCATGGCCTGTCTGACCGCATAACAATTACTGGTTTTGCTGATCCGGAATTATTCCAGACCTATTTGCATGCCGCAGATGCCGGCGTGCAGTTGCGCGGTCTTTCTCGCGGCGAATCGTCTTATACCGTGCTGGATTGCATGGCTTACGGCATTCCCACGATAGTCAATAGTAACGGGGCCATGGCAGAGTTGCCTGATCATGCGTTAATAAAGCTGGAAGAAAATTTTGACGTCAGCACCTTGTCAGAGAAGATGACGGAACTCCGGTATTCTTCTGATCTCCGGCAAGATCTTGGGGCGCGGGCGGTTCAGTATATGCACCAGCATCATGTGCCCAACAAGGTTGGTCGGCAGTACTTTGAGTTTGTGGAACTTGCTTATCACAATGAACCGGCCAGCCGTTTTGAAAGAACCTTGGGCAGCATTGCCAAGCTGGATGGCCCTGCTTCAGAATCAGACTTGATGACGCTCGCACGCGACCTGGTATCCAATCAGTCCAAAGCTGCTTGTTCCCGTGCTTTTTTTGATCTGGGCGCTCTGCAAGCAGCCTTGCCTGATCAGCTAGTGAAGCTTATCCTTGCTCGATTGATAGTAAATACGCCACAATTCTGGCGTCTTGAATTTGTTCAACTCGATAATTCATTGCTGCGCTATGCCAATGCATTGGCATGCCAAATTCTGGAATTATCGCCCTTGCTTTGTCCGGATGAGGCAATTGATTTGCGTCATGGCGACGTATTTGTCGATCTGGCAACTGCATCTGAAAAGGGTACGGATACCAAAGAGAAAACTGGTAAACAACTCGCACAATGGATGCAAGAGAATGGGGTGCCGTTAAGGGAGCTCTGTCCTGATTTTTCAGAAATGAAGAATCTTGTTGCCGGAACCAGGCAGGTTGACGAACTGATAAGTTCGTGGTGGCAGAAAATTCAGCAACAATAAGCAATTTGTAGCGTGCTATGCTTTGACAGGCACAGTGCGACATTATTTACTATTCGTTATCAGGGCAAATTATGGCAGGCAGTTTGAGGCAGGAATTCATTCATTTCGCAGTAGGTGCTGGTGTACTCAAATTTGGCAGTTTTGTGACCAAAGCCGGGCGTACTTCCCCCTATTTTTTTAACGCCGGTTTGTTCAATGACGGCGCCAATCTGGGGCGCATCGCTGATTTTTATGCGCAGACCTTGCTGGATTCCGGCCTGGAATTTGACATGCTGTTTGGCCCGGCTTACAAGGGCATTACCCTGGCTTCGGCAACCGCAGTCGCGCTGGCCCGCAAAGGCAGAAATGTGCCATTTGCCTATAACCGCAAGGAAGCCAAAGACCATGGTGAGGGCGGTAACATTGTCGGTGCGAGGCTCGAAGGCAAAGTCGTCATTATTGATGACGTCATTTCTGCCGGTACCTCAGTGCGTGAATCGGTAGAAATTATTCGTCAGGCTGGTGCTACCCCGTGTGCTGTGCTGATTGCGCTTGATCGTATGGAGCGTTCCGGCAAAGATGAAGCCCTGTCAGCACATTCTGCTGCTCAGGAAGTCAGCCAGGCCTATGGCATGCCGGTCGCCGCGATCGCGAATTTAAATGATTTATTTGATTATTTATCGACAGTTAGTGCTGACGAGCAACTATCTGACTATAAGGATGCTGTCGAAAATTATCGAAAACGCTATGGCTCAGTCTGAACTGACAAGCTTGGCACCAGTTACAAGAAAGTTTTCAATGATAAACACATGCATGTTTTTGTGAAAATGGCAATAAAATAACATTGCTTACAAGCGCTTGCATTAAATTTCCGCAGTGCGGCGAACACTCATTGTATACTGGGCAACTGTGGGTAAATTGTGACCGCTGTCACAGATGGTTTAATACGGGCGGTCCATTATCTGGTTAGAAAAAGAATTTTGAATGTTCGCAACTGCGAAGAGGTTTTTTGTAATGAGTAAAAAAGCGTTAATCACTGGTATTACTGGTCAGGATGGAGCCTATCTGGCGCAATTGCTGCTGGAAAAGGGCTACACCGTTTATGGTACATACCGGCGCACCAGTTCGGTCAATTTCTGGCGCATAGAAGAATTGGGTATTTCCACCCATCCGTCATTGCATCTGGTCGAATATGATCTGACAGATTTGTCGGCCAGCATACGTTTGTTGCAAACCACCGGGGTTACCGAAGTATATAACCTGGCAGCGCAAAGTTTTGTCGGTGTGTCTTTTGAACAGCCGCTGACAACAACAGAAATTACCGGTATTGGCGCTCTGAATTTGCTGGAAGCGATCCGTATAGTAAATACCGAGATCCGCTTTTATCAGGCATCGACATCCGAGATGTTTGGCAAGGTACAGGCGGTACCGCAAGTGGAATCTACCCCATTTTATCCGCGCAGCCCTTATGGCGTCGCCAAGTTGTATGCGCACTGGATGTCGATCAATTATCGCGAATCGTATGGCATTTTTGCCTGTAGCGGTATTTTGTTCAATCACGAATCACCATTGCGTGGACGTGAATTTGTGACGCGCAAAATTACTGACTCCGTTGCCAAGATTAAACTTGGCAAATTGGATGTACTGGAACTGGGCAATATGGATGCCAAGCGTGACTGGGGTTTTGCCAAGGAATATGTAGAAGGCATGTGGCGCATGTTGCAGGCTGACAAGCCGGACACCTTTGTGCTGGCAACCAATCGCACCGAAACCGTACGTGATTTCGTGACCATGGCTTTCAAGGCCGCAGATATCCAGTTGAACTGGGCAGGTGAAGGCGAAAATGAAACCGCCAGCTGTGCCCGGACCGGCAAGGTGCTGGTGCGCGTCAATCCAAAATTCTATCGCCCAGCCGAAGTGGAATTGTTGATCGGCGACCCGGCCAAAGCCAGACAGGTATTGGGTTGGGAACCAAAAACGACACTGGAAGAATTGTGCCAGATGATGGTGGAGGCTGATGTACGTCGTAACCAGAATGGCGCGTCGTTCTGATGAACGCGATGCCGCGCGCCCTGATTACAGGCATTAAAGGTTTTACCGGGCGGTATCTCGCACAGGAGTTGCAGGCAGCAGGTTATCGCGTATTTGGCACTACGCATGGTGCCGAAACGCAAGGGGAAGATAATTTCCCTGTTGATCTGAATGACAAGCAACGCTTGCGTGAGGTGATTGAAGAAATACAGCCCGATGTCGTGGCGCATCTTGCTGCGATTTCTTTTGTAGCACATGGAAATGTCGAAGAAATTTATCGCGTCAACGTAGTTGGCACGCGTAATCTGCTGGAGGCACTTGCTGGTCTTAGCAAGAAACCGCGTGCCGTGCTTGTGGCCAGCAGTGCGAATATTTATGGTAATAGCCATGTTGAAGTCCTGGCCGAAACCGAGCCCGCCCTGCCTGCCAATGATTATGCCATCAGCAAACTGGCAGTAGAGCATGTGGCCCGTCTGTGGATGGACAAGCTGCCCATTATTCTAACCCGGCCATTCAATTATACCGGCGTAGGACAAACCGAGAATTTCCTGCTGCCGAAAATTATCAGTCATTATCGTCGGCAGGCCACGGATATCGAATTGGGTAATCTGGATGTCGCCAGAGATTTTTCTGATGTGCGTACAGTAGCTAAAGCCTATGCCCGTTTGCTGGAACTGGCACCGGCTGGCGAAACTTTTAACATCTGTTCTGGTACCGCGTATAGCTTGCGGTCAGTGTTGCAGATGGCAAGTGAACTGGCTGGTTATGAAATCAAGGTTCATGTCAATCCGCTGTTTGTGCGTCCGAACGAAGTGCATAAACTGATGGGTGATACAAACCGCTTGCGTCAGTGTATTGGAGAGTTGCCAGTCATTCCTTTGCGTGACACGCTGGCCTGGATGCTGCAACATAAGGACGTGGCATGAATATCGTGCTGTCAATTGAAGCGATCAATCCGCCCCTGGCTGGCATTGGACGCTATGCCTGGGAGTTGGCAACGCGTTTGCCAGTGCAGGCGAATATTGATTCAGTACGATACTTATCCGATGGATTCTGGCGCGCCTTGCCAAATTATGATCTCTCCGGTGCCAGTGATCACACTGCCTTGAGTGTGAAGGCGTTTGCGCCTCTTCGTCTTGGCTACAAGGCAAAGATACGGCAACAGCTTGGCCGCATGCGTTTTTTTTCAGAATGGTATGGAAAGCTGATGCCGGTCCTGGCCGGGCAGCGATTGAACCGTTTATCAAACACCATTTTCCATAGTCCTAATTATTTTGTTCCCAAGTGCGATTTGCCCAGCCTTGTGACTTTGCACGACCTGTCCATTTATCGTTTCCCGCAATGGCATCCCAAGACCAGAATCGCACGTGCAAGGGCTTCAATTCCAGAATCGGTGGACCGCGCCAGCCTGGTGTTGACAGATTCGCTGGCGACACGGCTGGAGGTCATTGAACAGTTCAGCCTTGCGCCAGAGCGGGTAGTGGCCATTCCCTTGGGCGTGGACGAACAGTTTCATCCCTATACCGCTGAAGAAACGGCACCGATCCTGCAACAGATAGGCTTGCGGCCAAACGGCTATAGTTTTTTTGTCTCGACCATAGAGCCGCGTAAGAACCTGACTAATTTACTGGCTGCTTACCGCGCACTGCCAATGGATGTCCGTCAACGCTGGCCTTTGGTGCTGGCAGGTGGGCAAGGCTGGCAGAGTAGCGAAATACATGACGATATTGCCAGCGCCCAGCGGGAAGGCTGGTTGAAGTATTTGGGTTTTATTGATCAGCATTGGCTACCGGTTTTATACGCAGGTTGTCGCCTGTTTACTTACCCGTCATGGTATGAAGGATTTGGTTTGCCAATTGCCGAAGCCATGGCCAGTGGCGTACCGGTGCTGACTTCTAATTGTTCATCCATGCCGGAAGTGGCTGGCGGTGCAGCCATGCTGGTTGAGCCTGGAGATGTTGATGCAATCCGTGACAGGCTACAGCAGGCACTTGAAGATGAGGAGTGGCGTGCAACAGCCATCGCACGTGGCAGGCAAAGGGCAGCAGAGTTGACTTGGGACGCCTGTGTACGCAACACGGTCGCAGCTTATCAACTGGTTCAATCCAGATAAGGGCGGCGCACAGTGAAAGTTCTGCACTTCTACCGTACCTACTACCCCGACACTTTTGGCGGCGTGGAGCAAGTCATACGCCAGATGGCGGTAGGGACGACGCGACTTGGTGTCGAAAACGAAGTGCTGACACTGACACGTGAACCAGGCAATCCCCTGATCGAATTTGAAGGGCATAAGGTACATAGAGCGCATCTGAATTTTGAAATCGCTTCTACCGGCTTCTCATGGTCTGCTCTGTCCCGTTTTGTTGAGCTGGCTGCTCAGGCGGATGTGGTGCATTATCATTTTCCCTGGCCCTTCATGGACATTGCCCATTTTCTCGGGCGTATCAAAAAACCCAGTGTTGTGACCTACCACTCGGATATCGTCCGCCAAAAATATCTGCTGAAACTGTACGCGCCACTCAAGCATCAATTCTTGCGTGATGTCGACCGCATCGTTGCCACTTCCCCCAATTACCTTGCCACCAGCCCGACACTGGAGTTGTACAAGGATAAAACAGAAGTCATTACCTATGGACTGGACAAGGATATCTATCCAGTTCCTTCACCTGACTTGTTAGCCCACTGGCGTCAAAAAGTAGGTGAAAAATTCTTCCTGTTTGTGGGAATGCTGCGCTATTACAAGGGTTTGCATATTTTGCTGGAAGCGGCGGCGGGCACCGGCATTCCCATTGTCATCGTTGGTGACGGGCCAGAAGAAATTGAACTGAAGCGTCAGGCCGAAAGCCTGAATCTGAAAAATGTACATTTCCTGGGCGCGTTGCCAGAACCGGACAAGGTCGCCTTGCTGACATTGTGCTATGCCCTGGCTTTTCCATCCCACCTGCGTTCAGAAGCATTTGGTATTTCTCTGCTGGAAGGGGCAATGTTCGGCAAGCCTATGATTTCCAGCGAAATCGGCACCGGCACGACCTATATCAACGTGGCAGGCCAGACCGGGTTGGTGGTGCCGCCCAGTGATCCAGCGGCATTTCGTCAGGCCATGGAATACTTGCTCGATCACCCGCAGGAAGCGGCGCAAATGGGACGATGTGCCCAACAGCGCTATGCCGAGTTGTTTACTGCCGACAAAATGGCGAGCAATTATGCTCGCCTTTATCAACAGGTGATTGACCAGCATCGCCACCGATAAAAATAGCTTGGATGCTAGCAGTTGATAAGCGATCTCAGACCGCTTCTTGCTTATTGATCTGGAATTCACCGCGCAGCCAGGTACTGCCTATGAATTGCGTATGCTCAACATTGATAACATCAAACACCAGCAGATTATCTGACCATTCATAGTTTTCATCCAGATGGGTTTCTGCCTTGGTCAGTGCCGTGGTGACTGAGTAAGACCCTGGCCCCAAAGTACATTCAAATGGCAGCACGAATTCTACGGTATCTCCGGCCAGCAAGCCCTGTTGTACCTGGCCGGTATGCCAGGTATTAGTACCCCAGATAACACTACCCTGTTTGTCGCGCAGCATCAGCCCGAGAACCAGTTCAGGGATATCTTTACGCAGCTGGACTTCCGCCACCAGTTTCACATTTTGGCCGACCTGTGCTGCGGCCAGAACCTGATCGCTAGCCTGGTCACGCAAACTCAATTTGGTCACTGACGCCTGGCCTGTGCCTGAACGGGTTTGCAGCCAACCTTGTTCATTGCGCTGTTGTTCAATTTCCAGTTTTTCATTTTCCTTGCGTGCAATCATGGCATTGTAGAAATCCACGACTTCATCTGGTGCACCCTGTTTGATGACGCAGCCTTTGTCGATCAGGATGACGTGATCACATAAGCTGCGCACGTCGCTCATGCCATGCGTGACCAGGATGATGGAGGTACCCTGTTCCTTGAACTGGCGTATGCGGTCAAAACTGCGGTGCTGGAAATAACTGTCGCCTACTGACAGTATCTCATCGACGATCAGGACATCCGGGCGTACCGCAGTGGCTACCGCAAAAGCCAGACGTGCCTGCATACCGCTCGAATAGACGCGCAGGGGCTGGTCAAAGAAAGCGCCGATTTCAGCAAAGCTTTCTATGCCTGGCATCAGTTGATCCAGTTGCTCGCCACTAAGACCCATGAGGCCGCCTGCCATATACGCATTTTGCCGGCCCGAAAATTCAGGGTTGAAGCCCAGACCCAGTTCCAGCATGGCGCTGATGCGCCCGCTGACGGCGATATGACCTGTGGTAGGCCGTACGGTTCCGGTGATCATCTTCAGCAGTGTGCTCTTACCTGCACCATTCTGACCAATGATGGCTACTGCCTGTCCAGCGGGTACATTGAAGCTGATATCGCTATTGGCCCAGTATTCATAGACCGGCTGGACCGGCATTCCGGCCCAGTGCATCAGGCGCGAGAGCAGGCCACCGAATTTTGCATAGCGTTTACCTACGCCGTTGACACTCAATACAATTTGACTCATAGCGCATCCACCAGATCTGCGCTGGCACGCCGGAAAATCCAGAAAGAAAATATAAATAAACCTGTAGACAGCAGGAAAGGTGTAAGCAGATCAGCCAGGGCGGGGTGCGTGCCATACAGCATCGCATTCTGGTAAATCTTGACCAGTGGTGTCATGGGGTTCAGATTCAACATGGCTGCATAACGTTTTGGCAGAGTGTCGCTCAAATAGACCACAGGCGTGAACCAGAACCATAGTTGCAGGATGATACCCATCACCTGTCCGACATCGCGCGAGAATACATTCAGCAGTCCCAGCAAGATTCCCAGGCCAAATGCAAACATGACGATCAGCAGCATGCCAATAGGCAAGGCTAACCAGGCCAGGGTAGGCATATGGCCAAAGAACAGAAATACCACAGCAATCGCTGCCAGCAACAAGAGGTGATTCAGCAAGGCGCTGCCACCAACGATCAGTGGCAGGCAGAGGCGGGGAAACGCGATCTTTTTCAGCGTATTGGAATAATCGATAAAGACCGTGGTGCAACGTGTGATGATTTCCGAAAACAGGCCCCAGGCCGACATGCCTGCCATCAGATAAATGGCGTAGGCAGACTTGTTGTCGATGTTGGGCATCTTGGCTGCCAGCACCTCGGATAACACGATGGCGAAGATCGTTGCCTGTGCCAGTGGATTAAGTATCATCCACATGGCCCCCAGTTTGCTGCGTGCAAACCGACCTGAAAATTCAGCCTTGATGGACGACAGAATAAAGTGGCGGTAATGCCACAGTGAGATAAGTACAGCTTTCAAAGCGTTTTTTTCCTTAGCGGGAATTAACCCGCGACACGACCATAAATATCATCAAAACGGACGATGTCGTCTTCGCCAAGATAGGCACCAGATTGCACTTCAATCAATTCCAGATCAGTGTCGCCCGGGTTTTCCAGGCGGTGTTTGACGCCCAGAGGGATATATGTAGACTGATTGGCCACCAGCGTCATGACATCCTCACCACGCGTTACCAGAGCAGTGCCGCTGACCACGATCCAGTGTTCGGCACGGTGATTGTGCATTTGCATGGACAGACGCCCTCCCGGTTTCACCACGATGCGTTTTACCTGGAAGTGTTCACCGCTGTCTACTGAGTCATAGTGACCCCAGGGGCGATAGACTTTGCGGTGATTGTCAGTTTGTGTGTAGTTTTCTTCTTTCAGTCTTGTCACCACACGCTTGATATTCTGGGTATTGGCCTTGTTGGTGACCAGTACTGCATCCGGTGTTTCTATCACGATCACATCTTCCAGACCCAGGCAGGCTACCAGACGGCTGTCCGAGATCACCAGGCAATTGCGCGAATCTTCAAGCAAGACATCTCCATGCACGGTATTGCCGTTGCCATCTTTGTCAGACACTTGCCATACAGCATCCCACGCACCTACATCCGACCATCCGGCATCAAATGGCACGACGTAGCCGGGGATATTCAGACTCTTGTCGCTGCCGAGTTTTTCCATGACCGCATAGTCGATGGAGTCGGCAGGGCAGGACAGGAAGGCTTCTTTGTCCACACGGACGAAATCGCAATCCAGACTGGCCTTCTGCATGGATGCCTGACAGGCATCATACATGGCAGGGTTGAAGTGCTGTATGGCTTTCAGCCAGGTGCTGGCGCGCATCATGAAGATGCCGCTGTTCCATAAATGACGCCCGCCTTCCAGGTATTGCTGGGCGACTTCGAGCACAGGTTTTTCGACAAAGGCCTGCAACGCGCGAACCTGTGTATCTGCCATCAGGTCGCCAGTCTGGATATAACCGTAACCAGTCTCTGGACGGTCAGGAACTATCCCGAACGTCACCATGGCACCATCCAGCGCTTGCTGCAAGCCGTTTTGTATCGCCTGATGAAAGCCAGGTTTGTCATTGATGACATGGTCTGCGGGCATGACCAGCAATACGGCGTCGCTATCGCTGGCAACGGCAGAAAAAGCAGCCAGTGTCAGTGCTGGTGCTGTGTTACGACCTGCCGGTTCCAGTAACAGTGTGCAGTCGTTAAAGCCAGCGACCCGCAGTTGTTCTGCTGTGATAAAGCGGTATTCCTCGTTGCAGACCACGATCATTCTTTGGGCAACACCTATGCTGCCACCAAAGTCGCGTACTCGCGTTGCGGTGGCTTGCAACATGGTTTCTTCGCCTATCAGGGCGAGCAATTGTTTTGGGTGCTTTTCACGAGATAGCGGCCATAACCGGGTTCCGGAACCCCCGGAGAGAATGACAGGCTGTAATAACATGTTAACTTTCTTGTGTTCTTTGCCGTTTGGCAGATAATTATAAAATATAAATCTTTTGCAATAGGTAGCGCGCGCCTGTCGTCCAGGATACTGCGTATGTGAGCCGGCGCTGAATAAGCTAAACTGGCGGCATCCGGGTGGCTAAATGATAGCTGCACCAGCACGACAGGATTTCTTGCAGCACGACAGACATTTCGTAGAAACAAAACTGGCGTCGATAAATTCGTCGCAGTTTACATCATCATTTATACTTCTACCCCTTTTTGCGGTTCAAAAACTGATCATTTGCCGCCAATTATGAATAAAATACTCTGATTATATGGCGATACAGAACAAATCCGAATCCGAAACCCAGCAACTGGCTGAAAAGGCAAGTGTCATCCAGCATCGTAGAAGACATCGTACGCCATTGGAAAATTTTACTGAACAAGTGGCACCGAAACCGCCAAAAGCAAGGGACGACGGCATGAATGCAGACGCCGACCCAGAAATCCAGAATTCGCAGCCAGAGGCAGAACCCCCTCCTGCTATTGCTGCTCCCGTCTCCGCCCCTGTGGCCCCCGCAACCGGATTCAGGCAAAAGATTCGTCGCATACCGGTACTTGGCTATGCTCTGGCCTGGTTCAATGCTGTATTGCTACTTCCCCGTACCCGTTTTCAGACTGAGGTGGCGATATCACAATTGCATGGTCGAGTAGACCGTTTGCAAAAAGAATTCCAGGAGCAATTGGATATCCGAATGGATAATTTGCATCAGCAAATCCAGGAACAATTACAACGCTATTTTGACCTGCAGCAGCAATTGCATGCGCAAAGCCAGCGCATTGCAGAACTCGAGGCTCCCAAACTTGCGATACGCATGGATCAGTATGATGCGCTGGATGTGGGCAGCCGGCTGATGCAGCTTGATCGCTTGCAGATTGCGCGACAGTTACGTTCAGTCAATCTGATGATGCGCACCAGTTTGCAAAATGAGCGAAATCAGGTCGGCAAGATCAGCAATATAAGCAATACGGCGCCTGACCTGACAGTTGTTCCTGCAAATACGCCACAGCCCAAACCAGTTATACAGAGTCCGGTCGTTGCCAGTGATTTTGATCAGGATCAGTTCTATCTGGAATTTGAAGCCCTGTTCCGCGGTTCACGCGCAGATATCAAGGACAGGCTGAAGGTGTATTTACCCTATTTGTCGCATATCAGCGCTGAACCCAAAGACCAGCGCAAAATGGTGATTGATGTAGGTTGTGGTCGTGGTGAATGGCTGGAGCTGCTGGACGAACAAGGCATCCCGGCAATGGGCGTCGACATGAATCAGTCTATGGTCAATGCCTGTCTGGATCGTGGCTTCCTGGTGCGTCATGCCGATGCCATCGCTTACTTGCGCGAACAGGAGGCAGGCAGTATCGGTGCCGTGACCGGTTTCCAGATTATTGAGCACCTGCCATTTGAGCAATTGATTGCCTTGTTTGATGCGGCCCGGCATGCGCTGTGTCCTGGTGGCATCATTATTTTTGAAACGCCGAATCCGGAAAATCTGAAAGTCGGCGCCTGCAATTTCTATTTTGATCCTACGCATTTGCATCCGATTGTCCCGCAGGTGGCTGAATTCATGGCGCGTCAACGTGGTTTTTCTCATGCAGAGATTTTGCGTTTGCACCCCTACCCGGATGATCACTTGTTGCACGGTGGAACAGCAGTAGAAGCAGTGATCAACAAAGAGTTGTTCGGTGCTCAGGATTATGCAGTCATAGGTCGCAAATAAGATGCAGATACATCAATTCAGTCCTTCCTGCGGGAAAGGTGACGGCGTCAGCAATGGTATGTTTTTTACCCGTAGTCTGTTGCGGGAAATGGGTTTTGAATCGGATATTTTTTGCGATCTGGTGCAGGACGAAGTGCGGGACGAAGTCCGGCACATGAGTGAGCTGAATCTGGGCAGCAGCGATATCTTGCTGGTGCATCACAGCCTGGGATATGAAAACTGCGCATGGCTGACAGAAACAAAAGCCCGCAAGGTGCTGGTTTATCACAATATTACCCCGCCACAATTCCTGCCAGAAAACGGTTTGCCTGAACTGAGTATTTTGGGACGGGAGCAATTGAAATTATGGATGCCTGATTTTCAGGCAGCAATTGGTGATTCCGATATAAATTGCGCTGAACTGCGTGACGCCAATTACCCGAATATTGCGACCATACCTTTGCTGGTGGATGTGACGCGGTGGCAGGGACATAGTTATCATGTTGAACGGATCAACAGTTTGCGCGGTGCCCACAATATCCTGTTTGTCGGACGTTTTTGTGAGCACAAGCACCAACTGCAATTGGTCGAGATGTTGCAGGAGTTGCGCTACTTTTCACGTCAGCCAGTACGTCTGATTCTGGCTGGCGGCATCACCAGCCTGCCCTATGAACAGCAGGTGCGCGAGCGTATCCAGCAACTGGATCTGAATGCACAGGTATTGATTACCGGAAAAGTGGATGAGGCTGATTTGCTGGCCTTGTACCGCAGTGCCGATGTGTATGTGAGCCTGAGCGAGCACGAAGGTTTTGGCATGCCTTTGATTGAAGCCATGCTGCATGACGTGCCTGTGATTGCCCGCACTACGGACGGTGTCAGCGCCACTATGGGTGCCGCAGGCATACTGCTGGATGCTGATGTCAGCCCGACTAGCTGTGCTGCACATGTGCACATGGTGTTGAGTGAACCAGCACTGCGTCGCCATATCATTGCCGCCCAAAGACAGAATATAGAGCGTTTTTCCAGGCAGCAGATAAAGCAGGCTTTACAGACATTCTTGCAGCGACTGGATGTATCTATTCCTGAATTGAATGCAGTTTCAACGGTGAGCTCCGTTGCCAGATGGCAGATGGAAGGGCCGTTTGATTCCAGTTATAGCCTGGCGATTGTGAATGCGGAACTGGCTCGCGCATTGTCGCCGCAAATGGAAAAACCGATTCTTCTGGGCCTGCGTAGTCGTGAGGGGCATGGTGATTTCGCTGCATCTGCTGATTTTCTTGCGGCTAACCCTGATCTGGCTGCCATGCAACTGGTGACCCAGAACGCCAAGGATATGCCTGATCTGGTTCTGCGGAATTGTTATCCGCCGACACTGGATGACATGCAGGCCAGGGTGCGGCTAGTACATTCTTATGGATGGGAAGAAACCGGTTTCCCGGCCGAATTTGTGAATGAATTCAATCGCAAGCTGGATCTGATTACGGTGGTCTCACGCTTTGTCGGCAAAGTGTTGCGTGACAGCGGGGTACGGGTGCCGATTGCTGCGGTTGGCAATGGTGTCGATCATTTGCTGCACATCGTCGCAGAGCCGCTGGCGCAGGGTCTGCTATCCGGTTTGAAAACCTATCGTTTCTTGCATGTTTCTTCTGCTTTCCCGCGCAAGGGCGTAGATGCTTTATTGGTAGCTTATGGTCGGATCTTCCGCGATACGGATGACGTCAGTCTGGTCATCAAGACCTTTCCCAATCCGCATAATGATGTAGCTGAACAACTGCTTAAGATGCAGCAAGATGATGCCCACTACCCGCATGTGTGCATCATCATGGATGACTATTCTCAAGGTCAGATACGGGCCCTGTATGAGGCATGTGATGCCGTCGTCTCACCTAGCCGTGGTGAGGGTTTCGGCTTGCCGGTGGCAGAAGCCATGCTGATGAAATTACCCGTCATCACCACAGCCTGGAGCGGGCAGATGGATTTCTGCAATGATGACCGTGCGTGGCTATGCGACTATCGTTTCGCCAAGTCGACCTCACACTTCAGTTCCTCGCATTCATCCTGGGTTGATCCGGATATTGATCATCTGGCCGCACTGATGAAAGAAGTGCATGCCAGCCCGCCCGACCTGATCTCGATCAGGACAGAAGCTGCCTATGATTACATTTCTCAAAACTATGCATGGGCGAATGTTGCCGAGCGTACCCGGCAGGCGATTGCCGCACTTGAACAGCAGCCACTGTTACGTAAGGAGCCTCGCATAGGCTGGATCAGTAGCTGGAATGCACGCTGCGGCATTGCCTCCTATTCCTCATTCCTGTCTTCGGGTATGCCGGCAGACAGGCTGGTATTTTTGAGCAGCCATATCCCGGAAAGAACGGCTCGTGATGCAGAAAACGTTATTCGTTGCTGGGATGCCAGCATGGAAGAAACGATGGATTATGCCTACCTGAATATTCAGGAACAAAAGCTCGAAGCCATAGTGATTCAATATAATTTCGGTTTCTTTCCTTTATCGGCGCTGGCCAACCTGATCGTGCGGCTGAAAGCAGACCATATTCCGGTCTATGTTTTCTTTCATTCTACGGCGGACATCAAAACTGAACAGGAAGTGATTTCTTTACAGAATATCGTCTCCGAATTGAAAATGGCAGAACGTCTGTTCGTGCATGGCATTGATGATTTGAACAGACTCAAGGATTTCGGAATAACAGACAATCTGGTTTTCTTCCCACAGGGACTGATGCCTACACAGGTGCGCGCATCTTCCTTGATAGATGCACGCCATCTGGAAAGTAAAACCGTCATTGCCGCGTATGGCTTCCTGTTGCCGCATAAAGGTATATTGTCCTTGATCAAGGCGTTTGCCATGCTGGCAAAGGACAATGAGGATTACCATTTGTTGCTGGTGACTTCCCTGTATCCTGCCGGAGTATCGCAACATGAATATCATCAATGCCGCCATCTGATGCATGAGCTGAACATACAGGACCGCGTTACTTTCCTGACAGATTACCTGACTGATGAAGTCAGCCAATCCTGGTTGCAGCAGGCCGACCTGATTGTCTACCCTTACCAGCAAACGCAAGAGTCTTCCAGTGCTGCGGTGCGCATGGGCCTGGCATCAGGGCGTGCTGTTGCGGTCACACCGCTGTCAATTTTTGATGACGTGAAAGAGGCAGTGCATATCCTGCCAGGCACGGAACCGGAAGATATTGCCCGTGGCATTGCAAGGATTCTGGATGATCAGCAGGCCCTGTGTGATAAAGCGACTCAGGCGCAGGCATGGACCGCAACGCGGCAATGGCCAGCCTTGTCGCAGCGCTTGCTGAACATGATCGATGGTGTCGCAAATACGCTGGATATTGAAATCGGCAGGTTGTAAGTCGCTTGATACTGGCGACAATGCCTGCGGTCAATGGCCGCAGGCAGTTGGTGGCCTGGTATGCAAAAGCTGTATCAGGCGTGCAGTATGTTTGGCCCTGGCCCAGTCCTGCAAGTGATGGTCGGTATCGAAGAACCACTCGGGTGGATACATGAAATCCTGTGGTTTGCCCAGAAACTCAAGACCCAGTTGTTTCAGCCGGTTTGGGAATTGCGTGTAAAACACCTGGTCTTCAGGATCGGTATCATATTTCGCATGATGCAGCAGCACGGTCGGTACGGCAATCAGGCAGATGTGCTGATTTTTCGCCCATAGTGCATAGTCTGCAATGTTATTCCAGCCACCGGTTTCGGTATGGGCTCTGTGGCCATAATTCCAGGCCTTGACTGCCTTGACGGCGGCGATGTCACCGGGTGAGCGTTCAGCCGGGCTGGTATGGGTTTGATCGCCACGCGCGTCCAGATGATGGGCGCCGTA
This sequence comes from Undibacterium sp. Ji49W, assembly GCF_049340205.1. Lineage (NCBI taxonomy): Bacteria > Pseudomonadati > Pseudomonadota > Betaproteobacteria > Burkholderiales > Oxalobacteraceae > Undibacterium > Undibacterium sp. Ji49W. Next base: position 9,627 of record NZ_JBMPOW010000015.1, on the reverse strand, counting down.
AGTGCCACTGGTGACGGGCAGGTCTGGCAGGTGACGCAAGCCATTCAACAAACGTTCTGCACTCAGGCCTGCTGCAAATTTCAATTGTCCGCCACGACCCAGGCTACGCCAGTAATCGAGGTCGCGCGCCATCACATAGTCAATGATCTGGGAATTGGCCTTGCCGTCATCCAGATACAAAGCATATTCCATCGGCATCAGAATAATGTCACCCGGGCGGGCTACCCGTTTTGACATATCCAGTATATACGGCAGGCCAAGTCCTGCATTGACACCAAGATTGATGACCGGGCGGTGCCAGTCTTGTTCCAGCATGCCAGAATCGATACCAAACAAGGCGTTTGAACCGGCCACGATCAAGACACGCGGTCCGCTGACTTGCTGTGCAGCTTGTATTTTGTGCTGGTAGGCATCAAATACCCAGCGAGAGCTGGCGGTGCCTGAACCTAGCTGGTATTTAATGCCTATGATCCATAAAACTGACCATATGAGAAAGATGCTTGCGACGCTGATCCAGAATTTTTTCATACTCTGACTTCCTCAAAAATTGAAGTAGAGAAATTCTGTTGCGGGTCGCACGGCCATCCATTTCAGTGCCAGCCATAAACAGGTGCCGCAGCCTATGCCCAGTGTAATCTGCATTCTTGTTGAGATGGTTTTGAGGCGGACATTGGCATCCGCTTCATAAGAAAGCACTTGCACCGAATTCGGCAGGCACCAGACGGTCAGTAACCCTATGCCTATCCAGGCCCATGCGAGGTCCGGGGAGGCACTTAGCAAGCCTTCTGCCAGCTGTATCGGGGCATGCCAGGGCAGTGCAGGCATGGTGTTACCAGAAAATGGGTGCAACAGGGCGGTATACATGCGCAATGCACTGCTCATGTCGGTGGCCCTGAACAGTACCCAGGCAAATGCGACCAGTAAAAATGTCAGGGCCATCATGACGACATCCGGCAGGGTTTGCCACGCGTTTGCCAGTGCCGGCCTGCTCTTCAGCAAGTGATGCCAGAAATGATTGACGAGTAACATGCTGCCATGCAATGCACCCCACAACATGAAGTTCCAGCCAGCACCATGCCAGATGCCTGCCAGCAGCATTGTCAGCCACAGATTGCGATACCGCTTGAATTCACCATGGCGATTACCGCCCAGGGGGATATACAGATAGTCACGCAAAAAACTCGATAAGGTCATGTGCCAGCGGCGCCAGAAATCGATGATGGATGTCGCTTTATAGGGTGAAAAGAAATTGACCGGCAATTTGAAGCCAAACATCAGGGCCAGACCAATGGCCATGTCCGAGTAGGCTGAAAAATCAAAATACAATTGCAGTGTATAGGCCAGCATGGCTTGCCAGGCTGCTTCGCCACCAGGAACAGTCTGTTTTGCCATTTCAAATACCGGGCTGGCATAGCGTGCCAGACTATCGGCCAGGATGGTTTTTTTGAACAAGCCTAGCGCCAGGAAAGCAAAGCCGCTTACCAGTGCTTCTTTTTGTGAAAACAGGGGATTGCTGTCGGTATTGGCTTGTGCAATCAGTGGCTTGTGGTGCACGATGGGGCCAGCAATCAATTGCGGGAAAAAGGAAACAAAGAACAGATAATCAAGTGCGTCATGCCTTTGCACTTGTCCACGCCGGCAATCGACCAGATAGGCGATCTTCTGGAAAGTCACAAATGAAATGGCCAGCGGCAGGACGATAGTGTCAAAGGGTGGTGCCGCCTGGAACAGGCCAAACAGGTTTGCCGCAAGAAAATACGTGTATTTGAAGCCGCCCAGCACCAGCAAATTGAATGCTACGCCAAGCTTTAACCATAGACTTGCGCGGTCATCGCTACCTTGCTGGCGGGCCTGTAAAATGCGTCCCCCCAACCAGAAATTGATGCTGATGGAAGTCAGCAGTACTGCTAAATAACGCACATCCCATACGGCATAAAAAAACAGGGAAGCAATCACCAGCCAGCTCAGGGCGATGCGCAGGCCAGCCTTTTGTCGCAGGAATAGCCAGACGGCCAGTGTGACTGGCAAAAAAGCAAACAAAAAACCAAATGAGTTAAATAGCATCGTCAGCCAGGCGTTAAGCGTAACTGTTAGTGCAACTGATGCACGGTTTCAAAGACCTGCGCCCAGCGCCAGTTTCTGTAGTTCATCAGGCTTGCGAATGATGAGGCGGTGCAGGTCTTTTTCGACGATGCCTTGCTGGGCCAGGTGCAATAGCGCGCGCGTCACGGTTTCGCGGCTGGTATTGATCATCATCGCGATGTCCTGATGGGTAGGCAGGTTTTCGATGACTTCGAGATTGCCTGGCATAATCTTTTTGAACAGGGCAATGAAGGCATAAATCCGGCGAGAGGTATTGCTGATACTCAGCAGGGCCCGGAATTCTGAATCACGCTGAATTTTTTCTGCCAGATGTCGCAACATCATATTGGCCATGGCGGGCGAATGGGAAAACAGGTGCAGTGCCGTGACACTGGGCAAAAAACCGACCAGTACATTACTCAAGGCGACCACAGAGGCTGACCTGGGAGTGCCATTGATGATGGCAATTTCACCGAAGAAATCGCCTTCCTTGAGCATGCGCAGACCGATGGCGCGGCCATCTTCAGTGACATCCACGACTTGCAATTGCCCGGACAGCAAAAACAGCAGGCTGTCACCGATGCCCCCTTTTTGCAATACCACGTCACGCTTGTTGAAGTGACGGACACGCATATCGGCTTTGACCTTGCCCATGTCTTCATCGTTCAGGCCCATCAACAGGGGAATATTCCGCAGGTTAACGGTGATTTGATTAACTTTGACCTGGACCTTGGTCTGAATCGGAATCTTGATCTGCAATTGCCCTGGCAATGCACTAGCCTGCTCCGTAGCCGGGGCCTTGCTATTGATTACAGCGACTTCATTGTTTGATACTGTCATTGCTTAATCCAATTACTGCGCCAATCACTGCCCCAATCACCACCCCAATCACCGCACCGGTTACAGCGCCAATATCCATGCTGATCATTGCACCCCGCGCGGTCTGGCTTGATGATGTATTTGTCACTCGCTTCATGAAACTGTCTGCCATCCAAGCACCAGATGATGATCTTGGTGTTAGATGGTGACGACTGTCTACAATATCAAATCATGTCTGCAAAGTCTGTAAGGACACCATCATTTCCTGTAGTTACCGATTACTTTTCAATGCAATTTCTTTTTATTTTGTCTATTTTCGCCGATTTTTTGTGATTTTTGCTGACGTCCGGATATATGCACGGTCTTTATTCACGAATTTTGGCGACCTGCATTACCCATCAATATGTCCGTTTTACAAGCTTGTGCTGCTTAATTGGCTGCCAGAGTATATTCCAGCAACAGGCAAAACAGCATCCCTGAACCGATGCCGGCTGCATTGGCAAGCAGGTCTTTCCAGCAAAAATTACGGCCTGGTACAAAGCCTTGCAACAACTCTATGCAAAATCCTGCGATCAGCAAGCCGGCGGACCAGACCGCCAGCTCATTCAGATTTGCCGCGAGTACGCGCGCAATCAAAACCATGCCGCCAAATGCGACAAAATGGGCAAATTTGTCGTGTTTGATCGGCGGCATCCATTTGGCTGGCAATAAACTACCTACACACACCAGCGTTGCCGACAGGGCAAAAAGCCAAAGCACTGCCTGGCTGGTAAAAACTGATAACTCCATCTACGCCGCATCCTTGCTAAAAATTCTGCCACTGCCAGCTCAATTGCAGGGTTTTGCCATTGTATTGAAGGATGGAGATATTTTCCTTGTTATTTGTGGCCCGGAATTCCAGTTGCAGCGTTTGCCTGTCTGCCATCACCCAGCTCAGTGCAGCTTTCAGGGTTTGCGTATCCTGGCTTCGCGCGACTTCGATCAGATTCGGGGAGTAGATGGACTGGCTTTGCCATAATTGGCGGTTCCATCCCAACTCCAGTTCATAGCGTTGCGATAACTGCCGCCTGAGGTTCAGGAAGCTGTAATAGCCCTGACGATGACCGCCCTGGCGATCAGCATGAGCACGATCAGCCAGAAAGGCCAGTCCACCTTGCAGCAGGAATTTTTCTGTCTCGTAAGATAGCAGGCCGCGTAGTTCCCAGGTATGCGCGTCAAAATTGGACAAGGTTGGATATTGGACATTGCTGTAGCTGACAATCGTGCCGAAACGCCATGGACTGGATTCGCGCACCGGCGGTGTCAGGCGCAGTTGCACAATTTCCTGTTTTTGATATAACTGGCCACCCAGTGTCAGCAGGCTGAACAGACCAGTAGCACGGAAATTATAGTCTTGCCAATTCCAGGGTTGTTCCAGCCCAACCGCAAGGGCTGCGGTATTGAATGCCGACAGGGATTCATAATTGCGCAAGCGCACCTGCGTATAGCCCAGTGTGCCGGTTTTACCGAATTCTTGCGAAGCATTGGCTGATACCGTCGCAAAGCGGTCTGCTTTGGGCTGGTATTCCGGCAAGAGTTGCAATTCAATTTGTTGTGCGCCACTGCCCAGAATGAAGTTGGGGTTGCTGGCACCCTGGTTCACATTGCTGTCATAGCCGGCTTCCAGTGTTACCGCGAATTTTCTGTCAGGATTGCGTGGGATGCAATTTTTCGGCTGCAATAACTCCAGCTTGTGCAATTGCTCTCCGGACAGTGGCAGACTTGCCTTCATGGTCTGGAACAGTCTGTCTGCTTCTTCCTTGTTGCCAAGTTCGCATTGCAGCATGGCCAGATCGAGCAGTGCACCGCCATGCTGCGGCATTTTTTCTATCAGTTTGCCGAGCATGATTTTAGCGTCATCATGACGTTTTTCACTAATGGCTTTCAATGCATCAATGTAGAGCGCGTCATTTTCTGTGCCATCGTCGGCACGTGCTACTTGCTGTGTCAGCAGGGCGATCAACATGCATAGTGGTAGCTGGCGCAACAGTTTGAAACCCCTCATGCAGAAACCTCTACCGTATAAATGGCAGTAGGTTTTTCCTTGCCTTTTAGCAGGCGCTCCCCCAACGACTGGAAATGGTGCCTGGTTGAACCATCAACCGTGCCTTTGCCGATGATGATGTCGTAAGGGTAATGGCGTGCAGCATCTTCCAGCCGGGACGCGGTATTCACGCTGTCCCCGACTGCCGTGTAGATGCTGCGGAATGAACTTCCAAAATCTCCTGCGATGGCGATGCCGCTCTCTATGCCAATTCGTACTCTAATCTTTTTTCTCCCTTGTTGCTCATATTGGGTACTTAATTTTCTGACATTTCTGACAATCTCGATCGCTGCATCGACTGCCAGGTCGGCATGGTTTTCAACCGGCAGGGGAGCTCCCCAAAAGGCGACCAGGCCATCACCTGTGTACTTGTCCAGGGTACCGCCCTTGGCCAATACCGGCGCTGTCAGGCACTCCAGAAATTCACGGGTCAGACTGGCAGCCTGTTCCATCGGTAAGTTTTCTACCTGACTGGTATAGCCTTCCATATCAGCAATAAGTGTCGTGACGTGAAGCTGGCGCGGTGCCAGAGGGTCTTTCAAGTCACTACGTAATAACTCTTGCACTACCGCCTTGGCCACATATTGCTGTAATGTCCCTAGCAAGCGGCGCGATTTACGTTGCGCTGTCTGCCAGCCAAAAGGCACTGCTACCGCCAGTAAAAAAAAGTTTGCCATCAGCGGGCCAACAGGTGAAAACCACATGTCATGCTCAACTACCTTGCATGCCAGCGCTATCCACAGCGCGGATGCTGCCGCCAGCATCAAGGTATTCGATAACGCTGAAAAACGCGGAAACATGAATACCGCGATTCCCGCAGTCAGCATACTGAACAGCAGGGCAATCAGGCCACCTGGCCATTTCACATACTCGCGTCCTTCCTGTTCATCCAGCAGCGTAGTGAGAGCTTGTGCATGCACCAAAAAGCCGCTGGTCAAATGATACAGCGGCGTTGGTACACGATCTGCCAGACTCAGTGATGACGAGCCGATAATAATGTATTTGCCACGTAAAGTTTCGAGTGGCACGGTATCCTGTAAAACGCTTAAAGCAGGCACCACATCATATGATGACAGGGTTCGGCTGTACTCTACTCGCGAAAAGCCATTTTCATCGACATCCGAAAAACGGCTTGTCGTCTTGAATAACTGATCAGGGCGTATTTTTGAACAACATTCAAGCAAGACACGCGACAACCCGTCATACACTTTGTCACCGAAGCGAGTCTGAACCGGAATTCGGCGTAAAGTTCCATCCTTGTCCGGGACAAAGCCGATATTGCCGATGAATCGCGCCTTGTTCAGTCCTTCATGGTTGGCTATATAACCTGTTGCATGCGCCATTCTGGGGGGATCACCAGGTTTGGCCGTAGCCAGCGATTTTCCACCTATTAACTGACCGTTGCGTGCAGGTGTGAATTTATCTTTGCTGAAATCGAAGGCCTGTGCCAGCACCACTGGTCCGTGGGTTGCCAGCATGGCGAGTCTCTGGTCGCCGACGGTATCCTTCTGCTCTTCAAAATAAATATCCAGCGCAACACCACGCACATCAAATTCAACAATCAGTTTTTCTATCAGGTCCGCGATACGGGTACGCGGCCACGGCGCAGCGCCCAGGACATCGATACTGTGGTCGTCAATGTCGATCAGGGCCAGTCGCTCTTCCGGTAACTCTTTTGCGCTAAAGCGGACATAGTGATCGCGCAGCCATTCGTCACCGGAAAACAGTCTTTGACTTTCCGGTAGCCATTGATTGACAGCGCATAGCCCAACAGCCATTGCCGCGATCATCAGCCATAGATAAGTTTTTGCCGGGATACGCAAAAAAAAATTAAGCGCATGCCTCATGATAGTGTAACAATGGTCGTTGAATTATTCACTGTGCAAGAGGCATTTGATTGTTGTGCCGATCAAAATTAATTCGGCTGCATGATAATCTGAAATGTTTAAATTGTGTCAATTTTGCGCATCATATTTGTGCAAGGCAATAAATTTGGTGTGAAAATAAACCACAGAAAAGCCAATCATAAATCGGCTATTTTCCATTTTCACCCGCAATCCCCGCCATTTGAAACGGTCATGATGCTATTTTTTACAATATTCCTTCTATTTTCAATGGCTTAGCTGAAAAATGATATAGTAGCTGGAAATCGTAAATTGTGACCGTCGTCACAATAATATTTGAATATCAGTGGATAATAACAAAATAAGTGCTGATATTGACTGGAACATTGGGTGTCCGGTGAGAAAGAACTTTGCCAGAACACGGGCAAGTGAGGAATAAATATGAAAAGCAACATGGTAAACGCAATACGCCTGTTGGCGAAATGCAGCCTGGCAGCATTGCTGGCGATACCTGCAATAGCGTTCGCCGGCGAAGCCGCGAAGGTGACTGCCATATGGGGCAAGGTTGAAATCAACGGCAAAGCTGCCGTGATGGATGGTGCTGTGCAAGAAGGTTCCAGTATCAAGACGGGGGCTGACAGTTACATCTATATGAAAACCATTGATGATGGTCTGTTGATCGTGCGCCCGAATAGTGAGGCGCGCATTGTGACTTATCACGTGGATAAAAAAGATCCGGCAAATACCAGCATCAAACTGGAATTGTTGAATGGCGTCGCGCGTAGCGTTTCGGGCAGCGCAGTTAAATTAGCAAGGCAGAATTTCCGGTTTAACACGCCTGTGGCTGCCATCGGAGTGCGTGGTACCGACTTTACGGTATTTACGACCGCTGATACGACCCGTATTGCCGTGGTTGAAGGCGGTGTAGTGGTCAGTGGTTTTGATGGGGCTTGTTCTCCGCAGGGGCGTGGTCCGTGTGAAGGTGGTGCTGCAACGGAGTTGTTTGCACGCCAACAGGGTTTGCTGCTGCAAATCAATAAAGGCCAGAATAAGCCGCAACTGCTTCAGGCTGCAGCGGGCCTTGCGCCTGATGCTGTAGCGCCACCACGCCCAGATGAACCCGGCGTAAAGGCAGTTGTTGGCGGTTCTTCGGCAGCGGTTGCACCTGCCGTCATTGATCCCAACCTTGATCCAACCAAGGTTGGTGGGGTCAAACAGACTGTGGCGATCGGAACTACGCCGGGTACAAATGCTGGAACTGGTAACAGCACAGGTAACGGCACTGGCGCAGGTACAGGCAGCGGCACTGGTACGGGAAGCGGCACCGGTACTGGAGGCGCAGGCGTTGCACTGACCAACACTATAATTTGGGGGCGCTGGATTGATGTGCTTGGTCAAAGCGCACAGTTTGATGTGATCAAGCTTGAAAAAGATGGCGCAACCAATGTTGGTCTTAATAACCGGTACCAGGTATCTGTCAGCAAGGGCGCTGAATGGCAGGTGCCGACTACGGGAACCATGGGATTTTCCTTGACGGATAGTCAGGCTGTCGTCGTGGATCAAAAAGGACTGGAAGCTGCCGCCAAACTTGAAAATGGTAAACTGCAACTTGATTTCGCAAAATCCAGTTTTGCCACAAGCTTTGATTTGTTGACCGGGAATGAGCGTTTTGCACTACAGGCGCAGGGAGTCGTTGGCGCCAATGGGACTTTAGCAGGCGGTAATCAGAATACTTACCCTAATAATATGCAGGTGAATGGTGCGGTCACTGCAGAAAAAGGCGGTACTGCTGCCTATGTGTTCTCTTCCAGGCTAGACAATGCAGGTAATCGTTACGCGTATGGTGTGACTTACTGGAATAAAAAATAAGCTCTGTTGGTGGTTAGTAGTTGGTACTTAGCTATGAAAGGCTCCGGTAAAACGGAGCCTTTTTGTTTTAGTCAACAATTTCCGTTGATATGACTTACTTTTTTTGTTGTTTTTTCACATCGCGACATGCCGCTCATCGTAAATATTCACTTTATGAGATTGCAAGCATGATTTTATTTTGAGGCGCTCCGGCCGCCTAAATGAATGAATTGTCGTCAATTAATTTTGTGAGCAAACGTAACTTTAGATCTGATGAAATATAGTACCAACGACATCTGATAGCACGTTGATACCAGTTTCGTATCCTCTATATAGAAGTGAGTATCCCCATGTTTGCTCTATATAAGTGTCTCTGTATTGCTGAAAATGCAGGTATTTCCTGATTTACTCATTGTCTTGGCATTGCAAATGGATAAATGATTTCTGCATTTCCTGTAACGTAATATTCATTTGGGTTTACCGGGGGGCTCCCCTTATAATAATAGGTTGGCAAAGTCACATCCGGATTTTCCATTTGAAAGCTGTTTCTGCAGAACAAATCGAAAACCCGGGAAAGATGAGCGCCAAATGTTGTGTTGTCTTGCTTTTTTTGAGAATGTGATTTGCGTCACATCCTTGACAAGGTGCATCTGCGACTATCTGCTTGCCATAACGCGAGTAGGTGCCTAAAAAGCAAGCTTCGCACTTTTTAAATCATAAATTAGGAGTTCTAAATGGCTAATGCAGCTAGTGATATCCAAAAGCTTTACATCGCTTATTTCAACCGTCCAGCGGACCCATTGGGCCTGGCATACTGGACAGCCTCCAACCTGTCCCTCAAAGACATCGCGCAAAGCTTCTCCGTTCAGAAAGAATACGCAGACACGTATGCCAACCTGACCACAGCGCAAACCGTCAACACCATCTACAAAAACCTGTTCGGCCACGAAG